>NZ_CAJPHP010000015.1:0-177605 GCF_905339975.1 Burkholderia sp. BCC1999 | reverse complement strand
GGGGGGGGGGGGGGGGGGCGCCCCCCCCCCCCCCGGGGGGGGGGGGGGGGGGGGGGGGGGGGGGGGCCCCGGCGGGCCCCCCCACCCCCGAAACGTCGTCACTGATCGATCGGCGACGTGAGCGGCACGTGTTCGCCGGTCAGCCCGAATACGACGAGCTGCGCGGGCTCGGTCGCGCTCGCGTTGCGCGACACCTGGTGGCGCGAACCGGGCGCCTCGTACCAGCCTTCGCCGGCGCGGTAGCGGTGCAGCGGGCCGCCGTTCACCTGCGACAGCACTTCGCCTTTCGACACGACGGCAAACACCGAGCCGAGGTGATTGTGCGCTTCGGACGCCTGGCCGGGCGCATAGTTGACGGTCGCGATCACGACGAGCTTGCCGGGCGCTTCGGGCACGGCCTGCTGCATGATCGCGTGCACGTTGTCGCCGGCATCGTGCGCGCGGGCCGCGGCCGGCAGGGCGGCGCCGAGCATGAGCGCCGCGCACAGAACGGCGCGATGGAGCGGGGAGCGGATCATCGTCGCCTCCTTACTCGGGCATCTTGCGGAACGCGATCGCGAAGCGGTTCCATGTGTTGATCGTCGCGATCAGCATCGACAGGTCGAACAGCTCTTCGTCGGTGAAGTGCGGCTTCACGGCTTCCCAGACGGCGTCGGGCACGTGGTTGCCGGCCACCAGCGTCAGCGCCTCGGTCCATTCGAGCGCCGCGCGTTCGCGCTCGGTGAAGAACGGCGTTTCGCGCCACGTGACGACGGTCGCGAGACGGCGGTCGGTTTCGCCGCCCTTGCGTGCGTCGGTCGTGTGCATGTCGACGCAGAACGCGCAGCCGTTGATCTGCGACGCGCGCAGGCGGACGAGTTCGGCGAGCGGCTTCTCGATCGAGCTTTTCGCGATGAAGTCCTCGGCGTTGCGCATCACCTTGATGGCGTTCGGGCTGGCGGTATAGAAGTTCAGGCGCGGTTGCATGGCAGGTCCTTGTTCGGTTGGGTAGCGCCCGGGTGGCGCGACAGGACCCACTTTAAGACCTGGACTGGCCTGCTTGAATAACCAATTCCATGGAAATTCAGGTGACCAGTGGCGATCCACCGGCGATGCCTGAACCGAGCAGCCCGGCCAGTTTCGCGAGCGCCGTGTCGATGCGCAGCGCGTCGATCCCGCCATAGCCGAACAGCAGCCCCGCGCGGACCGGCACGCCGACATGGAACGCCGAGATTCCGTACAGGCCGATGTCCTGCGCACGCGCGGCGCGGACCAGCGCCGCTTCGTCGATCCCCGGTTTCAGGTGCGCGGCGAGGTGGATGCCGGCCGTCGGCACGATCGCGTCGAACCACGGCGCGAGTTCGCCGCGCAGGTGCGCGATCAGCATCTTGCGGCGCGCGTCGTAGTGCTTCTGCACGCGCTTCAGGTGCCGCGCGAAATCGCCTTCGAGCATGAAGCGTGCGAGCGCCGCCTGCGTCAGCGTGCAGGTGTGCCAGTCGACGATCTGCTTGGCCTTGGCCAGCGCGCCGCGCAGCGCGCGCGGCGGAATCGCGTAGCCGATCCGCAGTTCGGGAAAGATCGTCTTCGAGAACGTGCCGACGTACGCGACGAGGCCCGTGCGGTCGAGGCTCTTCAGCGATTCGACCGGCCGGCCTTCGAAGCGGAACTCGCCGTCGTAGTCGTCCTCGATGATCACCGCGCGGCGGCGCTGCGCCCATTCGAGCAGCGCGACGCGCCGGTCCAGCGTCATCGGCATCCCGAGCGGGAACTGGTGCGACGGTGTCACGTAGACGAGCCGGGCTTCGTCGGGCAGCCGTTCGGTGACGAGCCCGTGCGCATCGACCGGCACGCCGATCACCGTCGCGCCGAGCGACGCGAACGCGGCGCGCGCGGGCGGATAGCCGGGATCCTCGACCGCGACGACATCGCCCGGCCGCACGACGACGCGTGCGAGCAGGTCGAGCGCCTGTTGAGCGCCTTGCGTGACGAGCACGTCGTCCCAGCTGCACGCGACCGCGCGGCTGAACGCGACGTAGCGCGCGATCGCGCCGCGCAGCTGCGCGTCGCCGGCCGGGTCGTGGTACTGGCCGGGGCCGCGCGCCTGCTGGCGCAGCGCGTGGTGCAAGCAGCGCCGCCACGCGTCGAACGGGAACAGCGTCTTGTCGGTCACGCCGCCGCGGAAGTCGAAGCCCGGCGAATCCTGCGGCGTGGGCATCGCGAGCGCATCGGGCAGGTCGTTCCACAGCGCGCGTGCGTCGACTGCGTCGATGCGCGGCGTGCCGTCGACGATCGACGGCGCCGACATCGCCGCGGCGTGCGGCACGCGCGCGAGGCCGTCGGCGACGAACGTGCCGTCGCCCGCGCGCGTATTCAGATAACCCTCGGCGACGAGGCGCTCGAACGCGTCGAGCGTCGTTTTGCGCGACACGCCGAGCTGTTTCGCGAGATCGCGCGTCGACGGCAGCCGCGCGCCGCCTTCGAGACGCCCGTCGACGATCGCGGTGCGCAGCTGCCGGAAGATCTGCCCGGTCAGGTCGTGACGGCCTTCGATGCGGATCGCGATGTCCATCGTAGTGGTTACCTCGGTCTTGATGATCTGATGCCGATCAGGATACCGGAAGTCGACGGGCCGATCGGTGGGTTGCCGGCGTGAGCGTCGCCTTCGTCGCCCGATTGGACCGCAGCCCGCCGCTGCCTTACGATCCACGACAACCACATACCGGAGCGACCTCATGCTGTCCGAAGACGAACTGGCGTTGCTCGACGCGATCCGTGCCACCGGCAGCCTGTCGCGTGCGGCCGCGCGGCTCGGCAAGGCGCCTTCGACGGTGTCGCACGCGGCGCGCCAGCTCGAAACGCGGTTCGACGCACTGCTGTTCGACCGGCGTGGCTACCGGCTGCAGCTCACGCCGGCCGGACAGTTGCTGACCGACGAGGCGGCACGGCTGGCGCTGGACGTGGCGCGGCTCACGCAGCGCGTGCGGCAGGTCGCGAGCGGCTGGGAGGACCGGCTGTCGATCGTCAGCGACGAGGTGCTGGAGTTCGACACGCTGCTGCCGATCGTCCGCGCGTTCGACGCGCTCGATTCGGGTGTGTCGTTGCGCTTCACGCACGAAGTGCTCGGCGGCACCTGGGAAGCGTTGCGCGACGGCCGCGCGGACCTGGTGGTCGGCGCGACCAACGAGCCGCCGGCGATCCCTGGCTTCAAATGGTTCGAGCTTGGCGCGATGGAGTGGGTGTTCGCGGTGTCGCCGCGTCATCCGCTGGCATCCGCGAACGGTGTGCTGACGCGCGACGCGATCGGCGCGCATCGCGCGGTCGTCGTCGCCGATTCGTCCCGGCGCGCGGCCGGCCGTGCGTATGGGCTGCTCGGCGGGCAGGCCGTGCTCGCGGTGCCGTCGATGCGCGCGAAGATCCTCGCGCAGCGCGACGCGCTCGGCGTCGGCTGGGTGCCGCGCCGGCGCGTGACTTCGCTGCTGGCGCGCGGCGAACTGGTCGAGAAACAGACGGCCGATCCGCGCGAGCCGAACCTGCTTTACGTCGCGTGGCATGGCGACCGCGACGGCCGCGCGCTGCAATGGTGGCTGGAACAACTGCGCGAGCCGCGCCTCGCGCAGCGACTGCTCGACGGGATCGACGTGACCGGCTGAAAGCGGCCGTCCGAACATGTTCGATGTTTTCGAACGTGTTCGTCACGCCCGTCGTACGGCAAGGCCGAGCGCCGCGCGCATCCTGTGTTCACGGTCAACTCACCGGTTCACAGGAGAACATCATGCAACGCTTCGAAGGAAAAACGGTCCTCGTCACGGGCGGCAACAGCGGCATCGGCCTGGCGGCCGCCAGGGCATTCGCGGCCGAAGGCGCGCGGGTCATCATCACCGGGCGCGACGTCGAGACGCTGGAAGCTGCCCGGCAATCGCTCGGCGAAGGCGCGCTGGCGATCCGCAACGAGGCCGGCAGCGTCGCGTCAGCGCGCGCGCTGGCGGATGCGATCGCGACGGCCGGCGCAAGGCTCGACGCCGTGTTCATCAACGCGGGCGTCGCGAAGCTCGCGCCGTTCGCCGACAGCGACGAGGCCATGTGGGACCTCGTGTTCAACACCAACGTGAAAGGCGCGTATTTCCAGATCCAGTCGCTGGTGCCGCTGCTGAACCGCGGTGCGTCGATCGTGATCAACGGCTCGATCAACGCGCACATCGGGATGCCCGGCTCGTCGGTGTACGCGGCGAGCAAGGCGGCCGTCAATTCGTTCGCGAAGACGCTGTCGACGGAACTGCTGCCGCACGGCGTGCGCGTGAACGTCGTAAGCCCGGGGCCAGTGCAGACGCCGCTCTACGGCAAGCTCGGGCTCGATGCCGCGACGCTCGACGAGACGGCCGGCAAGATCAAGGGCCTCGTTCCGGTCGGCCGCTTCGGTACGCCGGAAGAAATCGCGTCGACGGTGCTGCACCTGAGCGCGGCGGAATCGGCGTTCATCGTCGGCGCGGAAATCATCGCGTCGGGCGGGATGGGCTTGCTCTGAGCCGTGGCACTGGCGGGGACCGTTACCGGGCGACGCGACGCCGGGCGGACGGTCCCCGTCGTCCGCGGGACGGCCCGCTGCGAGGCTAGCCGGCGCGGGAGCGGTGCGGGGCGCGATCGGCCACGGACGTTGCCGGGCCGCGTCCCGCGTCGCGGCGACGAAAAGGCCATGACGTCGGCAGGGACGAATGCCCATTCTCTAGACGACCGGTCTAATCCGGCGCTATCATCCGTCCTCATGAATGCGACGACGTATTCGGGCCCGGACAACCAAGACGCGAAAATGCCATTTCTCGCTGCGATGCTGTTCGGGCAGCGAGACGCCGTCGTTTTATTTGGCCCGTTTCTAGACGACTGGTCTAATAGGTGCGCGCGGCATTCGACGTAATGAATCGCACCTTGACGCGCCAGCGCTGACTAACCGACAGGCGTGCCGCGCCGGCTTACCCCGGTTGCGCGGCCCCGGTCCCCCGTCCATTTTTGAAGGAGTGTCCGATCATGAAGATTCTGGTTGTCCTGACCTCGCACGACACGCTCGGCGACACCGGCAAGAAAACCGGCTTCTGGCTCGAGGAACTGGCCGCGCCGTACTACACGTTCAAGGATGCGGGCGTCGAGCTGACGCTCGCATCGCCGAAGGGCGGCCAGCCGCCGCTCGACCCGAAAAGCAGCGATCCGGCCGCGCAGACCGATGCGACGCGCCGCTTCGAGGCGGACACGGCGGCCAAGGCCGAACTCGCGTCGACGCGCAAGCTGGCCGACGTATCGGTGGACGACTACGACGCCGTGTTCTACCCGGGTGGCCACGGCCCGCTGTGGGATCTCGCCGAGGATCTGCATTCGATCGGCCTGATCGAGCGTGCGCTCGCCGCGGGCAAGCCGGTCGCGACCGTCTGCCACGCGCCGGGTGTGCTGCGCCACGTGAAGAACCCGCAGACCGGCGAATCGGTCGTGCGAGGCAAGCGCGCGACAGGCTTCACCAACAGCGAGGAAGCGGCCGTCGAACTGACGGAAGTCGTGCCGTTCCTCGTCGAGGACATGTTGAAGACCAACGGCGCGGAATTCGAGCGCAGCGCCGACTGGGCGCCGCATGTCGTCACCGACGGGCTGCTGATCACGGGGCAGAACCCCGCGTCGTCGGAGCCGGCTGCCGAGGCCTTGCTCGCGAAGCTCGGCCGCCAGTAATGGCATGGCGCCGGCCGGGCCGGCGCCGCTCCCGCTCCGTCGCCGGGCATGACCGGCGACGGTCCCGATCGTTCCGCCGTGCGCATCGCGCGGCGAGTCCCCAGTCGTTTTGCAGAACCAAGCAAAGGAGTCGTGGATGTCTGCCCTGTTCGAACCGTTCAAACTCAAGGATGTCACGCTGCGCAACCGCATCGCGGTGCCGCCGATGTGCCAGTACGTCGCCGAAGACGGCGTCGTCAACGACTGGCATCACGTGCATCTGGCCGGCATCGCGCGCGGCGGTGCGGGCCTCGTGATCGCGGAGGCGACGGCCGTGTCGCCGGAAGGGCGCATCACGCCGGGCTGCGCCGGGTTGTGGAACGATGCGCAGGCCGAAGCGTTCGCGCCGTCGGTCGCGGCGATCAAGGCGGCCGGCGCGGTGCCCGGCATCCAGATCGCGCATGCAGGCCGCAAGGCGAGCGCGAACCGCCCATGGGAAGGCGACGACCATATCGCCGCCGGCGATCCGCACGGCTGGCAGACCATCGCACCGTCGGCCGTGCCGTTCGGCGCGCACCTGCCGAAGGTGCCGCATGAAATGACGCACGACGACATCGCCCGCGTGCAGGCCGATTTCGTCGCGTCGGCGAAGCGCGCACGCGACCTCGGCTTCGAATGGCTCGAACTGCACTTCGCGCACGGCTACCTCGGCCAGAGCTTCTTCTCGGTGCATTCGAACCACCGCACCGACGAGTACGGCGGCTCGGCCGAGAATCGCGGCCGCTTCCTCGTCGATACGCTCGCGGCCGTCCGCAAGGTCTGGCCCGAGCACCTGCCGCTGACCGCGCGTCTCGGCGTGATCGAATACGACGGCCGCGACGAAGAGACGCTCGCCGAGTCGATCGCGCTTACGCAGCGGATGAAGCAGGAAGGGCTCGACATGCTGAGCGTGTCGGTCGGCTTCTCGACGCCCACCGCGCAGATTCCGTGGGGCCCGGCGTTCCTCGCGCCGATCGCCGAGCGCGTGCGCCGCGAGGCCGGGCTGCCGGTGTCGTCCGCATGGGGGATCGACACGCCGCAACTGGCGAACCGCGTGGTGGCCGAAGAGCAGCTCGATCTCGTGATGGTCGGCCGCGCGCATCTGGCCGATCCGCACTGGCCGTATTACGCGGCCAAGCAGCTCGGCGTCGAGCGTCCGTCGTGGACGCTGCCCGCGCCGTACGCGCACTGGCTCGAGCGTTACCGGATCGCCGACAAGGTGGCCTGAGCGGCCGTGGCGACACGGCGCGCCGGCACGGCACGCGCATGATGCGCGCCGCCGATCCGGCGCCGATGGATAGAATGGCGGTTCGTGCAGGCCGGTTGCCTGCGCGAACCGCCATTTTTTTCATTTCGACAGAGGTGCCATGGGCGCACATGTCCCGTCGTCTCACGATTCCGCCGCACGGCCGCGCGCGCAGCAGATTGCCCGCATCGTGCTGTATGCGGCGCTGCTGGTGCTCGCGCTGTGGGTGATCCGCGACTTCATTCCCGCCATCGCATGGGCCTGCGTGATCGCCATCGCGATGTGGCCACTGCTCAAATGCTTCGAATCGCATCGGCTGTTCCGTGACCGTCCGACGCTCATCGCGACCGTCATCACGGCCGGGATCTCGCTGCTCGTCGTGCTGCCGATCGCCGTCGCGGCGACCCAGGCGATCGGGCAGGCGCACGACCTGCGCGAGTGGCTGAGGACGGTTCAGGACAACGGCATTCCGTTGCCAGACGTCGTCAGCCGGCTGCCTTACGGATCGACGCAGATCACCGCATGGTGGCAGGCCAATCTCGGTCATCCGCTGCATGCGTCCAGCGCGATGCACGGCGTGAACGGCGAGAAATTCCTCGCGTTCGGGCGGCAGTTCGGCACGAAACTCGCGCATGTGCTGCTCGAATTCGGCTTCATGCTCGTCACGCTGTTCGTGATCCTGCGCGCAGGCCACAAGCTGTCGGGCGCGTTGTTGCAGGGTGCGCGGCGCGCGTTCGGGCACAACGGCGCGGAACTGATCGACCGGATGGTCAAGGCCGTGTACGGCACGGTGACGGGGCTCGTCGTCGTCGGGCTCGGCGAGGGCGCGCTGCTCGGCATCGCATATGCGTTGGCCGGCGTTCCGCATGCGGCGCTGCTCGGCCTCGTCACGGCGATCGCCGCGATGCTGCCGTTCTGCGCGCCGATCGTGTTCTGCGGCGCGGCGCTGTGGCTGTTCGTGCAGGGCGCGACGATGTGGGCCGTGGTGGTGGCCGTGCTCGGGTTCATCGTCGTGTTCGTCGCCGAGCATTTCGTGCGGCCGGTGCTGATCGGCAGCTCGGCGCGGCTGCCGTTCCTGCTCGTGCTGTTCGGCATCCTCGGCGGCGCCGAGACGTTCGGCCTGATCGGGCTGTTCGTCGGTCCCGCGCTGATGACGGTGCTGACGATGCTGTGGGCCGAGTGGATCGCGTGACGACGCGCGCGGTTGCGCCGGTTCGAGGGTGCGGCGCAGCGGCATCGATGCGCGTACAAGCATGCGCCGGCCGCAACGATCCGGCTTGCGCGCGGGCATGCGATGCAGGGATTCGTATAAAGATCTCTACATTTCTTTTCGATCCGGACCCAAAGGTCTAGTAGCATGGGGCTTTCGATCACGCCGGCACGGCGCAGCAGATTTCCCCAAGCATGCGATTGATTTCGATGTCCCGACCCGCCGCGACGCTGTCCCTGGCCGCGAGCTGCCTGATGTTGCACGGCTGCGCGTGGTTCGACTCGTGGCTGCCGTTCTCGTATTCACGCACGCCGCTCGCGCGGGCCGCATCGCGGCATGGCGCAACGCGCGCCGACGTCGTCCGCGCCGGCGGCAACCCGCGCAGCGTGTGGATGGTCCGCAACGGCAGCGGCGTCTGCTACAACTACTTCATCGAGCACGGCAACGACCACCGCGAGTATTTCGTCGTGTTCGACAGGGCCGGCGTCGTCACGCAATACGGCTTCGATTCCTGCATGGACGCCGACCGCAAGGGCACGCTCCAGCCGGGCAAGGCCGCTTCGCGCTAGCGCAGCCGCATGGGCCGCGCCAGCCGGTGCCCGGGGGCGTTACGCGATCGTGTCGAGCACGCCGCCGTCCGCGCGTAGCGCGGCGCCCGTGGTCGCCGACGCCAGCGGCGAGCACACGTACACGACCAGGTTCGCGATTTCCTCGGGCAACGCCGGCCGCTGGATAATCGACGTCGCACGCTGCGTGCGGACGAAATCCACCGCGACGTCGTCGATGCTGCGGCCCGTTTCGTCGGCCTGCGCCTTCAGCATCGCCCGCACGCCTTCCGACATCGTCGGCCCCGGCAGCACCGAGTTGACGGTCACCTGGGTGCCGGCCGCGAGCTTGGCGAGGCCGCGCGCGATCGACAGCTGCGCGGTTTTCGTGAACCCGTAATGAATCATGTCGACCGGGATGTTCAGGCCCGATTCCGACGAAATGAACACGATGCGCCCGGCATTGCGTTCGATCATCCCCTTCAGGTAATGCCGCGCGAGCCGCACGCCGGACATCACGTTCATCTGGAAGTAATGTTCCCACTCGGCGTCGTCGATCTCGAAGAACGCCTTCAGCCCGTAGATGCCCGCATTGTTGACGAGGATGTCGGCCTCCGGCGTGTGCTGCGTGATGCGCGCGACGCCGGCCGCGTCGGACAGGTCGGCGGCGACGCCGTCGAAGCTCGCGCCGGGCACGGCCGCGCGCAATTGCGCGAGCGCCGACTGCACCGACGTGTCGCTGCGGCCGTTGACGACGACGCGCGCACCGGCGCGCGCGAGCCCTTCGGCGATCGCGAGCCCGATGCCGGCGGTGGAGGCGGTGACGACCGCGGTCTTGCCTTTCAGATCGATGTGCATGAGCGTGACGGGGGAGGAGTGAATGGAAGCCGCCGCGCGTGCCGCGGCGGACGGAATTCAAAGCTTAGGAGAATTTCGATCAACAGGCCATTCCGCGCGTGGGGCGGCGGCGTTGTGACGTACACGTTCCGGATGCGGACGTGAAGCGCAGGCAGTTCGTGAGTCGCACACGCGCGAGATCCCGGTCGGCTCAGGTGGACTGAGCACGAGGTCGGGATCTCGCGCGTCTGCTTCGCCCGCAGGGAACCAACCCGACGATGCGTTCGCAGGCTGCGATGGGAGCGTGCGTGCATCCGGTCCGAATGGATCGGCGCCACAGGCGACGCTGGCGGATTTCGCGCCTGCCGCCTGCCTGTCTCGCGACCCTTGCTCGCAGCCTTTGCGAAGCGCGGCAATGGCAGGCAAATATCAGGAGCACATGACGAACCAGTCCCACCAGTAGTATCCCAGCAGCTCCTGCGTGCTTCTTTCCAGCGTATAGAGTCCGAAGCAGGCGCCAAGCGTTTCTATCCCGCTCGTTCTCGCCTTGGCGCCAATGCTGACGAAAGTTTGCAACTTCGTCACCGGCGGCAGGCCGTCGGACGTTTCAGGGTTCAGTTGCACGGCCTTGACTTCAAGGAACTCCTGCGTAAACGGGTTGAAAACCTGCTGGCCGAAAAGGTGCGAAACCTGATAAACGAGCACGGCCTCGTCCGAGTTCCCGTACAGGGATACCGCCCTGAGTGAAACGGTGTCGCCCGGGACCAGCGTCAGACGTGATTCAGCGGCGCCATTTCCGAGCGCCTCACCTCGTGCCCCGGTGTAAAGCAGGTTGACGGCGCGATGATCGACGGCGGTCGGTCTCTCGGGCTGCTTGCTCGGATTCGGGTACCTCCTCTTGACGTATTCCGTGTCGATTACGGCCAGGATGTCGATCTGCTGCGCGCTCGGGTCGAGACTGATGCTTCCAGGATCGGCTGTCATACGTGGTGCCTCCATTCGGGCTTTGTCGCGGAAAGGGGGCGGCGCCCTGTCAGGCGCCGCGCAAGACCTGCTGGCTGCTGGCTCGAATCGCTTCCGTCCGGCTTCGGAGCGAGTGGCCGGGGCGCATGCTTCAACTGGCCGTGGCTTGCCAGGTCCAGAAGAAGTAGCCGAACAACGTCTTCTTGTTTTGATCCCGCGTATAAAGCGCAAAGCACGCGCCGAGGTTCTCGGATCCGGAAGCGTTTGCTACGGCGTTGAGGCTTTGAAACGCCTGGGATTGCGCCGAGATCGCAACGACATCGGGCGTCTCTGCGGCACTCGGTGCGTCGGCCTGTACGATGTTCTGCACGGCAAACTGGCTGAAGACCCGATCACCCGAGAAGTGCCGCACGTTGTAAATCACTGCCGAGTCGCCCGAGTTGTCGGACAGCGACGTCCCCATCAGGGACACGCTGTCGCGAACCTGCAGCTTCAGGCCCAGCGTGCCCGTTCCTTCCGAACTGCTCACGCCGGGCAGGCGGCTGCTGAGCATGAACGCGGCATTGCTGGAGATGGCCGTCGGATTGGATGCGTTCTTGCTTGGATTGGGATAATTTGTCTTTACGTAATGCGTGTCGATAACCGCAAGAATGTGAATGAATTGAGCGGCTTTTTCCAGGTTGATGTTATCCGGGTCGACTTTCATTGGAATGCCTCCGTGGTGGGTCAATTTCCCGTTCGATACGAATGACGCATCGGCGATGCGCTCTTTTAGTATCGTCAATTTATATTCGTCTTTGTACCTGTCAGCTTTGATGGGGGAGCTATTTTAATAGGGCGTATTTTGATTTTTTAGGGGCGGAAACTGCTTCTGGTCAAACGGGAAAGGCCGGGATTTCAGGTTCGCCCGGCGCAAGCCGGTGCAAGACCTTGAGATTGACGTGCCGGTGGTAATGGTGCCGCCCATTGATTACGGGTTCACTATCGTTCGTGGGCGGGACACGGGCGCGCTTCGATCGGTGTAATTGGTTGTAATTGATTTTCGTGGTTTTTGTACTAACGAAAATTCGATTATTACGTGTGGGTTCCGGTGATCGCCATCGTGTAATCGGGTGTAATTGATTGTTCCGCTCAAAATGACGATATTGACCGTGACGCACTAATGACGTGTCGTCGGATTTCAATTCCCAACGCTGAATGATTGGAGGTTAACCATGGCTTCCGAAGTCACCCTTGCATCAAGCGCGCAGGACATCAACATTCTCGTGGTTATCGACACGGAATGGGTCAAGAGAACCTACCCGAATCCGAGCCAGGTTCAGGGCAATCCGACGGGCATCGCTCACAATGGCCAGTTCATGATTTGCACCGGCGCGCGCGGCATCAAGGGGCAGGGTACGGCCGACCTGGAAATCACCGCCTACCCGCGCGACCGCGTCATGTTCACCGGCGTGTCGATCTACGACAACTCCGATGACGCCGTGATCATCTACGACATCAAGCACTACAAGGGTGACATGGTGTTCAACCAGTTCAACTGCAACACGGTCGTGCGCAACGGTGCGGTGGAACCCGATCCGGAATCGTCCAGCCGAAATGGCCTGCCGGCGAAGCAGAAACAGCTGACGTTCGCGACCTTCGACTCGTCGGTCAGGAACAGCGGCACCGAGTTCTTCGGCGTTTGCTTCGCGCTCTACAAGCTGGTCGGCGGGCAGAAGCAAGAGCTGTTCGGCTACTACTGGTGGGATCCGAAGATCTACGTTCCGGCCTGACCCCATCGGCTCGTGTCACGCACGGGGGCACGCAGGAGCCGTTTCACCGTACGCGTGAAATTCTCCGCCACGCGTGTCGACGCGTCGGCGGAGGCAGGATCGTGCCCACGAGAATTTTCGTGGGCACGATTCATGTTTGACGGTAGCGACTTCGATTTTTGCCGTTGCGAGTCCCGAAGGCCGGGCTCCGGTTGCGCGCCGCCTCACAGTCTTGTACGGTGAGCGTTCGCCGTCCGAACCGGGAGCCCGCCGCGTGAGCCGTACCGCCAACCGATCCATCGACCCATCGCCGTTCTGGCGCGACGCCGCGCTGCCGTTCATCGAGGCGCGCACAGTCGACGACGGACGAGAGATCTGCTACGCGAAGCACACGCACGATACGTTTTCGGTGGGGGCGATCGTCGGCGGCACGAGCACCTACGTGAACGGTGCGACGAACGCACACGTCGGGCGCGGCGTGCTCGTGATCATCGATCCGGAACAGGTGCATGCATGCAATCCGTACGGCCCCGATGCGTGGGCATACCGGATGGTCTATGTCGACGTGCCGTGGCTCGCGCGGCTGCAGCATTCGCTGGGTCGCGATCCGAACGGCGATTTTCACGGCTTTTCGCCGAAGTTGACGGAGCGGGGCGACCTGTTCGCGCAATTTGGCGGGTTCTATCGCACGCTCGTGTCGCCATCGGTCGATCCGCTGGGCAAGGAAAGCGCGGCGGTCGAATTCTTCACGCAACTGCATGGCGCGCTCGATCGCGAACCGTCCGCCCCGCGGCCGGGCGACGACAATACGAAGCTCGCGCGCGCGGCCGACTACATCGCCGCACATTGTCGCGACGGCGTGACGCTCGATGCGATCTGCGCGGCGGCCGACCTGTCGCCGTCGTATCTGATCCGTGCGTTCAACGCCCGCTACGGGATGACGCCGCATGCATTCCTGATCGATCGTCGCGTGCAGTACGGCCGCACCGAGCTGCGCCGCGGCCGGCCGATCGCCGAAGTCGCGCTCGACGCCGGCTTTGCCGACCAGGCCCATTTCCAGCGCGCTTTCCGGCGCATCGCGGCCGCGACGCCCGGACAGTACCGCAGCGCGATGCGCTGACCGGCAGCGTGGCTATACGTCGAGCAGGAACAACGCGCTGCCTGCCAGCAGCAGCGCCATCAGCCGGTTGAACATGCGCATGCGCCGCGCGTTCGCGAGCCGATGCCGCAGTGACGCGCCCGCATACGCCCAGCACGCGATCGACGCGAAGCAGATCACCAGATACAGCGCGGCGAATTGCCAGACCTGTGTGCGGTCGCCGTCGGCCGCATAGGCGCCCATTGCGGCCACGCACGCGAGCCATGCCTTCGGATTGAGCCACTGCATCGCCGCGCCGGCCGCCGCCGACGGGCCGGCCACGTCCGGGTCGGCCGACAGCCGGCCGTCGTCGAGCGCGAGCCGCAGCGCCATATACAGCAGGAACGCGATCCCCGACCACTGCGTGGCCGTCGTCAGCACGGGCCAGCGCGCGAGCGCCGCGTGCAGGCCGAGGCCGATCAGCAGAAAGAGCGCGACGAAGCCGAGCGTCGCGCCGGCCGCGTAGCGCAGGCTCGCGCCGAGGCCATGACGGGCGCCCGCGCTGAGCGCGACGATATTGACGGGACCGGGGGTGATCGACGAGGCCAGCGCGAACGCGGCCATCGAAACCAGCATGCTCATCAGGTGTCTCCATGCGAAATGTCGAAAGTCGCATCGAGACTACGGGAGCCGTTTCGGCCGG
The DNA here is from genome assembly GCF_905339975.1 of Burkholderia sp. BCC1999. NCBI lineage: Bacteria > Pseudomonadati > Pseudomonadota > Betaproteobacteria > Burkholderiales > Burkholderiaceae > Burkholderia > Burkholderia sp. BCC1999. The sequence goes on along the minus strand of NZ_CAJPHP010000015.1, from coordinate 163,569 downwards.
TATTGAAGAAAACTGCCCTCGGCGGCGTGCGGCCGCCGTCAGTGCAGCGCGCGCGGTGCGTGGGCCGGCTGCGACTCGGCCGGGCCGGTTACGTCGGCCACGCGCAGCGGTCCGCCCGCGCAGGGTTCCGTCGACACCGAAAAGCCGAACGTGTTGACGCCGCCCGAACACGCGACGAACACGCCGCCGCCGTGCATCTCGGCCACGGCCTTGACGATCGACAGCCCGAGCCCGTGGTTCTCCTTGCTGTTCGCGCGCGCCTCCTCGAGCCGGTAGAAGCGTTCGAACACGTGCGGGCGCTGCACCGGATCGATCGGCTCGCCGGGGTTCGACACGGCCATGTCGACGAGTGTGTCGCGGCGCGTGATCGTCACGTTTACCGTCGCGCCGGGCGCCGAATGCTGGATCGCGTTGATCAGCAGGTTCGTCATCGCGCGGCGGAACAGCGACGGATCGACGGCCGCGCGTGCGTCGCCGTGCAGTGCGGCATGCAGCTGCGCCTCGTCGAGCGGGATTTCGAGGAAATCGAGCATGCGCCGCACCTCGTCGGCAAGCGACACGTCCTTCAGGTCGGTCGCGCGCTCGCCGCGATCGCTGCGCGACAGGAACAGCATGTCGTTGATGATCACGCGCAGCCGTTCGAATTCCTCGAGATTCGACTGCAGCGTCTGGCGCATCCGGTCGACCGACTGGTCGCGGCTCGTCAGCGCGACCTGGGTCTGGCCGATCAGGATGCTGATCGGCGTGCGCAGCTCGTGCGCGACGTCCGCGTTGAACGCTTCGAGCCGCGCGTAGGTCTGCTGGATCCGTTCGAGCGCGCCGTTGAACGACGTCGCGAGGTCGCGCAGCTCGGTCGGCAGCGCATCGGTCTGCAACCGCTGGCGGCGGTTGGTCGCGCTCACGCTCGCCGCGTCCTGCGACAACCGGTCGAGCGGCGCGAGCCCGAAGCGCGCGACCGCGCGGCTCAGCAGCAGCGTGATGACGGTGGCCGTCGCGATCAGCGCGGCGAGCGTCCAGCCGAAGCGGCGCAGCATCCGCTGCGTGCGCTCGCACGACGTCGCGACCACCAGCTGCAGTGGCGGCCGTTCGCCGGCGCCGGCCAGCGAGACGGTCTTCGTCATCACCGCGTAGCTGCTGTCGTTGAGCTCGTAGCGCTGGAACGCGCCGAACGGCGGGTCGAGCGGCACGCCGTTGACGGGGCTGCCGAAGCGGAACGCCGGGTTGTCGCTGACGACCTGGTAGTGCGTCGAGCCGTCGGGCGACTCGAGATCGGCGAGCTTTTCCTGCATCAGGCGGCCGCGTGCGGCCGTGGTGGCATGCGACACGATCATCTCGGCAACCTTCGCCCGCGTGTCGATCGTCGCGCGCAACTCGGCGAACAGCTGGCGCTCCATCATCACGAACAGCCCGCAGCCGACCAGCGTGAACACGAGCAGCGACACGATGCCGAACATCGCCGACAGCCGCAGGACGATCGAGCGTTTCATGCCGTCCTCTCGGTGTCGCCGTCCTCGCGCGCCTCGAGCACGTAGCCCATCCCGCGGATCGTGTGCAGCAGCTTGTCCGCGAACGGGCCGTCGAGTTTCGCGCGCAGCCGCTTGATCGCCGTCTCGACGACGTTCGCGTTGCTGTCGAAGTTCACGTCCCACACGAGTTCGGCGATCGTCGTCTTCGACAGCACTTCGCCGCTGCGCCGCGCGAGCACGCCGAGCAGCTGGAACTCCTGCGCGGTCAGGTCGAGCCGCGTGCCGTCGCGGGTCGCACGGCGGCCGATCAGGTCGACGCGCAGGTCGCCGATCGAGATCAGTGTCGATTCCTGCACGCGCGCGCGGCGCGTCAGCGCGCGCAGCCGTTCGATCAGTTCGAGGAACGAGAAGGGCTTGGTCAGATAATCGTCGGCGCCGCCGCGCAGCCCGCGCACGCGATCGTCGACGCGGTCGCGCGCGGTCAGCATGATGACGGGCGTCTGCTTCTGCGCGCGCAACGCACGCAGCACGCCGAAGCCGTCGAGCTTCGGCAGCATCACGTCGAGCACGACCACGTCGTAGTCGAATTCGACGGCCTTCCACGCGCCGTCCTCGCCGTCGAGCGCGGTGTCGACGACCCAGCCTTCCTCGGTCAGGCCGCTCTTCAGGTATTCGACGACTTTCGGTTCGTCTTCGACGATCAGCACTTTCATGTTCGTATTCCGCGTAACCGGGTTAAGGGCCGATGCCAGCGGTGCGCTGCGGGCCGGCCGCTGCGACGTCGGACGGCGCGGCGCCGTTCGTCGCGGCGCCGTCCCAGCCGCCGCCGAGCGCCTTCGCGAGAAACACGACGAGCGCCGCACGCTGGCCCTGGATCTGCACGGCCTGGCGCTCGCTCGTCAACAGTTGCTGCTGGGCCGTCAGTACGTCGATGAACGGCGTCAGGCCGCCCGCGTAGCGGTCCTGCGCGAGCGACACGAGCTTGCGCGCGTCGTCGACGGCCGCCGATGCCTGCTGCGCGGCGTCGGCGAGGACCGACAGGCCCGTGACCGCATTTTGCACCTCCTGGAACGCGGTGAGCACCGTCTGCCGGTAGCTGGCCTGCGCGGCGACGTAGCCGGCCTGTGCGAAATCGACACCGGCCTTCAGCTTGCCGCCCTCGAACAGCGGCTGGCTGAGCGACCCGCCGACCGACCACAGCAGCGCCGGCACGCTGAACAGACTCGCGAAGCGCGTCGCATCCCAGCCGATGTCCGGCGACAGCGTGATGCGCGGGAAATATGCGGCGCGCGCAACGCCGATCTGCGCGTTCGCGGCCGCCATCGCGCGCTCGGCCGACGCGACGTCGGGGCGCCGCTGCAGCAGGTCGCTCGGCATGCCGGTCGGCAGCGCGGGCGCGTTGATCGGCACCACGCGCGGCGGCAGTGAGAATTCGGGGGCCGGCGTGCCGACCAGCGTCGCGATCGCGGTTTCGACCTGCGCGCGCTGCTGGACCAGCAGCTGCGCCTGCGTGCGCGTCGCGTCGAGCTGCGAGCGCTGCTGCAGCAGGTCGAGGCCCGACACCGCGCCGAGGTCGTGGCGTGCGCTCACGTAGTCGAGCGCCTTCTGCTGCAGGTCGATCGAACGTTTGACGACATCGATTTCGGTATCGAGCTCGCGCAGCGCGAAATAGCTCGACGCAAGGTCGGCCGTCAGCACGAGGCGGGCGTTCGCGAAATCGTCGCGCGCCTGCTCGGTGGTCGCCTGTGCCGATTCGACGCTGCGCCGCACGCGGCCGAACAGGTCGAGCTCGTAGCTGACGGCCGCACCGACCTGGACGTCGTTCTGCACGGTCGACATGCTTTGCGTCGCGTAGTTGGTCTGCGGCCGGTCGGCGGAGATCTTGAAACGCTGGCCGCTCGCGTTCAGGCCGACAGCCGGATATTGCGCGGATGCGACGGACGCGAGCGTCGCCTTCGCCTGGTCGTAGCGCGCGGCCACGGCCTTCAGGTTCTGGTTGTTGCGCAGCGCGTCGGTTTCCAGTGCGTCGAGTTGCGGATCGCCGAACGCGGTCCACCACGCGGGATCGAGCGGCGCGCGGGCCGGCGCGGCCGGGTGCCAGTACGCGTCGGCCGGGTCGAGCCGCCATGCGGCCGGCGTGTCGACGGCCGGGCGCTGGTAGTCCGGGCCGACGGCACAGCCGGCGAGGGCGGCTGCCGCGACGGCGGCGAGCGCGACGGGCCCCACGCGGATACGCATCGCGGTCACGGCTTCGCTCCCGAGGCGGCCGATGCCGGTTGCGCGGCCGGTGCCTGCACGACGACCTTGTCGCCGTTCGCAAGCGCGTCGCTCGGGTTCGCGACGAGGCGGTCGGCCGGCGTGAGCGGGCCGTCGACTTCGAGCGTCTGGCCGATCGTGCGCACGACCGTCACCTGCTTCAGATGGACCTGGCCGTTCGCATCGACGGTCGCGACCGTCGGGCCTTCGCCGCGGAACAGCAGCGTATTGGCCGGGACCTGCAGGCGGCCGACCGGCGTCATCGGCAGCGTGGCCTGCACGTAGGCGCCGGGCAGCAGCCGGCCGTCCGGGTTCGGCAGCGTGATCTCGATCTGCAGCGAGCGCGTCGCGACGTCGATCGCCTCGGACGTGCGCGTGATCGTGCCGTCGAACGTCTTGCCCGGCAGTTCGGCCTGCGCGACGCTCACGTGCTGGCCGACCTTCACCTGCTGCGCGTACGCCTGCGGCACCTGCACGTAGAGGCGCAGCCGGTCGGCCTGCACGACCGTGAACAGCGAGCGGCCCGCGTTGCCCGAGTTGACGAGATCGCCGACGTCGACGTTGCGCTGCGTGACGATCCCGTCGATCGGCGCGACGATCCGCTGGAAACCTTTCAGCTCGGTGAGCCGGCGCATGTTCGCATCGGCCGCGGCGAGGTTCGCGCTGCCCTGGTTGAACGCGCCTTGCCGGTCGTCGAGTTCCTGCTGCGACACGGCATCGCGCTGGCGCAGCTGCTGCGCGCGGTCGAACGACGTCTTCGCGAGCGCGAGTGCGGCCTGCGCCTGCTGGCGTTGCGCGGTGGCCTGCGCGAGTTCCTGGTTCAGCTCGGGTGTATCGAGTTCGGCGAGCGTCTGCCCTTGCTTCACGTGCGCGCCGATGTCGGCCTGCCAGCGCAGCACATAGCCGCTCGCCCGCGCGTAGATGGGCGCCTCGACGAAGCCGCGCAGCGTGCCGGGCAGCGTCAGCTTGCCGCCGGTGGCCGCGTCGACCGGATGCACGACGTTCACGTACTGGCGCGTGTTCTGCTCGGCGACCGCATCGAGCCGGTTGCTGTTCAGCTCGTTGACGACGATCGTGCGCGCGGCGCCGGCGGCCAGCAGCACGCCGATCACGATCAGGACGATGCGCCCGCGCCGCGATACCGACGTGCGCGTCGGCAGGTGCATGCCGTGTTCGTCCACCTGGATGCCGACGGAGCTGTGATGTTTCTCTTCCATGAATTCAACCAATTCAACCGGGTAGTGGGGCGAAAGTCAGTGTCCAGCCTGGCGCGCGCGCCGGCGGGCCAGCCGCGCATGCACGCCGCCGAACACGAGCGGCACGAACAGCAACGTCGAAACGGTCGCGAACAGCAGCCCGCCGATCACCGCGCGGCCGAGCGGCGCATTCTGCTCGGCGCCTTCGCCGAGACCGAGCGCCATCGGCACCATCCCGATGATCATCGCGAGCGCGGTCATCAGCACCGGCCGGATCCGCGTCGCGCCGGCCTCCAGCGCGGCGGTGAGCGGCGGCGCGCCGGCCGCGAGACGCTGGCGCGCGAACGACACGACCAGAATGCTGTTCGCGGTCGCGACACCCACCGTCATGATCGCGCCCGTCAGCGCGGGCACGCTCAGGTGCGTGCCGGTGATGAACAGCATCCACGCGATGCCGGCGAGCGCGGCCGGCATCGCGCTGATGATGATCAGCGGGTCGAGCCACGACTGGAAATTGACGACGATCAGCAGGTAGACGAGCACGATCGCCATCGCGACACCCGCGCCGAGGCCGATATACGACGTGCGCATCGTCTCGACCTGGCCGCGCACCGTCAGGTCGGTGCCGCGCGGCAGCGTGGCGCGCGCGTCGGACACGATGCGGTCGATCTCGCCGGCGACCGAGCCGAGGTCGCGGCCTTCGACGCTCACGTACACGTCGATCGCCGGGCGGATGTTGTAGTGCGTGATCACGGCCGGGTTCGCGGTGCTGCGCACCTGCACGAGGTTGCCGAGCAGTTGCAGCGGCATGCCCGTGCGGCCGCTCGCCGAGATCGGCGTGCCGAGCAGGTCGTCGACCGACGCGATGTTGTATTGCGGGGTCTGGATCTGCAGCGGGTACTGCACGCCGGTGCGCGGGTTGATCCAGAACGACGGCGTCGTCTGCGAACTGCCGGACAGCGAGATCAGCATGTTCTGCGCGACGTTCTGCGCGGAGAGGTTGAGCTGCTGCATGCGCGTACGATCCATGTCGGCCAGCAGGGTCGGCTCGTCGTTGCGTTGCAGCACGTGCACGTCGACGGCGCCGGGGATTTGCCTGAACTTTTTCATCAGGCTGCTCGCGATAGTCATGTTACTCGCGAGATCGTTGCCGAGCACCTGCACGTCGATCGCGGCCGGCTGACCGAAGTTGAGGATCTGCGTGATGATGTCCGACGGCTGGAAGAAGAACTCGACGCCCGGGAAGCGCTCGGGCAGCAGCGTGCGCAGCGTCTGCACGTAATGCTGGGTCGCGCGGTGGCCGGGCTTCAGCGCGATCAGCAACTCGCCGTCGAGCGTGCCGATCGTGCCGGCGTTGCTGTACGACAGGTTGATGCCGCTCACTGGCAGGCCGAGGTTGTCGACGATCGCGCCGAGCTCGTCGGGCGGCACGGTTTCGCGGATCACGCGCTCGACCTGGTCGGCGAGGCGCGCGGTTTCCTCGATCCGGTAGCCGGTGGGCGCGCGCATGTGCAGCCGGATGTTGCCGGAATCGGCGTTCGGGAAGAAGTCGCGGCCGAGCACGAATACCAGGCCCGTCGACAGCACGCAGAAGCCGAGGAAGCACATCGCGTAGAAGCGGCGGCGCACGAGCAGGATGCTCAGCAACACGATGTACCACGCACGCAGCCGTTCGAACGCGAGGTTGAACGCGTGATGGATGCGCGCGAAGCGCGACGTCGAATGGTCGGGGCCGGTGCTGGCCTGCTGCGGGCGGAACAGCAGCATCGCGAGCGTCGGCACCAGCGTGCGCGACAGCACGTACGACGCGAGCATCGCGAACACGACGGCTTCCGCGAGCGGCACGAACAGGAAGCGCGCGACGCCGGTCAGGAAGAACATCGGCACGAACACGATACAGATGCACAGCGTCGAGACGAACGCGGGCACCGCGATTTCGCCCGCGCCTTCGAGGATCGCGTCGTGCAGGTTGGTGCCGAGATGCAGGTGCCGCTCGATGTTCTCGATCGTGACGGTCGCGTCGTCGACCAGGATCCCGACCGCGAGCGCGAGCCCGCCGAGCGTCATGATGTTGATGGTCTCGCCGAGCGCGGACAGCGCGATCAGCGACGTGAAGATCGACAGCGGAATCGAGATCGCGATGATCAGCGTGCTGCGCCAGTTGCCGAGGAACAGCAGGATCATCATCGCGGTCAGCACGGCGGCGATCAGCGCCTCGTGGATCACGCCCTGGACGGCCGCATTGACGAACACCGACTGGTCGAACAACGGCGTGATCGTGAGCCCCTCGGGCAGCGTCGGGATCACCTTCGGCAGCAGCGACTTCAGGTCCGACACGACCTTGAGCGTCGACGCGTCGCCGCTTTTCAGGATCGAGATCAGCACGCCGCGCTGGCCGTTCTGCCGCACGACGTTGGTCTGCGGCGCGAAGCCGTCGCGCACCGCCGCCACTTCGCGCAGGTAGGTCGTCGCGCCGTTGACGGTCTGGACCGGCAGGTTGTTGATGTCGGCGACGGTATCGGCCGACGCGTTGGTGTCGATCCGGTATTCGGTCTGGCCCATCTTCGCGGTGCCGGTCGGCAGCACGAGGTTCTGCGCGTTGACCGCGTTGACGATGTCGGCCGGCGTGAGGCCCTTCGCGAGCAGCGCTTGCGGATCGAGGTCGATCGCGACCACACGCGTGCGGCCGCCGTACGGGAACGGGATCTGCACGCCCGGCACCGTGATCAGCTGCGGGCGCAGGAAGTTGAGCGCGATGTCGGCGAGCGACTGTTCGCTGAGCGTCTTGCTCGACAGCCCGAGCTGGATCACCGGGATGCTCGAGGCTGAATAGGTGATCACGAGCGGCGGTGTCGCGCCCTGCGGCATCTGCCGCACGATCGCCTGCGCGGAGGAGACCGTCTGCGCGATCGCCGTCTGCACGTTCGCGCCCGGTTGCAGGAACACCTTCACGACGGCGATGCCGGGCAGCGACGTCGATTCGACGTGCTGGATGTTGTTGACGGTCGTCGTCAGGATCCGTTCATGGACGGAGGTGATCCGGTTGGTCATCTCCGTCGCGGAGAAGCCGCTGTAATTCCAGATCACGCTGATGACGGGGATGTTGATCGCGGGCAGCACGTCGACCGGTGTGCGCATCAGCGCAAGCGGCGTGGCCAGCACGATCATGATGGCCATGACGATGAACGTGTAGGGGCGCTTGAGCGCGAGATTGACGATCCACATGGAGGCAGCGGGACAGGCGGTGATCAGGCGTCGGTGAAGGGAACCCGAATGATAGGCGTCGACGTGGAACGGGTTACTGTCGCGAAACTGGCGGAACTGTCAGTTTGGGGCACGCGGGTCGTCCGTCGATTCCGCAGACGGAATGCCTGCGTCGCGATGGCTGCGATTGCGTCGATCGCGCTGCGCTCACAGCTGCTCCATCCCGAAGCGCGCGAGCGCATGCAGATCGACGACCTCGATCTGGTTGTACGCGAGCCGCAACGCGCCGAGCTTCTCGAGTTGCTGCAGCGCCTGGTTGATCCGCTGCCGCGACACGCCGACGAGCATCCCCAGTTCCTCCTGCGAGATCGACAGCGACGGGCCCGTATCCGGATACAGGTCGGGGTTGAAGAGCTGCGCGAGCGCCTGCGCGACGCGCGCGTCGACGTCGAGCAGCCGGCTGTTCTGGATCGACGCGATGAATTCGCCCATCCGGTTGTTCAACTGATGGATCACGAAGCGTGTGAACGGCAGGCTGGTATCGAGCAGCGCATGGAAAGTGTCGACCGGCACGAATAGCACGCTCGAGCGCTGGATCGCGACGACTTCGTACTTGCGCAGCTCGCGCTTGATCACGCTGCCTTCGCCGAACCAGCCGCCCGACGGCACGCCGGAAAACGTGCAGCCGCGCCCCGACACGTTGAAGATCGCGAGCTTCAGCAACCCCTGGTGCACGCCGATCCAGTACTCGGACGGCGCGAGCCGGTGCGCGATCACGTCGCCGGCCTCGCACTGCTCGACGCGCGACTGCGCGAGCACGAGCGCCTGGTGTTCGGGCGCCAGCGTGCGGAACCACGCGCACTGGCCGAACAGCGTCGACAGGGCGGGCAGCGGGCCCGGTTCGGGAGGCTGGTCGGCCGGGCGGGCGGCCGCGTCGGGCGGCGCAACGGAATGGTCGTGCATGGGTGCGGGTTTGCGAGGATAGGGATAACGCGCAGCGCTCGAAAGGCACTCTGTCGTTTCGATGACAGACGGCTCACAATAGCGCCCGTTAGGCTGTCGGCAATTGAACCACATCAAAACGATCCGGGGTGCATGCACGCCGGTCGACAGAACACGGGAGACAGGATCATGACGCAGATGTTCGAGGCCGGACTCGGCCGCCGCGACGCCAATTACGTGCCGCTCACCCCGATCGATTTCCTGGTCCGGACGGCCGAAGTCTACGGCGAGCGCCTTGCGATCGTGCATGGCGACGTGCGGCGCACGTGGGGCGAGACCTACGCGCGTGCAAAGCAGCTGGCGAGCGCGCTCGTGCAGGCCGGCGTCGGGCGCGGCGACACGGTCGCGGCGATGCTGCCGAACATCCCGGCGATGGTCGAGGCGCACTTCGGCGTGCCGATGGCCGGCGCGGTGCTGAACACGATCAACACGCGGCTCGACGTGTCGTCGGTGCTGTTCATGCTGCGTCACGGCGAGGCGAAGGTGCTGATCGTCGACACCGAATACGCGGAGTTCGCGCATCGCGCGGCGCTCGAGGTGCCGGGCCTGAAGATCGTCAGCGTGGCCGACGCGATGCCGGCCGATCCCGACCGTTTCGCGGGCGCGACCGATTACGAGGCGTTCGTGGCCGGCGGCGACGCCGACTACGCGTGGACACCGCCCGCCGACGAATGGGATGCGATCGCGCTGAACTACACGTCCGGCACGACCGGCGACCCGAAGGGCGTCGTCTACCATCATCGCGGCGCGTATCTCGCGGCGATCAGCAACCTCCTCGAATGGGACATGCCGAAGCACGCGGTGTATCTGTGGACGCTGCCGATGTTCCACTGCAACGGCTGGTGCTTCCCGTGGGCCGTCGCGGCGCGCGCGGGCGTGAACGTGTGCCTGCGCAAGTTCGACGCGAAGACCGTGTTCGACCTGATCCGCCGCGAGCGCATCACGCATTACTGCGGCGCGCCGATCGTGCAGAGCGCGATCGCGAATGCACCGGCGGAATTCCGTGAAGGGATCGACCACACGGTGCACGCGATGGTCGCGGGAGCGGCGCCCGCGCCGGCCGTGATCGCGAAGATGAAGGAGATCGGCTTCGACCTGCTGCACGTGTATGGGCTGACCGAGGTGTATGGCCCGGCGACCGTGTGCGCGAAGCAGTCTCACTGGGAAGAACTGTCCGACGAGGAGCGCGCGCGGCTCAATGCGCGCCAGGGCGTGCGTTACCACCTCGAAGCGGGCGCGACGGTGCTCGATCCCGATACGATGGCGCCCGTGCCGGCCGACGGCGAGACGCTCGGCGAGATCATGTTCCGCGGCAACATCTGCATGAAGGGCTACCTGAAGAACCCGAAGGCGACCGACGAGGCGTTCCACGGCGGCTGGTTCCATACCGGCGATCTCGCGGTGCTGATGCCGGACGGCTATATCCGGATCAAGGATCGCAAGAAGGACATCATCATCTCGGGCGGCGAGAACATCTCGAGCATCGAGGTCGAGGACGCGCTGTACCGCCATCCGGCCGTCGCCGTCGCGGCCGTCGTCGCGATGCCCGACCCGAAATGGGGCGAAGTGCCGTGCGCGTTCGTCGAGCTGCGCGAAGGCGCGAGCGCCACCGAGGAGGAGATCGTCGCGCACTGCCGGCAACTGCTCGCGGGCTTCAAGGTGCCGAAGGCCGTGCGCTTCGGCGAGTTGCCGAAGACGTCGACCGGCAAGATCCAGAAGTTCCAGTTGCGCAATGCGGTCGGCTCGGACAAGGCGATCGACCTGGCTGGCGACAAGAAGTAGGCGGCGCGCCCGGCCGTGGCCGATCATCCTGCGTCCGTCACGCGTCGCGTGCGAGCCGGAACACGCTGACTGCGTGCCGCGCGCGTCACCGCCAGTCGTCCGCTTGATACGTCAACTTTGGCGAAATCTTTAGCGGAATGCCGTCGATCGACGGCCGGCGGGCGCGGGAGAGGACCGCGGGCGTCAGTGCGTCACGAGCCACGCGACGGCCAGATAGCGGCCGACCTTCGCGATCGTCACGATGACGAGAAAGGTCGGCAGTGGTTCGCGCAGCACGCCGGCGATCATCGTCAGCGGATCGCCGATCACCGGCGCCCAACTGAGCAGCAGCGACCAGCGGCCATAGCGCCCGTACCAGCGCTCGGCGCGCGCGAGCGCGGACGGCTTGACCGGAAACCAGCGGCGCTCGCGGAAGTGCTCGATGCCGCGCCCGAGCGCCCAGTTGATCGCCGAGCCGGCGACGTTGCCGATGCTCGCGACGAGCACCAGCGCCCACACGGGTTCGCGCCCGGCGAGCAGCAGGCCCGCGAGCACGGCTTCGGACTGGAGCGGAAACAGGGTCGCGGCGACCATCGACACGGCGAACAGGCCGCCGTAAGTGAACAATTCGGACATCGCGCGATTGTACCGGCCGCACGCCGGCCGGCCCGGGTCATACGGTCACCGGCTCGCGGCGCTAGGTGGCGTCGGCCGTGCCGAACAGCAGGTGCGAGATCACCGACTTGTCGACTGGTTCGTCGTTGAGCGTGCTGGCGAGCAGTTCGCCGGCGAGTTGCTGCGGCGAGAACACCATGTCGGGTTTCAGCAGGCGCAGCCGTTCGAGGTTGCGCTGCTGGTTCACGAGCGCGACCGTGCGCACCGCCGGCGCGATCTCGCGGATCGCGAGGATGATGAAGGCGTTTTCGGCGTCGTCGGAGCGCAGCGCCAGCACGGCTCGCGCGGTCGCCGTGCCGGCGCTTTCCAGCACCGCGTGGTCGGTCGCGTCACCGACGATCAGGTCGGTCGCGGCCGCGTAGTTGTGCTCGACGCCGGCCGGCACGATGACGGTCACCGCGTAGCCGCGCTTGCGCAGCCCGTCGTGTACCGCGTGCGCCACCGGCGTCGCGCCGACGATCAGGAAATGATGCTTGCGGATCACGTTCGAAAGGCCTCCCTTGACGATCCGTTTCAGATTGCCGCCGATCACGGGGCCGACGACCGCGCTGATCGACGTCGCGAACACCGTGATGCCGAGGACGATCACCGAGGCGGTGAACAGGCGTGCGGTCGGCGCGTGCGGAACGATGTCGCCGTAGCCGACCGTCGACATCGACACGATCGAGAAATAGACGGCGGTGGCGAGGTCGTGGACGGGGGGCGTGAATTCGTCGCCGAGGTACAGCACGCCGAAGGTCGCGTAGATCAGCAGCGACACGATGCTCAGCAGCGCGAACAGGCTGCTTGCGGCCACGCTCGCGCGGTCGAAGTGCCGCCAGTAATACAGCAGCGCAACCGCCAGCACGGCCGTGTAGACGAACACCGCGTGGCTTTGATAGCCGCCGAGCAAGCTGATCGCGGCGGCCGCGACCAGCAGCACGATCGACAGCACCCACGCGACGCGGGCGCGCAGCACGATGCCGATGGCCATCGTCGCGAGGCCGGCCGCGACGACGACTTGCGGCAGCACGACGAGCCCTGCGTTGTCGACGAGATTCAGCGCATCGGCGAGCCACGCGTGATGCAGGCCGAGCCTGGCATGCTCGACGACTGGGCGCAGCACCATGAGCGCATCGAGCGCGAGGAGGAGGGCGAGATACCAGTGCAGGCCGATTGGCGCGAACAGGCGCCGCAGGCGGGTAGTGACGTGCTTCATTCAGTCGCCCGGCGGGCCGGGCATGTCCAACGAACCAGCCGCTACCCTAAAGCATTCCGCGATCGGCTGCTTTTTCGCGGGGCCTGATGGCGGCCGTGACGAAGCCGGCAGCCCTGGTCTTTCAGTTCCAGCCGACCATGATCGCGCCCATCCCGACGAGCAGCCCGCCCGTCACGCGATTCATCGCGCGCATCCGTGCCGGCCGCTGCAGCGCGCGGCTCAGCCGGTGCGAGAACAGCGCCATCGACGCGACGCCGCCCGCGAACAGCAACGCGAACGTCGTCGCGAGCAGCAGGAATTGAAGGTTCAGGCTCCAGTCGGCATTCGGGCTGATGAACTGCGGAAAGAACGACGGAAAGAACAACAGTGTTTTCGGATTCAGGCCGGAGGTCGCGACGCCGCGCCAGAACAGCGCGCGGTCGCTGTCCTGCTGGGCGATGGCCGGATCGGTTGCGGCAGCCGGTGCGTTCGCCGGCGCACGGCTGAGCCATTGCTTGGCGCCGAGCCACACGAGATACGCGGCACCGGCCCAGCGCAGTACGGTCAGCGCGTGCTCGTTGAGATGCACCAGTGAATTCAGGCATAGCGCGGTCAGCGCGAGTTGCAGCAGCACGGCGAGCGTGCCGCCCCAGACGCAGGGCAGCGCACGGCGCCAGCCGGCGCGCAGCGCCTGGTTCATCGTGAGCAGGTTGACGGGACCGGGGGCGTAGATCAGGACGACGGAGGCAGCGAGGAACGACAGATAAAGCTTGAACGACATGACGGGAGTGCAGGTACAGGGCCGCAGGCACCGGCCCCGCACGCGGTCGGATAGGCGTGCGGGCGGCGGGGAATCGCATGTCTGCCGCCCGGCACCGCAACTTGTGATTGCGGCCGTGCGTCCCGGTGCGAAGGGGTTGTCGCGGGGAGCGTGCCGGGCAGCAGGCATGGAGAAAATGTATCAAGCGGCCCGGTTAAAAGGCTTCCTGTTTTCCGGTAAAACGGGCCTGAAACCGGAATCCTGTTCAGATAGAATGCCGATTTTCAGTAGAAGATTCTTCTCATCATGGCTACCCGCGAACGCACGCCGAAAACGCTCGACAATCAGGACCGCAAGATCCTTGGTGCATTGCAGAAAAATGCGCGCCTGTCGAACGCCGAACTCGCCGAACAGATCGGCATGTCGACCACCGCATGCTGGAACCGCACACGGCAACTCGAGCTCGACGGCTACATCGACGGTTACGTCGCACTGGTCAACCAGCGCATGCTCGGCTACGCGGACATCGTGATCCTCGAAGTCACGCTCGATCGCCACGAGGACGACGCGCTCGCGCGTTTCGGCTCGGAACTGGCGGCGCTGCCTGAAGTGCTCGAGGCATATCTGGTGTCGGGCGAGTACGACTACTGGATCAAGGTCGCGGTGGATGGCACGGCCGGCTACGAACGCTTCCTGCGCGAAAAGCTGTACCGGATTTCGAGCATTCGTCACAGCCGCTCGATGTTCGCGCTGCGCTGCATGAAGGATGTGCCTTCGATCCAGGTGTGACGGCAGGCGAGGATGGCGTGCGGCCGTCGTTGAAACGACGGCGCGTGCGGTTGCGCGTGGGTGCGGTAAATGCCGCCAAAGGGCCGACAGGGAAGGCTCGCCGGGTGTGACGGTAGGCGGACACGGAAAACGGATGAATCTTCCGTTGGGGGCGGGGTGACGTTGGCTCTCGCCTGGTATCGGCGCTTGTCGCGGCCGTAAAACAAGCTTGAAACGCTCCCGACGCGGTGAGCGCATTCATCAGCCGGAACGCGCCCGGCACATTTCCACGTCAGTCAGCACCACCGCATTCCGATGCCCGGCGCGGCGGCCACTGGCGGCGCGCATCCGGGCAAGCGGATCAGGCGGAGGGTTTGCCGCTGGATGGCGGCCGATCGTTCCGCTCAGCGCGGCAGGCGCGCGTGTGCTTCAGCGATGACTTCGCAGTTCTCGAGGTGGAGCGCCCACGCTTCTGCAAGCAGCTCGCTCACACGTGCGAGCCAGCCAGTGGATTCGGTGGAACGGTTGGAGACATTAGACGTTTGCATGACGAAGCCCCGTATAGGTGGCGAGTTAGGGATAACCCTAATCATAGCGAAACGTCACCGCCTTGTGAAATGCGATTTCGTTATATGAGAATTCCTGACACTTATGTTGCTGTTGAGCAACATGAATAGCGGCTGCCTTTGCGTGACGCACGGGCGTGCCGAGGCCGTGCCGGCACGGCCTCAGGGGAAGAGAGCAAAGGGGATTCGAGTGTCGGGGAAAAGGGGCGCGATTACTGCCCGATCCACCCGAACCGCCAGGACAGTCGCCGCGTCGCGGCGAGCAGCGTCTGCGCGAGGTCGCTGTCCGGCCCGCGCGGGAAGCCGCGCGACGAGCCGATGATCGCGATCACCAGCCGGATGCTGCCGGTGTGATCGAACACGGGCGCGGCGACCGTGCCGATGCCCGGCACCGGCGCGTCGAACGCGAAATCGAGTTCGTCCGCACGGATCGCCGCGAGCCGCGCGCGAAATGCGGCGTCGTCCGGCGCGGTGCGGCTGCCCGCGAGACGCACGGGCTCGTTGGCGAGCAGGTCGGCCAGCACGTCGTCGGACATGCCGGACGCGAAGATCCGGCCGATCGCCGTATTGACGAGCGACATCACGGTGCCGACCTGCAGGCTCACGTGCTGCGGCCGCGCCGATTCTTCGAGACGGATCACGGTCGGGCCCAGCGGGCCGAGCGTCGCGGCGGCCACACTCATGTCGGTCGCGGCGGCCAGCGCGATGATCTCGGCTTCCGCGTCGCGCGTCGGCGACACGCGCTGCATCGCGATCAGGCCGAGCGCCTGTGCGAGCGGGCCGCCGTCGAAACAGCCGGCGTCGTCGCGGCCCAGCAGGCCGATCTTCTGCAGGCTGACCAGATGCGGAAATGCCTTCGCGGCCGGCATGCCGGCCGCTGCCGCGAGATCGCGCAGCGGCAGCGCGCGGCCGGCCGACACCAGCGCGAGCAGCAGTTCGCCGGTGCTGTCGAGCGCATTGATCCCGCGCTGCGCCTTCGCGTCGTCGCCCAATGCCGGCGGCACGCGAGTCGCGCCAACTGCCGGCGCGGGCGGCGGTTCAGCCTGGTTCGAGCTTTCCGCGCCGAGCGACGCGGTGGCCTGCCGTGCGGCTTCGCGCAAGGCCGTCGCAATCGGGCCGTCCCAGTCGACATCGATCGACCCGCTCGAACCGATTACCGTCAACGCAAGCTGCAGATGCCCATTCGCGTCGAATACGGGCACGCACATTGCGCTGACGCCGGGGCTCGGCCGGTCGATGCTGCGCTCGATACCGCGCGTGCGAATCGCTTCGCGCTCGGCTTGCCGCGCGTCGGCGTCGGGTGCGTTTTGCTCGTCTTCGGCGCCCGCGAGCGAATCGCCCGCGCCGGCCTGGCTGGCCGCCATTGCGTCGAGCTGCGCGGTGTCGCCGAACGTGCGGAACACGCGGCCGGTGGCCGTCGTATCGAGCGACATCACCGAGCCGACGTGCAGGTTCACGTGCAATGGATAGCCGCCGTGCTCGATGCGCACGATCGTCGGGCCGAGCGCGCCCGGCACCGACAGCGCGACGCTCAGGCCGACGGCTTCGGCGAGCTGCACCGCGTGCGGCAGCGCCGCGCGGTAGGCCGCCTGGCGCTCGATCGACATCAGCCCGAGCCGCAACGACAGCGGGCCCGGCTCGTAGTTGCCGGTGATCGCATCGCGCTTCACGAGCGCGAGCCGCGTCAGGCTGACCAGATAGGTATGTGCCTGCGCGGTCGACAGGTCGGCCGCCGCCGCCAGCTCCGACAGCCCGAGCGGCTTGCGCCGGCGCGCGAGCGCGTCGAGCAGCCGGCCGCCGACCTCGACACTCTGGATCCCGCGCTGCGCCTTGGGCGGCGCGTCGTCTGCGCTGACTTCGTGGTTCTGCACGCGATGGTTCTTCCGTTGACGAAACCCCGCATGGTATCCGACGCCATTTATCGCGCCAGCCCGCAGGTTTACCCGTATTAAACAATAGCAAGCGACTTTGTCATTGACAAATATTCGGCACAGGAAGATGATCCGCTCACTCCCCTCAACACATGGCTCGCAGCCACGGAACGCAACATGGCCAAAGCATTCGCCTCCCAAGCCGATCTGGAAGAGAAGAAAGTCACCTGGACGAAGCTGTCCGAGAACGCGTACGCGTACACCGCCGAAGGCGACCCGAACTCGGGCGTGATCATCGGCGACGACAGCGTGCTGATCGTCGACACGACCGCGACGCCCGCGATGGCGCAGGACCTGATCGCGAAGATCCGCAGCGTGACCGACAAGCCGATCAAGCACGTGGTGCTGTCGCACTACCACGCGGTGCGGGTGCTCGGCGCTTCGGCGTATTTCGACGAAGGCGCGCAGCACGTGATCGCGAGCCGCGGCACGTACGAGATGATCGTCGAGCGCGGCGAGGCCGACATGAAGTCGGAGATCGAGCGCTTCCCGCGCCTGTTCGCCGGCGTCGAGACGGTGCCGGGTCTGACCTGGCCGACGCTCGTGTTCGAGCGCGAGATCACGCTGTTCCTCGGCAAGCTCGAAGTGAAGATCATGCACGTCGGCTCGGGCCACACGAAGGGCGACACGATCGTGTGGATCCCGTCGCAGAAGGTGCTGTTCTCGGGCGACCTGGTCGAATACGACGCCGCGTGCTATTGCGGCGACGCGCAGCTCGAACAATGGCCGGCCACGCTCGAGGCGCTGCGCGCGCTCGGCGCCGAGAAGCTCGTGCCGGGCCGCGGCCCCGCGCTGCTGAATCCGGCCGAGGTCGACAAGGGCCTCGACTACACGAAGGATTTCGTGACGACGCTGCTCGCGCAAGGCCGCAAGGCGGTCGAGCGCAATCTCGACCTGAAGGCGTCGATGGCGCTTACGCGCGAAGCGATGGACCCGAAGTTCGGCCATGTGTTCATCTACGAACACTGTTTGCCGTTCGACGTGTCGCGCGCATTCGACGAGGCGAGCGGCATCACGCATCCGCGCATCTGGACCGCGCAGCGCGACAAGGACATGTGGGCCGCGCTGCAGGACTGAGCGGCACGCGGCGGCGGGGCGTTGAGATAAACGCTTCGCCGTTTCCCTGAGGGCTGCGGCATCCGCGGCGGCACTGCGCCGCGGCGCCGGCAGCCGTATCCGGTCTCACAAGAAAGCAGGGCGCATGCACGCCCTCGGAGACTGCTGCGCGCTCGAATCGCGCGGCCCGTTTGGAGAGAGACATGCCCCAATCGCTTCCCGCCGAAGCGACGCTCGCGCACGCGAGTGCCTCGGCGCCGACTTCCGTATCCGACACCGAATCCAGCGACGCGCAGCTGTTCCGCAAGATCGCGTGGCGGATCGTCCCGTTCCTGTTCCTCTGCTACGTCGTGTCGTTTCTCGACCGCATCAACATCGGCTTCGCGCAATTGCAGATGAAGCACGATCTCGGTTTCAGCGATGCGATGTACGGCCTCGGCGCCGCGGTGTTCTACGTCGGCTACGTGTTCTGCGAGGTGCCGAGCAACATGCTGCTCGCGCGGTTCGGCGCGCGCCGCACGTTTACGCGGATCATGCTGCTGTGGGGCATTGCGTCGACCGGGATGATGTTCGTGTCGCAGCCGTCGCATTTCTACGTGCTGCGGTTCCTGCTCGGCGTGTTCGAAGCGGGCTTCTTTCCCGGCATCGTGCTGTACCTGACCTACTGGTTCCCGGCGAACCGGCGCGCGGCGGCGATCTCGGTGTTCTTCGCGGGCGTCGCGGTGGCCGGCGTGCTCGGCGGCCTGATGTCGGGCTGGATCATGCGCGACATGAGCGGCGTGCTCGGGCTGCACGGCTGGCAATGGATGTTCGCGATCGAAGGCGCGCCGGCGATCCTGCTCGCGTTCGCCGCGTTCACGTTCCTCGTCGACCGGCCGCAGGACGCCGCGTGGCTCACGTCCGACGAAAAGGCGCGCGTTGCCGCGCTGTGTGGCGAAGGGCGCGGGCACGGCAGCGCGCACGACGGACGCAGCGTGATGGCCGCGCTTGCGAATCCGCGCGTGTACCTGTTCGCGTTCATCTATTTCTCGCTGACCTGCGCGTCGCTGACGCTCAACTTCTGGATGCCGCTGATGATCCGCGACTTCGGCGTGACCGACGTCGTTGCGGTGAGTCTCTACACGGTCGTGCCGAACGCGGTCGGCGCGATCGGGCTGGTCCTGATCGCGCGCCGCTCGGACCGCACCGGCGAGCGCCGCAAGCACTTCGCGTGCTGCACGATCGGCGGCGGGCTCGCGCTCGCGGCGCTGACACTGCATCTGCATAGTTTCGCGGCGATGCTCGCGTGCCTGTCGATCGCGGCGACGCTGATCTTTGCCGCGCTGCCGATCTTCTGGGCCGTGCCGACCCGCTACCTGTCGGGCAACGCGGCAGCCGCCGGGATCGCCCTGATCAGCAGCATCGGGATCACGAGCGGCATCGTCAGCCCGTGGGTGATCGGGATGATCCGCACGCGCACGGGCAGCATGGATCTCGCCGTGTACCTGCTGGCCGCGCTGCTGGTGGCGAGCGGCGCCGCGCTGATGCTCGGCGTGAAGAGCGAAAGCGCGCAACGCGGCTGAGTGAACCAGGGCCGGTCGATGCCCGCGGGCAGCGGCGACCGGCGCCTCATCTCCGTCCGCACCCGAATCCATCGAGGAGACGTTCGATGTCAGCCCCTCTTCACGCGCACGCCGCACCGGCCGTCGCGTCCGGCGCCGGTTCAACGGACGCGGCCGGCGACGACGCGCTGTATCGTCGCATCGGCATGCGGATCATCCCGTTCCTGTTCATCTGCTACATCGTGTCGATCCTCGATCGCAGCAACATCGGCTTCGCGCAGTTGCAGATGCGGCAGGATCTCGGCCTGACCGATGCGATGTACAGCCTCGGCGCGGTGCTGTTCTTCGTCGGCTACGTGCTGTTCGAGGTGCCGAGCAACGCGCTGCTGCGCCGCTTCGGCGCGCGCCGCACGTTCGCGCGGATCATGTTCCTGTGGGGCGCGGTGTCGGTCGCGATGATCACCGTCGACAGCGCGAAACACTTCTACGTGCTGCGCTTCCTGCTCGGGCTGTTCGAGGCTGGGTTCTTCCCGGGCGTGGTGTTCTACCTGACTTACTGGTATCCGGCGCGGCGGCGCGCGTCGGTGCTGTCGATCTTCTACGCGGGCGTCGCTGTGGCCGGGATGGTCGGCGGGCTGCTGTCGGGCTGGCTCATGCGCGGGATGTCCGGCGTGATGGGGCTGCACGGCTGGCAATGGATGTTCGCGATCGAAGGCGCGCCCGCGATCCTGCTCGGCCTGATCGCGTGGTTCTGGCTGTGCGATCGCCCCGAGCACGCGCGCTGGCTGTCCGACGCCGACCGACAGCGGCTCGCGGCCGACCTGGCCGCCGACCGCGCCGGCGCGGGCATGCAGGCGCCGCATTCGCTGCGGCAGGTGCTGGCCGAACCGCGCACGTACCTGTTCGCGTTCATCTATTTCTCGCTGACCACCGCGCTGCTGATGCTGCTGTTCTGGATGCCGCTCATGATCCGCGAATTCGGCATCCGCGACGTCGTGCAGATCAGCCTGCTGTCGGTCGTGCCGAATGCGATCGGCGCGGCCGGCCTGATCGTGATCGCGCGACGCTCCGACCGCAAGCGCGAACGGCGCCGGCACTTCGCCGCGTGCGCGTTCGGCGGTGCGGTGGCGCTCGCGCTGCTGACGCTGCACCTGCCGAGCATCGTCGCGATGATGGCGCTGCTGTCGATCGCGGCGATGCTGATCTTCGCCGCGCATCCGGTGTTCTGGGCCGTGCCGTCCGCGTATTTCTCGGGCGCCGGCGCGGCCGGCGGGATCGCGCTGATCAGCAGCATCGGCGTGTCGAGCGGGATGATCACGCCCTGGCTCGTCGGGTTGATCCGCACGCGCACCGGCAGCATGGACCCTGCGATGCTGATGATTGCGGCGCTGCTGGCCGCGTGTGCGGTCGCGATGCTGCTGGGTGTGCGGCGCGGCGAGGCCGGCGCGCGGGCGGAAGCCGCGCATTGACGGCGATGCCGCGCGAGCGGGCGGCGGTGCGATGCCGTCGTCCCGTTCGCGGCGGAAGCGGGCGCCGCGGCTAGGCCCGATACACCTCGATCCGGTTACGGCCGCGTTCCTTCGCGAGATAGAGCGCCTTGTCGGCGCGCGACAGCGACTGGTAGGCGCCGAAGTCCGATTCGCGCATCGCGTCGATGCCGATGCTGACGGTCACCACGACCTGCTCGTCCTCGTGCGTGAGCTGCGTCTGCAGCGCGCGCTGCTGCACGCGCCGCGCAAAGGCCAGCGCCGTATCGAGATCCGATCCCGGCAGCACGATCGCGAACTCCTCGCCGCCGACCCGGCCGACGATGCTGTCCGGCCCGGTTTCCGCGAGCAGCAGCCGCGCGAAATGACGGAGCGCGCGATCGCCGAGCGGGTGGCCCCAGCGGTCGTTCAGCGCCTTGAAGTGATCGAGGTCGAGCATCAGCACGGCGGCGGCCCGGCCGGTCGCGCGCACACCGCGCAGCGCCGCTTCGCTTTGCCGCATGAACGCATGACGGTTCGACAGTTGCGTCAGGTGATCGGTCGTCGCCATCCGGTGCAGTTCGGCCTCGATGTGCTTGCGGTCGGTCGCATCGGTGATGAAGCCGTGCCATACGGTGCCGCCGTCGGACGTGCGCTGCGGGCGTGCATCGCCTTCGCGCCAGCGCAGGCCCTGGTCGGGCAGCAGCACGCGATACTCGAGACGCCACGGCGTCAGGTGCACCGACGATTCCTGCAGCGAGTGCCGGTAGGCGACCAGGTCGGCCGGATGGATCCGCATCTCGACCGTCTCCGCGTGGTGGGCGAGCTGCTCGGGCGTCAGTTCGTAGATGTCGCGGACGCCGGCGCTCGCATACGAGAAGAAGCGGCGCCCGCCGGCCGTCTGACGAAGTTGAAAGACGAGCCCCGGCACCTGGTCGGTGAGATCCGTGACGAGCGCGGCCGAGTCGCGCAACCGCGCGGCGAGTTCGCGCAGTGCGGTGATGTCGGTGGTCGTGCCGACCATCCGCAGCGCACGGCCGTGGCAGTCGCGCGTGATCACCTTGCCGCGGCTGCGGATCCACCGGTACGTGCCGTCCTTGCAGCGGATGCGGTGTTCGACTTCGTAGCTGTCGGTGCGGCTTTCGAAATGCGCGAGCATCGCGGCTTTCACGCCGTCGACGTCGTCCGGATGCAGGCGTTCGTAAGCGTCCTCGATCCGGCTGCTCAGTTCGTGCGGCGCATAACCGAGCATCGCCTTCCACGCCGGCGAGTAACGGATCTCGCCGTTCTCCACGTTGCGGTCCCACACGCCGGTGCCGCTTTCGGTCAGTGCAAGCGATGTCAGCGTGCTGTGCTCCTCGACGCGCGCGAGCCGGTTGCGCAACGCAGCTTCCGCGATGGCGCGGGCCAGCGCGCGCTCGGCCACGACCGCGAGGTCGAGCAGCAGCGCGCATTGCGTGGCGTCGAGCATCAGGCGGGTGTCGTTGACGATGCACAGCGTGCCGAGTGTCGTGCCGTCGGGCGCGGCCAGCTCACAGGCCGCGACGATTTGCGGTGCGGGAAGCCGGGCGTCGTTGCATTGCGGGGCGTGTACGACGTATCGTCTGCCGGCAGACGGATCGCGTTCGACGTGCGGCGCAAGGCAGACGGCAGGAAGCGGATCGGGCAAGGTGCCGTCGGCGGCGAGCACGCGTTGCGTGCCGGCCTCGGCGCGCGCGACGAATGCGCCGGCCGTGCGTGCCTGCGCACGCGCTATGCGGCAAACGGCGACGAGTTCGGGCAGCGACGGAAGCGCCGGCTGGCCGTCGGCGGAATCGTGCGCAGAGGCCGGCGCGTCGCCGGTCTCGGTGATGAACATACGGAACCGCATGGTCGAATTCCGCAACGGACGATTGCCCTCGTGATCGGACGAATGCCGATCGAACGAGGCTGCTTGGGGGACTGCAATCGCAGAGCTTACTGTCGCGCGGAATGCGTGGCAAGCGAGTCGAAATCGGTCGCTGGCGCCGGTCATTTGTGCCGGTGGCGAACGAATCCGGCGCGCGTTCCCGCAGACGAATCGAGCGTTCGGCGCGCGCCCGGAAACGTGCCGTCGAACGGGGAATGACCGTCGGTCGATTCGCCGTGCGGCCCCGTTTCCCACGACGCGCCCGGGGTTCGATGCGATGACCGGCCCCGATCGACACGGGGCCGGCGCGATCGATCAACTGGCGTAGCGCGGCGCGGGCGTATCGGCCGACAGGTGCGGCGCCATCGTGCGACGTGCGGTCTCGTAAGCGTCTCATTCGTCGCCCGCATGCAGCGACGGGATCGTCACGAGTTCGCCGCGCTCGAAGCCGACGAGTGCCGCATCGACCATGTCGGGCGCGGCCATCACGATTTCCTTCGGCAGGTGTTCGAGCGGCAGGCCGCCCGTTTGCCAGAAATCGGTGGCGGTTGCGCCCGGCAGTACGGCCTGCACCTGTACGCCCTTGCCGGCGAGTTCGTGATGCAGCGACTGGCTGAACGCGAGCACGAACGCCTTGCTGCCGCCGTACACGCCGTTCAGCGTTTCCGGCGAGATCGCGACGATCGACGAAATGTTGATCACCGCGCCGCCGCCGCGTGCGACGAAGCCGGGCACGGCTGCGTAGGTCAGGCGCGTGAGCGCGGTCACGTTCAGGTCGATCATGCGCGTCATTGCGTCGACGTCGCTGTCGAGCAGCGGCGCATGCGTGCCGATACCCGCGTTGTTCACGAGCAGCGTGATGCTCGCGTCCTGTTTCAGCTTCGCCTCGACGGCGGCGAGCGCCGAGCGGTCGTTGAGGTCCGCGTCGACGATCTCGACGCTGCGCTGCGTGTCGTTCGTGATGCGCTCGGCAAGGGCGCTCAGGCGGTCGCGATTGCGCGCGACCAGGATCAGGTCGTAGCCGCGGCGCGCGAGGCGGTCCGCGTAGACGGCGCCGATGCCCGACGATGCGCCGGTAATGAGGGCGGTACCGCGATGTGCTTGCGTCATGATGTGCTCCGTTTCGGTGGGGTTGGCCGGATGGCGTGAAGCCATTCTGGCGCCGAAGTGTCGCGACACAAATGACGTAGATGGGTATGATTCAGGACATCGGGCCGACCACCGCGCCCGGGACCGGAGAACCCCATGCACCGAATTGGCTTTCTGATCAGCGACGGCTTCCAGATCATGGCGCTCGCCGCGCAGTCGGTGTTCGAGTACGCGAACATGGGCATGCGCGAGCCGTTCTACGTGATGGACAACTATTCGGTCGACGGCGGCGACGTGCGCTCGTCGCTTGGGCTGTCGGTCGCGACGCGTGCGCTGCGCGGGCGGATCGACGTCGATACGTGGATCGTCGCGGGCGTCAACGATCCGCTCGCCGCGCCGGCGCCGGCCGGCGTCGTCACCTACCTGCGGCGTACGAACGCGCGTGCGCGGCGGATCGCCGGCATCTGCACGGGTGCGTTCGTGCTGGCCGAGGCCGGGCTGCTCGCGCAGCGCCGCGCAACCACGCACTGGGCGTTCGGCCGCGACATGCAGCGGCAGTACCCGGAGATTCGCGTCGAGGAAGACCGGATCTACATCGTCGACGGTCCGATCTGGACCTCGGCCGGGATGACGGCCGGGCTGGACCTTGCGCTCGCGATGGTGGAAAAGGATCTGGGCGCCGATGCCGCGCGCTCGGTCGCGCACAAGCTCGTGATGCATCAGCGCCGGGCCGGCGGCCAGTCGCAGCATTCGGAAATGCTCGATCTCGCGCCGAAATCCGACCGGATCCAGAACGCACTGAACTATGCGCGGCAGAATCTCGGCCGTGCGTTGACCGTCGAGGATCTGGCCGAAGCCGTGCACTTGAGCCCGCGCCAGTTCAGCCGCGTGTTCACGCTCGAAACGGGGCAGTCGCCGGCGAAGGCGATCGAGCGGCTGCGGCTCGAATCCGCGCGGCTGATGATCGAGCAGAGCCGCCATCCGCTCGACGTGATCGCGAAGGAGAACGGTTTTCGCGACCGTCGGCACATGCGCGAGGCGTTCGTACGCGGGTTCGGCGTGCCGCCGCAGGCGATGCGGCGCGACGCGCGGGCGGACGAGCGGGAGCCGGCCTGAGCGTGGGCGCGAGGTGTTCGGTGCGGTTTGAAAAAATCGCGCAGAATCTCGTCGATATGCTTCGTGAGGAGACACGATGTACGCCGCCCCGTTCGACATAGCGATTCCCGATCACGCGCTCGATGACCTGCGCCGACGCCTGCGAGACACGCGCGCACCGATGCTGACACCGGCCGCGGCGTGGCAGCAGGGTGTCGACGGCGCATGGCTGCGCGAGCTGACCGCATACTGGGCCGAACGCTTCGACTGGCGTGCGACGGAGCGCGCGCTGAACCGGCTGCCGCAATTCGTCGCCGACGTCGGTGGGCAGCGCGTGCATTTCATCCATCGGCGCGGCGTCGGACCGAGGCCGTATCCGCTCGTCATCACGCACGGCTGGCCGGGTTCCGTATTCGAATTCGAGGCGCTGATCGATCGCCTCTGCGACCCGGCGGCGTTCGGCGGCGATCCGGACGACGCGTTCGACGTCGTCGTGCCGTCACTGCCGGGCTTCCTGTTCTCGCCGGCGCCCGAGGCGCCCGGCATGGCGGCATTTCAGGTCGCCGACCGCTGGGCGGCGCTGATGTCCGGCCTCGGCTATCGCCGCTTCGGTGCGCAAGGCGGGGACCTCGGCGCAGGCGTGTCGATTGCGCTCGGCGCGCGACATGCCGCCGTGGTGGATGCGATTCACCTCAACTATCTGCCCGGCAGCTACGAACCTCCGACCGACGCGGCTGCGCCGCTGACCGAGGACGAACGGGCCTTCGTGACGCAACGCGGCGAATGGGCCGCGCTGGAAGGCGGATACGCGCATGTTCACATGACGAAGCCGCAGACGCTGGCCGTCGCGCTGAACGATTCGCCGGCCGGGCTGGCCGCGTGGATCGCGGAGAAATTTCGCGCGTGGAGCGATTGCGACGGTGACGTCGCGCGGCGGTTTTCGCACGACACGCTGCTGACCGGAATCTCGCTCTACTGGTTCACCGGCTGCATCGGTTCGTCCATGCAGATGTATTGGGAAAACCGGCTGCAGCCCATGCGCTTCGCGGCCGGGCAGCGCGTGACGGTGCCTGTTGCGTTTGCGCGTTTTCCGAAGGAAATCAGCCGCCCGCCGCGCAGTTGGCTCGAACGGGTGTTCGACGTCGCGCAGTGGACCGACATGCCGCGCGGCGGCCATTTTGCCGCGCTGGAGGAGCCGGATCTGCTGGCCAACGATATTCGGCGATTTTTCCGGCGTTTTCGGTAACGCGCGGTTCGGTCCGGGAGGCCGGTAAAGTCCGCCGGCGGCCAACCGGGCATCGACGGGAGCCTGCACCATGCGGACCGCGCCGCGCGGCTTCCTGTCCTATCGCGTGACGAACGGCGCGGCGTCGTCCGGCGCGGTGCGCGCATGTTTGCGCTGGCGCAGCAGCGCGACGCGGCAGTTCTCGCGCGCGGTCTCGTTACCATCGTCGTCGAGCAGCACCAGATCGCCGCGCATCACGTTCAGCGTGATCACGTCCTCACCGGGCGCGCCGAGCGTTTCCGGCGTGTGCACCGAACCGGCCGGTTCGAGCACCGTCGAGCCGGCGTGCGCGACCCAGTCGTATTCCAGGTAGCGCCACGCACCCTGCAGCGTATGAACGAACACCTCGCCATCGTGACGGTGGCGCGGCAGCGTGCCGCCGGCCGGCATCTTCAGCAGCGCGGTGAGCGTGTCCTCGGCCGCATTGATGTGCAGGTACTTGATCGCGAGCCCCGGCAGGTCGGCGCTCATCGGCAGCCACGGCAGCGCGTCGCCCGGCAGGCACGAGATTGGCGGCAGGTCGGTGGAGAGCGAGGCGGACGGCTGCGTCATGGCGGGAGGCGGAGCGGAAATGGGGAGCCCGCATTATCGCAGAGCCGGATCGCACGGCCGAACGCGGTCGCTCTCGTCGACACGGGCGCCGCCGAAGGCACGATACTTACAGTCTGAAATGCGCAGGTAAACTGTACAGTTAAACTGTCGACATGCTATCGTGGCGCCATGAACACGCCATCGTCCCCCTCCGATGCACTCCCGCTTGCCGGTCTCGCCGGCGAACTCCGCATTTCGGTCAGCAAGCTGATGCGGCGCATGCGGGAGCAGACCCATCCGAACGACCTCACTTCGTCGCAGAAATCGGTACTGCTGCGGCTCGACCGCGACGGCCCGGCGACGGTGTCGGCGCTGGCCCGTGCCGAAAGCGTGCGTCCGCAGTCGATGCGCGTGACGGTCGCGACGCTCGAGGCGCTCGGCGCTGTCGGCGGCGCGCCCGATCCGACCGACGGCCGCCAGACGCTGATCGCGCTCACGCCCGGTTTCCGCAAGGTGCTGCAGGCCAACCGTGCGGCCAAGGACGACTGGCTGTTCCGTGCGCTGCACGCGCAACTGTCGGAGGCGGAACAGGCCGAGCTCGCGGCGGCCGTGAAGCTGCTGCAGCGGCTTGCCGAATTCCAGGATCCCGCCCGCCCGTGAACCGCATCGACCCGCACGCCGAAAGGACCGCCTGACCATGAACCTCGCACATCTCGTGTCGTACTTCTTCGGCGGCGCGTTTCTCGCGAACGTCGTACCGCATCTCGTCAGCGGGTTGCGCGGCGAGCCGTTCCAGACGCCGTTCGCGAATCCACCCGGGCGCGGGTTGTCATCGTCCACCGTGAATGTCGTCTGGGGTGTTGCGAACCTCGTGATGGCGTACGTGCTGGTGTGCCGGGTCGGCGATTTCGACCTCCGGGTCACGGCCGATGCGGCGGCGCTCGGGCTCGGCATCCTCGCGCTCGGCCTGTTCCTCGCGCGGCGATTCGGCGAACTGCACGGCGGCAACGAGCCCGACCGGGAGCGGCCATGAGCGTACCGGCGGCAGGCGTGTTTCGTTCGCTTCGCAGTTTCAACTATCGTGTGTGGGCGATCGGTTCGCTGGTGTCGAACATCGGCACCTGGGTCCAGCGCACCGCGCAGGACTGGCTCGTGCTCACGCAGCTCACGCATCACGACGCATCGGCCGTCGGCACGGTGATGGCGCTGCAGTTCGGGCCGCAGCTGCTGCTGTTGCCGTGGACCGGCTACGCAGCCGACCGCTTCGATCAGCGCAAGCTGCTGATGACGACGCAGGCGCTGATGGGCGTGCTGGCGCTGGCGCTCGGCGCGCTGACGGTCGCGGGTGTCGCGCGGCTCGAGCATGTCTACGTGTTCGCGTTCCTGTTCGGCTGCGCGTCGGCGTTCGACGCGCCCGTACGGCAGACCTTCGTCGCGGAGCTGGTCGGCGATCGCGAGCTCGCGAATGCCGTCGCGCTCAATTCGACGTCGTTCAACGCCGCGCGGATGATCGGCCCGGCGGCGGCGGGTTTCATGATCGCGTCGGTCGGCACGGGCTGGGCGTTCGTCGCCAACGGGCTCAGTTTCTTCGCGGTGCTGGTGTCGCTGTTGCTGCTGCGGGAGGACGAACTGCGTGCGAACCTGCGGGCGGGGCGTTCGCGAGGCGGCCTGCTCGACGGCTTCCGCTACGTGTGGCGGCGCGACGACCTGAAGGCGATCCTCGTGATGCTGTTCCTGATCGGCACGTTCGGGCTCAATTTCCAGTTGTTCATCTCGACGATGGCGGCCAGCGTGTTTCACGTCGATGCACGCGGGTTCGGTGTGCTGTCGTCGATGATGGCCGTCGGCACGGTGTCGGGCGCGCTGCTCGCGGCACGCCGCGAGCAGCCGCGCTTCCGGCATCTGTGGTTCGGCGCGGCGCTGTTCGGGCTCGGCTGCACGTTCGCCGCGCTGGCGCCGGGCTACTGGCTGTTCGCCGCCGCGCTCGTGCTGACCGGGATCGCCGCGATCACCTTCATGAATTCGACCAACAGCCTGATGCAGCTTTCCACCGAGCCGGCGATGCGCGGCCGCGTGATGGCGCTGCGCCTCGCGGTCGCGCTCGGCGGCACGCCGATCGGCGCGCCGGTGGCCGGCTGGGTCGCGAACCATCTCGGCCCGCGCTGGGCGCTCGGCGTCGGCGCGGCGTCCGGTTTTGCCGCGGCGCTGGTCGCCACGCATTTCGTGAAGCGCAGCCGCGCGCTAGCGCAAGCCGACGGCGCGCGCGAACGGTTCGACGGCGTGTGATCGGGTGAGCGGGCGGGGCGTCGATATAGCCCCGCCGCGCTTGCTCGTCCCGCAACCGCTCGCACACCGCACACCGCCGGGAGCCGGATGCTTCGCGTGCGGCGCCTACCCAGCCGGCCGCACCGCCGTCGCATGCGCGGCTTCCAGACACGACTGGAACAGCAGCGCGGCCCGCGACGGCCGCGGCGAGCGCCGCAGCAGGCTCACGAACCGGCACCGGTAATTGAACCGGTGCGGTGCGATCGGCTGCATCAGCCCCTTGTTTTCGAAACTTTCCGCGTAGTGATCGGGCAGGAAGCCGAGATAGCGGCCCGACAGGATCAGCGTCGCGATCGATTCCTGGTCCGACGCGGTCGCGCTGCGCGTGAGCTTCGCGCGGTGGCTCAACTCCATGTTCGGCGAGTGGAAGCCGAGCCCCGCGAACGCGTGGTTGCGGATCGTCGTCCACGTGAGCTTGCCGTGCGGCGCATCGAAGAGCGGATGCTGGCGGCCGCAGTAGAGCAGCATCCGTTCGTCGAACAGCTCCGAATACTCGAGACTGCCCGAGTTGCGGTGCGCCGGAATGATCCCGACCTGATAGCTGCCGTCGATGATTCCGCGCTCGACCTCGTTGATCGACGCGACGTGCAGGTTCAGCGCGACGTCGGGCGCTTCGTCGGCGAACTGGCGGATCGCGTCGCCGAGCCGCGCATTCGCGTTGGTGGCTGTCTTGTCGAACACCGCGATGTGCAGTTCCCCGCCCATTTTGTCGTGAATGCCGTCGATCCTGCTGCGAAACGCTTCCATCGACGCGAGCAGGCGCAGCGTTTCCTCATAGACCGTCTGGCCTTCCGGCGTCAGCGTGAAGCCCGCGCGGCCGCGCCGGCACAGCACGAGGCCGAGGCGCGTTTCGAGATCCTTCACGTGCCGGCTGATCGTCGAGATGCCGATATTCAGCTCCAGTTCGGCCGCCGCCATCCCGCCGCACTGCACGACACCCTTGAAGACCCGCAGCAGGCGGAGATCCATGTCGCTGAGCTGCCCGAGCAACGCACGGCTCTTCGGTTTCTTTGCTTGCATAGTTGAGCAAGTGAACATTGATATTGCGATATTCAAAAGACTAATTGGCGTCCCGACAATGTGCAACATCAACACAAGGAGGAGGGGCGCGCCGCGCCGACCGACATGACCGACATCACCACCGCCCAGCAGGACGACACGAACCTTCGCACCGACGCCGCGTGGCTCGACGCGCACTGGATGCCGTTCACGGCCAACCGCCAGTTCAAGGCCGATCCGCGCATGATCGTGTCGGGCAAGGGTGCGTATTACACGGATGGCGAAGGCCGCAAGATTTTCGACGGCCTGTCGGGCCTCTGGTGCACGGGCCTCGGTCATGGCCGCACGGAAATCGTCGAAGCCGTGAGCCGCCAGGTCGCGCAGCTCGACTACGCGCCGGCATTCCAGTTCGGCCACCCGAAATCGTTCGAACTCGCGAACAAGATCAAGGACCTGACGCCGGCCGGCCTCGACTACGTGTTCTTCACGGGCTCGGGTTCGGAAGCGGCCGATACCTCGCTGAAGCTGGCCCGCGCGTACTGGCGTGCGAAGGGCAAGGGCACGAAGACGCGCCTGATCGGCCGCGAGAAGGGTTACCACGGCGTGAACTTCGGCGGCATCTCGGTCGGCGGGATCGGGCCGAACCGCAAGCTGTTCGGCCAGGGTCTCGACGCCGATTTCCTGCCGCACACCCAACTCGCCGAAAACAAGTTCTCGCGCGGGATGCCCGAGCACGGCGCCGAGCTGGCCGACCGCCTGCTCGAGCTGATCGCGCTGCACGACGCGTCGAACATCGCGGCCGTGATCGTCGAGCCGTTCTCCGGCTCGGCGGGCGTGGTCGTGCCGCCGAAGGGCTATCTGAAGCGCCTGCGCGACATCTGTACCGCGCACGACATCCTGCTGATTTTCGACGAGGTCATCACGGGCTTCGGCCGCGCCGGCGCGATGACGGGCGCCGATGCTTTCGGCGTGGTGCCGGACATCCTGAACTTCGCGAAGCAGGTGACGAACGGCGTGCAGCCGCTCGGCGGCGTGGTCGCGACGAAGGAGATCTACGACACGTTCATGGCCGCGGGCGGCCCCGAGTACATGCTCGAGTTCCCGCACGGCTATACGTATTCGGCGCACCCGGTCGCGTGCGCGGCCGGCGTCGCGGCGCTCGACCTGCTGGTGAAGGAAGACGCGGTGGCGCGTGTGCGCGATCTCGCGCCGCATTTCGAGGCGGCCGTGCACGGGCTGAAGGGCCAGCGCCACATTACCGACATCCGCAACTACGGGCTGGCTGCCGGCCTGACGATCGCGGCGCTGCCGGGCGAGCCCGCACGGCGCCCGTACGAGATCGCGATGCGCTGCTGGGCGAAGGGTTTCTACGTGCGCTACGGCGGCGACACGATCCAGCTGGCGCCCCCTTTCATCTCGGAGAAGCGCGAGATCGACAACCTGGTCAACGCGCTGTCCGACGCACTGAACGAAGTGGACTGAGCCGCCGCTCGTCCCCCGCGATAACCGAATTCACGAAAGAGCCTCAACGATGAAACACGACAGCAATGTGACCTCCACCATCGGCCACCTGATCGACGGCAAGCGCGTCGACGGCGGCAGCCGCGTCCAGCCGGTGTTCGACCCGGCCACCGGCGAATCGAACAAGAGCGTCGCGCTTGCCGACAAGCTGACCGTCGAAGCCGCGATCGCGTCCGCGCAGGCCGCGTTCCCGGCGTGGCGCAACACGCCGCCGCTGAAGCGCGCGCGCGTGATGAGCCGCTTCAAGACGCTGCTCGAAGAGCACGCCGACGAGCTGTGCGCACTGATCACGGCCGAGCACGGCAAGGTGCTCGCCGATGCGATGGGCGAACTGCAGCGCGGGATCGAGAACGTCGAATACGCGACCTACGTGCCCGAGCTGCTGAAGGGTGAGCACAGCAAGAACGTCGGCCCCGCGATCGACTCGTGGAGCGAGTTCCAGGCGCTCGGCGTCGCGGCCGGCATCACGCCGTTCAACTTCCCGGTGATGGTGCCGCTGTGGATGTGGCCGATGGCCGTCGCCTGCGGCAACACGTTCGTGCTGAAGCCGTCCGAGCGCACGCCGTCGTCGACGCTGCGCATGGCCGAGCTCGCGCTCGAAGCCGGCCTGCCGCCGGGCGTGCTGAACGTCGTGAACGGCGACAAGGAAGCGGTCGACACGCTGCTGACCGATCCGCGCGTGAAGGCCGTGAGCTTCGTCGGCTCGACGCCGATCGCCGAATACATCTATTCGACCGGCTGCGCGCACGGCAAGCGCGTGCAGGCACTCGGCGGCGCAAAGAACTTCGCGGTCGTGATGCCGGACGCCGATATCGGCAATGCGGTGAACGCGCTGATGGGCGCCGCGTACGGTTCGTGCGGCGAGCGCTGCATGGCGATTCCGCTGGTCGTCGCGATCGGTGACGAGACGGGCGACAAGGTCGTCGCGGGACTGAAGGCCGAGATCGAGAAGATGAAGGTCGGCCCCGGCATCGGCGCGGGCGTCGACATGGGCCCGCTCGTCACGCAGCAGCATTTCGAGAAGGTGACGGGTTTCGTCGAAGCCGGTGTGGAAGCCGGTGCGACGCTCGTCGTCGACGGCCGCAGCGTGAAGGTCGACGGCCACGACGGCGGCTACTACCTCGGCCCGTGCCTGTTCGACAACGTGAAGCCCGGCATGCCGATCTACCAGCACGAGATTTTCGGGCCCGTGCTCGGCGTGATCCGCCTGAAGTCGCTCGACGAGGCGATGGCGCTGATCGACGCGCACGAGTACGGCAACGGTACGTGCCTGTTCACGCGCGACGGCGAGGCCGCACGCTATTTCGGCGACAACATCCAGATCGGCATGGTCGGCATCAACGTGCCGCTGCCGGTGCCGGTTGCGTATCACTCGTTCGGCGGCTGGAAGCGTTCGCTGTTCGGCGACCTGCACGCGTACGGCCCGGACGCCGTGCGCTTCTACACGAAGCGCAAGACGATCACGCAGCGCTGGCCGTCGGCCGGCGTGCGTGAAGGGACGGTGTTCAGCTTCCCGTCGAGCCGCTGACGCGCGGCCCGGCTGCCTGCATCGCCCGCCTGGCGGCGGACGATGCCACACGGCCGGCGCGATCGCGAGCAGGCCCGCCCGGATCGTCGATCCGGGCGGGCTTTTTTACGTCCGCGCGGCGTGCGCGGCAGACGGCGGATTGACGCTTACGGCGTGGCCACGTGCCACATGTCCTTGAAGTTGTCGCCGTTGCGATCGCCCTGTTTCATGTCCTTCGAGAAGAAGTACAGCGGCTTGCCCTTGTACGCCCATTGCGGGCTTCCGTCGTCGCGCTTGACGATCGTGTAGGGCCCGACCGGAACGTCGGTCGCACTGGCCTTGTAGGGTTGCCAGAAGGATTCGCACTGGCCCGTGCACGCGCTGGTGCCGGCGTTGGGCTTGTCCTTGTCGAACGTATAGACGGTCATCCCGTTCGCGGCGACGAGCGAACCGTTTTCGACTTTCGTGATCGAGCCTTGAGCCGACGCCGAAGCGGATGCAATGGCGAGCAGGGTGGAGCTGACGAGCAGCGCGGCTTTCATGAGGGCCTCCTGTAATCCGGTGGGCGGCCGCGATCGCGCACGGGCGAGCGTGCGTCGGGATCGCGATGAATGGTGCCGGAACGCGGTGCCGTCGCCGCCGGTGCGAGCGACGCAGGGTCGAATGGCGGCGAACGGAGCGCTCCATTCACGATAGGCGGTTTTTGGCGGGGCTGCGAGAACATCGGGGGCGCATCGGCCGCGCGTATGCGTCACGCAACGGGGGGCGATCGCCGCCATGCTCCACTCCGGTAATCGACATCCGTCCCCGAACGCGCGCCGCACGCACCCGTGCGTCAGCGTTTCGCGCGATTGGTCAGCGCGACGCCCGCGATCACGAGCGCGCCGCCGGCCAGCATCGACGGCGACAACGGCTCGCCGAGCAGCGCGACCGACAGCAGCACGCCGAACACGGGCACCAGGTTGGTGAACACGGCCGCGCGGGCCGGCCCGAGTTCTCGGATCCCTTGTGAATACCAGACGAATGCGACCACCGTGCCGATCGCGCCGAGGTAGAGCATCGACGCGATGGCCTGCCACGTCAGCGGCGTGCCGCCGCTCGCAGGCGCGCCGAACAGGTGCGCGACGATCAGCAGTGCGAGGCCCCACAACGCCGCATACGTCGTGGCTGCGAGCGGCGAGAGTCCGTCGAGCGCGCGCCGGCCGATCACCGTATAGGCGGCCCAGCTCAGCACGGCGCACAGCATGAAGCGTTCGCCGGCGCCGAACGTGTTGCCGAGATCGGTCAGCACGCGCAGCAGGTCGCCGCGGCTGATCACGACGAGCGCACCGAACAGCGCGACGGCGATGCCGGCCCAGCGCGACAGCGACAGGCGTTCCCCGCGCACGACGATCGACAGCAGCACGGCGGTGGCGACCGGATTCAGCGCGACGAACAGCGCGGTGCGCCCGGCCGGCATTCGCGCGAGCGCCGCGAAAAAGCACACGTTGTACAGGAAGATGCCGGTCGCACCGAGGCCGAACGTCGTCACGATCTGGCGGCCGCTCAGTTTCGGCAGTCCGCCTTCGATTCTCCACGTCAGCACGGCCAGCATCAGCGCGGCGATCGCGAAGCGGCCGGTGGCCGCCGAGGTCGCGGACATCGTCGCGGCGAGGATCCGGCCCGCGATGAAGGTCCCGCCCCAGAACAGCGCGACGAGCGTGAGCTTCACGTAGACGGCCGCGTGCGGCCGGGTGGCGACGAGGCTGGCGGGGGGAGCGGGAGCGTTCATGTGACGTGGGTTCTCGAAAGGAAAGCGCGTGCGGCCATGCGTGCGCGACCGCGCACGGCGGGCAATGCCGGGCCGGGGGAAGGCCGGGCAGCAGGCTGATTCAGGGGGATGGGACCGGGCGCGGCGCCGTCAGCGAAACACGGGCGCCGACGCGAGCGCGGTCAGCACGACCGGCATCGCGAGTGCCGCGGCGATCGTCTGGAACGCGGTGATGCCGGCCATCAGCGGCGCATCGCCGCCGAGCTGGCGCGCCATGATGTACGACGCCGACGACGTCGGCAGCGCCTGGAACAGCAGCGCGACCGTCAGCGCCGCGTCGCCGAGCCCGAAGACGCGACCGGCCGCGAGCGTGAGGAGCGGCATCGCCATGAACTTGAACGCCGACGCGATGCACACAGGCTGCAGCCACGCCCGCGCCGCATCGAATTTCAGCGCCGCGCCGACGCACAGCAGGCCGAGCGGCATCGATGCCGCGCCGAGCGCGCGCACGGCCGGCTCGACGGCCGCCGGGAACGCGACGCCGCCGGCCTGCATCGCGATCCCGAGTACGCACGCGACGACGAGCGGGTTCGACAGGATCTGCCGGGCGAGCGCGCCCGCGCCGAGCCGCATGTCGCCATAGCGCGCAAAGACCAGCACGCACATCAGGTTGACGGTCGGGACGATCGCCGCGACGCACACGGCCGCGAGCGCGATGCCTTTTGCGCCGAACAGCCCGGCGGCCAGCGCGGTGCCGACATAGTTGTTGAAGCGCACGGCGCCCTGGAACACCGACGTGAAGCCGGCGCCGTCGACCCGCACGAACGGGCGGACCAGCAGGAGAAGCGCCGCGGCGAGTGCGGTCGAACCGACCAGCGCTGCCGCGAGCGGTAAAACGGGCAGCGATTGCAGTCGCGCATTCGCGAGGCCGTCCGCGAACAGCGCGGGCAGCAGCACGTAGTAGCACAGCCGTTCGGCCTGCGGCCAGAACGCGTCGGCGATGAAGCCCGTACGCCGCAGGCCGTGGCCGAACGCGACCAGCAACGCGACCGGCGCCAGCGCGAGCAGGATCGGGCCGATCATCGGCGCGCCTTCACGCGGGTCGCGCGGGAACGGTGGCGAAACGAGGCGGGAATCCATCCGGCGGGCAACATGGCGACACGCAATCGAAAGAGTGACGATGCCGCCAAGTTAACACGCGCAAGCAACAGTAATAATTGTTAATTATCGGGTGTTCAATGAGAAATTCTCATCGATGACGCGGAGACTTCGGCGGCCAGTGCGCGGGCGAATCGTTCGGCCGGGCGCGACTGGTGTTCGAGCAGCACGACCGCGCGGCCCATCTGCGGCTGGCCGAACGGCAAGCGCGTGACGGGTGGCAGGCGCGCGAGCGTCGAATCGGGGAGCGCGACGATCGCCGCGCCGAGCCCGCGCGCCACCATGCGCGCGATCGTCTCCGCGCTGTCCAGCACCATCTCTTCACGCACGCGCACGCCGATGCGGCGCAGCTCGGCGGCGATCATGCGGCCGGCCCACGCCTGCGCATCGAAGCGGATGAACGGCAACGCGTCGAGCAGCGCGCCTGCGTCGCGTTCCGCATGGTCGGGCGGCGCGAGCAGCCAGAAGCGGTCCTCGTACAGCGTGGTCCACGTCAATTCGGCCGGATGCGGACGCACGGGGCGCGTCGTGATCGCCGCATCGAGTTCGCCGGCCGCGACGCGGTTCGCCAGCTCGGCCGACATGCCGGCCGATACGTGCACACGCAACGACGGATGGGCGGCACGCAGCGCGAGCAGCGCGTCGGGCAACGGGCCGGACAGCGCGGTCTGGATCGCGCCGATCCGCAGGCGGCCGACGAGCTTCTTCTCGTCGCTGAGCGCATCGGGAATCCGGTCGACCATCGCGAGCACCTGCTCGGCCTGCGCGAGCAGGATGTTGCCGGCTTCGGTCAGCACCGGCTGCCGGCGCGAGCGATCGAACAACTGCACGTTGTATTCGCTTTCGAGCGTCTTGATCTGCAGGCTCACCGCCGATTGCGTGAGGCCGATGGCTTCGCCGGCGCGCGCGAAAGTCCGGTATCGGGCGATGGCGACCAGCGTTCTGAATGCGCGTAGTGACATGGGCGAAGTGGCGTGAGCGGCAGGGCCGGCATGCGGATTGCTCGCGTGACGGGCCGCATGGAGGCGGTGAACTCGGCGGGATACGCAAGCGGACAAACCAGCCGGCAAGTTCGCGGACATCATGCCCGTGGCCGCCGAATCGGGCAACCGTGGCATCGCCGGCGTGGCACGGGCTGCCCGCGGCTACGCTTGTCGGGGTGGTTGCCGCCGCGCGTGTTCCGCCGCACTATCCGAAGCGATGCGAGCGACGCTTGCACCGATCGTTGAAGGAGGGCCCGACGATGCTGACGAATCCCGGCGACGTGGCGCGTGCGTGCTACCGCGCCTACGCCGACAAGGACCGCGATGCGATTGAAGCGCTGATTGCGCCGGACTTTCATTTCACGAGCCCGCTCGACAACCGGCTCGACCGCGACACTTATTTCGCGCGCTGCTGGCCGAACAGCGCGATGTTCACGGGCTTCGACTTCGTCGACGTCGTCGTGCACGGCGAGCACGTACTCGTCGTGTACGAGGCCGAGACGCGTGGCGGCAAGCGGTTCCGGAACGCGGAGCGGTTGCGTGTCCGCGATGGCCGGATCGTCGAGGCGGAAGTGTATTTCGGCTGGAATGTGCCGCACGATGCGCGTGACGGCGAGTTCGTCGAACCACGCGGTTGAGCGCGGGCTACACCCACAGCCGGTACATCCAGAACGATTCGTCGTCGATGAAGCGCTGCGTGAATTCGCTCGGCGAGAATCCCGTGACGCGCTTGACCCCGCGGCTCAGGTGCGCCTGGTCGGCGAATCCTTCGTCCAGCGCCAGCGTCGCCCAGTTGAATGCGGCACCGGCTTCGAACCGGTCGCGCGCCGCGAAGAACGCGCTCTCCGTCCTCACGAGCGCCTGCCATTCGCGCAGCGATCGGCCGCTGTAGGTCTTGATGCGCCGTTCGACCTGACGCGGGCTGTACGTGCCGCGCCATTCGCGCGCCTGCAGCTCGAGGCGCTCGACCCAGCAGCGCCCCGCGTTGCGGAGCGACGACAGCGCCGTCGCAGGCCGCAGCGCCTGCCAGCGCGGCGCGAGATGGCGATCGATCGCCGCCAGCACGTCGGCGTCGCGATCCGCGCCGATCAACGCATCGAGCAGCGGATGCCAGTCGTGGCCGAGGCACGCGTGTGCGTCGAGCACGCGCTCGTGGATGTCCGGCAGCGCGATGCCGAACAACGTCCGCGCGGCATCGGCGGTGAAACAGATCATGCCGATCAGCCCGCCCGTCGGCGCCCACGCGATGGTGGGGGCCGAGTGGCTGCCCGATAGCGTCGCCGCCGCGCCGAAGGGGCGCCATCGCGGGCCGTCCGGTGCGGATTCGATGAAACCCACGTCGAGATCGCGGTACCACGACACGCAGACGAGCGGCGTGGCCGGAAAGTGCGAAAGCCGTTGCGCGTCGCCCAACACGACGCCGCGCGTGTCGCACAGGACGATCGCGACCACCGCGCCCTGCAGCGCGGCCGGTGCGGGATGCAGCCGCGCATGCGGCGACCGCCCGCTGCCCGCCACGCGGGGGGCGCGGGCAAGCGGATCGGGACATGACGGCGGAATCGATGGCGGGCCGGAGAACATGACGCCGCAGTATAGGGACCGGCCTGATGCGTGTCGATGTCGTTTGCGTTCAAGACCGCCGGCGCGCCGATGTGGAGAATCCGGCGCATGAACACACGATCCTCTTCCCAATGTCCCTTCCACGCGGGTGCCGCTGCGCCGGCGCCCGTGCTTCACCCGCCCGGCGCATGGCCGCCGGGGCCGCCCGCCGGCCTGACGGGTTGGGGGTTGCTGCGCACGATGTCGCGCGACCTGATCGGCACGCTTGGCGGCTGGCAGCGCACCTACGGCGACGTCGTTCACTTGCGCGTGTGGCCCGAGCATGCCGTGGCCGTGACCGATCCGGCGCTCGTGCGCGAGCTGCTGGTCACGCATCACGATGCGCTCGGGCGCTGGGAGCGCGCCACCCGTGTATTCGGGGAGGTCCACGGCCACAGCGTGCTGGTCGCGGAAGGCGACGCGTGGCGCGACCAGCGGCAGGCCCTGCAGCCGAATTTCATGCCGAAACCGGTTCAGTCGTTCGTGCCGGCGATCGCGGCGACGGCCGGTCACGCGCTCGCGCAATGGCCGGCGCGCGATCCGGACTGGCCGATCGAAAGCGCGCTGACGTCGCTGACCATGGACGTGATCATGCGCACGATGTTCTCCGACACGATCGGCGACGATGCGCGCGCGGCCGAGGAGGCGGTGCGCGTGGTGAGCGCCGCGGCCAACGCGGCGTTCTACCAGCCGGTGAACACGCCGAACTGGGTGCCGTGGAAGCACCGCACGGCACGCGCGATGGCGGTGCTGAAAGGGCTCATCGACCGGCAACTGCATGCGCGTCTCGACCGGCCCGAGCATGCGTGGCCCGACGATCTGCTGTCGCGCCTGTTGCGGCTGCATCGGGCGGATGCGCGGAAATGGCCGTTGCAGGCCGTGCACGACGAATGTGTGACGGCGTTCCTGGCTGGCCACGAGACGACCGCCGGGGCGCTGACCTGGTGGGCGTGGTGCATGGCCGCGAATCCGGCCGTGCAAGCCGCCGCGCGCGACGAGGTGTCCCGCGTGCTGGGCGGTCGCGCGCCGTCCGCGGAGACGCGCTCGTCGTTGCGCTACCTGTCGCAGACACTCGACGAAACGCTGCGCCTGTATCCGTCCGCGCCGATCCTGATCAGCCGTCGCGCATCGCGGCCGATCGCGCTGGGCGCGTGGCAGTTTCCCGCGCGCACGCTGTTCATGCTGCCGCTGCAACTGATGCAGCGCGATCCGCGATGGTTCCCGGAACCCGATACGTTCCGCCCGGAGCGCTTCGCCGACGATGCGCCGGCGCTGCCGCGCGGCGCGTACATGCCGTTCGGCACCGGCCCGCGCGTGTGCCTCGGCCAGCATCTGGCGATGACGGAGATGACGGTCGTGGCCGCAATGGTGCTGCAGCGCTACGTGTTGTCGGTGCCACCTGGCATGACGCCACCGCGCGAGGTGTTGAACGTCACGCTGCGGCCGCAGCAGGCGTTGCATCTGGCGATCGCGCCGACGGGGCTGGCGGCCGATGAGGTCTCCGAATGATGGAGGCATGAACGGTCGATTCGATCCAGCCTGCATCGCGCGGGCGATTGCCGTTCGCGCGATGCGGCGTCATCGAATCGTCGGAATGTGAATGTGCGCCGGCAAACGCTTTCGGTGCCACTCGCGCAGCACCTATGCTTGAAGGACCCACGCCGGGCGGAGCCCAAGGAGAATGGTCATGCGCATGCTTCTCAACATACGAATCCCTCACGAGCCGTTCAACACGCTGGTGCGCGACGGCAGCGTCGGCGACGTGATCTCGCGAATACTCGAAGCGGTCAAGCCGGAGGCCGTGTATTTCACGGAGCAGAACGGCGGGCGCGGGGCGGTCGTGATCGTCAATCTGGATGATCCGTCGCAGATCCCGGCGCTCGCGGAGCCGTGGTTCCTGATGTTGAATGCAGACTGCGAGTTCCGCGTGGTGATGTTGCCGGACGATCTCCGCAACGCCGGGCTCGCGCAAATCGGCGCGAAGTGGAAGTAGCGCGAAGCAGCGCATGTCCGTGCTCCCGCTCGACAACCGGGCGGGACGCATGGTGCGGCGCTCGCGCGCCGACTATCGCGCAGGCTGCGACGGCTCGATGTTCGATGCCTGCGTGTCTTTCGGCCGCAGCAGCAACAGCAGCCCGCACAGTGCCGCCGCGACGACGAACACGAAAAAGAACCGTTCGTTCCATTGATACTCGCTGGCGGACGCCGTGCCGCCGTGATTCCCGGCCGTGGCACCGATTTCCAGCAGGAACGTGAAGACCGCCGGTACCGGCGCGGAGCCCAGGTAGGCCAGGAACGCGAATTGCAGCCGGCCGCGGGTCAGGATCGACCATACGTTCTTGCCCATCAGGCAGGCGACCAGCACCACGGGCGGCACGAGCACGAGCGATGCGGCGCTGATCGCGCACAGAAACAGCCAGCCAATTCCAATGATCGGAATGAGTGACATGAGTCGGGATTCCTGTTTTCGGGCAATCGTGTTGTCGATCGGGCGTCCGCATCGGCGTCAGCAAACGACCCAGGCATGCGGCACTTGACGGATAGTGCCCGATTCCGCGCCCGTTGCCATCCGTGCCGATCGAGACGGTCGAGGCGATCACCCGGCCGCATCTTCCCCCAGCGCCTGGATGAATCGCGAAAACAGCTCGGGCTGCGACGAAATCCCGAGCTTCGCGTACAGATGGCGCCGATGCACCTTCACCGTTTCGGGTGAGATGGCCAGCCGCTCGGCGATTGCCTTCGACGAATTGCCGCGCAGCACCATTCGCGCGATCGACATTTCGCGGTCGGTCAGCACACCCGCGCCGAAACGTGCGAGCGCCTGCTCGACGCGCGCGCCGAGATCGGCATCGGGCGTCATGCGAGCGGCGTCGCCTACCAGCCGCCAGTGTTGCCGCATCGCCGCGAGCACCCAAGGCATCGCGGCCGTCAGCTTGCCGAGCGGCTCGACGTCGAAGCGCGCGGTCGCACCGAGCGACAGCGACAGCAGCGTGTCGGCGTTCGGCCGCACGAGGATCTGGATCTCGTCGTCGCCGACCGCGTCGCGGAAGTAGCTGAGGAAATATTCGCTCTGCCGGAACAGGTCGGGCGCGACTTCCTCGAGCCGGTAGCAGCCGTCGGCGAGCCCGTCGTGCGCGGCCTGCAGGAACGGGTCGAGCAGATACACGCCGTTCAGGTAGAGCGGCACGGGCGACGCTGCGTCGGTGCCGCCCGTGTCGTATTCGTCGAGCACGAGCGGCACGCCGTCGCGGCTGACCGCGGTCGCGAGCGCGTTGTCGAACGGCACCATTTCATTGAGCAGCAGCACCAGGAACCGCCAGAAGCGCGGCTGGCCGAGATGATCGATTGCGCGGCCAAGCGCCTGATGCATCGCGATTTCGGAAAAGAGACGATCCATACCACCACCGGAAAGGCGTAACACGAAGGGGGAATAGCGGTCCTGAAATTGGCTTCCTAGACTGCCACGCAATCAATCGGGCCCGAGTATGGGTGTTCAAAAAAGAGCAGGATAGGAGCACAGGAGAACGAAATGGCGATGATGTCGGAATCGACGGGTACCGTGCAAGCGGCGCCTGCCACGGAGGACGCGCCGCGCGCGTTGTCGCAGACGCTCAGCGTGCGCGACGCGGTGATGATCACCGTATCGGGCGTGACGCCTGCAAGCTCGATCTTCGTGATCGCGCCGTTCGCAATCCAGCAGGCGGGCAGCGGCGCCGTGCTGTCGTTCGTGCTCGGCGGCGTGCTGGCACTTGCATTTGCGCTTTGCTACGCGGAGCTCAGCGCCGCACACCGCAGCGCGGGCGGCGAATACGTGATGGCCAAGCGCGTGTTCGGCACGCTGCCCGGCTACCTGACCTTCATCACGGTGCTGTCCGTCAGCGTGTTCATTCCGGCCGTGCTCGCGAGCGGCGCCGCGCCATATCTGAACAACGCGCTCGGCACGCACTTCAGCAACCAGTCGGTCGCGCTGACGATCGTACTGCTCAGCTATCTGCTCGGCATGCTGAACATCAAGACGAACGCGTGGATCACCGGTGCGTTCCTCGTCGTCGAGATCGGCGTGCTGATGTTGATCGCAGGGCTCGGCTTCGGTTCGCCGCACCGCGGCGCCGACGTGCTGATCGCGCCGGTCGTCGCGAGCGGCAACGCGCTCGTGCCGGCGACGCTCGCGGCCATCGTGCCGGCGATCGGCACCGCGATCTTCTGCTACAACGGCTTCGGCTCGGCCGCGTATCTCGCGGAAGACCTGCGCGGCGGC
Organism: Burkholderia sp. BCC1999; assembly: GCF_905339975.1. NCBI lineage: Bacteria > Pseudomonadati > Pseudomonadota > Betaproteobacteria > Burkholderiales > Burkholderiaceae > Burkholderia > Burkholderia sp. BCC1999. The sequence continues at coordinate 120,756 of NZ_CAJPHP010000015.1, read as the reverse complement.
AACCGAAACGTCGCGAAGGCGGTGATCTATTCGCTGCTCGTGATCCTCGTCGTCGAACTGGTGCCGCTCACCGCGATCGTGCTCGGCGCACCGTCGCTGACGGAACTGACGAAGAGTGCCGACCCGATCGGCTACGTGGTGCGCTCGCTGAGCAACCCGACCGTGTCGCGCGTGGTCAGCGGCGGGATCTTCCTGTCGGTGTTCAACGCGATCATCGCGATCGTGATCACGATGGGCCGCCTGCTGTACAGCAGCGGACGGCACGCGCTCTGGTCGCGCACTTGCAACCGCGCGTTCTCGACGATCCATCCGCGCCTCGAATCGCCGTGGCTGGCGACGATCGCGCTGGCGGTGCCGTCGGCGGGGCTCGTGTTCGTGTCGAGCCTCGACGAGCTGACCGCGTTCACGGTCGACCTGCTGCTGCTGATCTACCTGGTCGTCGGGCTGGCCGCGCTCGCGAGCCGTTTCGTGCGTCGCGATGTCGAGCATCATTACCGGATGCCCCTGTGGCCCGTGACGCCGCTCGTCGCGGTGGTGGGCGCAGCCTACACGCTGTACACGACGCTGGCGACGGCAACGAAATCGACCGACCTCATCATCATCGCGGGGCTGCTGGTCGCCGCACTCGTGATGTACGGGGTGTGGGCGCGCCACAGCGAAGCGTTCCGCGCGCTCTGAGCACCGGACCGACACCTTGCAACATCGATATACCGAACCACTGAAAGACTGGAGGAACTGCATCATGCGCACGAGGGATCTCGGCATCCGCATCGGACTCGGCACGCCGGGCCGCTTCAACGCGATCACGGACGTACCGGGCGTGCGGGTCGGACATTGCACGCTGAACGTCGAGAACGGCGACGCATCGATCCGCACCGGCGTGACCGTCATCGAGCCGCGCGCGGGCGCCGCGCACGATTCGCTGTGCTTCGCGGGCGTGCACGTGCTGAACGGCAACGGCGACGCGACGGGGCTTGAATGGATCCGCGAAGCCGGCCTGTTGACGACGCCGATCGCCTATACGAACACGCACAGCGTCGGCGCGGTGCGCGACGCGCTCGTCGCGAACGAGCGCGAAGCGGCGGCCGGCCGCGTGTACTGGTGCATGCCGGTCGTGATGGAAACCTACGACGGGCTGCTGAACGACATCTGGGGGCAGCACGTGAGTGCCGCGCACGTGCAGCGCGCGCTGGCTGCCGCGCAGTCGGGGCCGGTTGCGGAAGGCGGTGTCGGCGGCGGCACGGGCATGATCTGCCACGAGTTCAAGGGTGGCATCGGCACCGCGTCGCGCGTGCTCGCGGCAGATGCGGGTGGCTGGACCGTCGGCGCACTCGTCCAGGCGAACTACGGTGTGCGCGAGATGCTGCGCGTCGCCGGCTACCCGGTCGGTGAAGTGCTGCGTGATGTGCATTCGCCGTTCCGCGCGCCTGAAGCGAAGGGCGAGGCCGGCATGGGCTCGATCGTCGTGACGATCGCGACCGATGCGCCGCTTCTGCCGCATCAATGCACGCGCCTCGCGCAGCGCGCGAGCGTCGGGCTCGCACGTGTGGGCGGCGGCACCGAGGATTCGAGCGGCGACATCTTCCTGGCGTTTGCAACCGGCAACGACGGCCTGCCGGCGGCGAACTACGGCAGCAAGGGCGCGCCGACCACCGGCGTGCAGATGGTCAACAACGACCATATTTCCGCGCTGTTCGTCGCGGCGGCGGAAGCGGTGGAGGAAGCAATCGTGAATGCGCTGGTCGCGGGCGGCGACGTCGAATCGCGCGGTGCGCGGGTCGAAGGGCTCGGGCAGGCGCGCCTGCTGGATGCGTTGCGCGAAGTGGGGTGGCGGCCGGGGCGCGGCGCCTGAAACGGCAAGCGCCGCTTCAAATGAAGCGGCGTGGAACGCGGCGGCGATGCGGCGATCGGTCGGGCCGCGATCGGTCGGGCCGCCGTCCGCCCGCGCATGCGATGCATGCAGTGCGGGCGATGCGTGCCTGGCCGTGACGACGCGGCGTCATGCTCAGCTGCCGAAGTAGATGTTGCAGAAGCTGACCGGGCCGACACAGGCGTTCGGGTCTTCCTGCTTCGATTGCGAACGATCGACGCGGCCCGCGGCCTTGACGGCTTCGGCGCGATTCGCCTGTTGCGGTGCGGCGTCTGCCGGTGCCGGCTGTGCGTGGGCGACAGCAGCGGTGAGCGACAGAGCAACGAGGGCGAGGTGAAGCGGCTTCATTTTGGTTTCTCCTGGGTGAGTGCCAGTCTCGCTGGCAGTGAGGAAACTATAGGCTCGCACTGCTTAAAGATTAATCACCGAGGCTGTAGAGCTTATTTCCATCCGGAACAAGGATCCCGTTGCGCCCGCACCGATTCTCAATGGCGGTGCCGGTTGAACGGCGCATCCTTGTCCAGCAGCGCGCTGCGCATGAAATGCAGGCAACCGACGATCCGCTGTATGCTCCGGCGCGCATCGGGCACCGCGTACCACGCCTGCAGCGTGTGCTGCGCCGCGCGGATCGCGAGATTCACCGATTTCAGCGTGCGTGCGTGATGGCCGGGCGTCGGATCGTCGAAGAAGCGCGGCAGCTCGTGCAGCACTGCATCGATCGAGGCAGTCCAGCGCAGCGTCTGCGGCGGTTTCGATGCACTGAACGCATCCAGTTCGTCGCGCAGGTCGATCACCGCATGGCCGACCTCGAGTGTCGACAGCATCCAGCGCATGGCGTCGCGGTGCTGCCGCGTGCGCCGCACGAGCAGCGTGCGCAGTTGCGCCATCAAGTCGTGCGTACTCGACTGGAAACGCTGCGCGAGGCCGTCCGGCGCGCCTTCGCACGCGAGCGTGACCTGGCGGCGCAAGTCGTGCGCGATGCGGCCCGTGAGCCACGGCATGTGAGTGGGGAATACGACCGCGAACACGAGCGAGCACGCGAGCATCGCGACGACGATCGCCAGCCCGTTGTTGATCAGCACTTCGGGCGTATACGCGATCGCGTTGTCGGGGCCGGCGAGCAGGCAGAAGAACACCGCGAAGCCGATCCCGTAGCCGGACAGGCCGGGCCGCATGGCAAGGAAGGCACCGAGGCCGAGTACCGGCGCGAGTGTCGCGCACAGCAGCGGAAAGCCGTCGATGTTCGGATACACGTAGCACAGGAACACGTAGCCGACGGCGGTCGCGAACGCCGCGCCGACGCTCATCTGCGCGACGAACTTCGGCGCGCGCGGCGACGTCGAGCTGAGGGCGCACGCGATCGCGGTGGCGATCACGGCGAGCGGGCCGCTTGGCCATTCCGACGCGATCCAGAACGCGCTCATCGCGCCGACGGCGACGATCGTGCGCAGGAACGCGAAGCCGACGAAGAACGAATTGGTCTTCACCGCGTAATGCGTGACGGAGCGCTCGAACGCATGATCGTCCTGGTCGAGCGACGCGTACGTATCGGCGTAGCCGAGGTACTCGCCGATGAAGCGGTACAGCAGTTCGATCGCGGTGTCGAAGTCGAGCAGGCCGCCGGCCGCATGCGCTTCGACGCTTCGCCGCGACGCACGGGCGGCTTTCGGCAACGCGCTGTGGAAACGGCGCAGCTCGAGCAGCGCACCGGTGGCCGGCGTGACGCCGTGCTGCCGCTCGTCGCGCAGTGCCGCGAATCGCAGCGCGAGCGCGTCGACATGCGGTGCGAGCGCATCGAGCACCGCGTCCGAATGGTTCGCGCGCAGGCGTTTGACGAGCTGGTGCAGCGCATGGAGCCGCGTGCACGCATTCATGAACTCGCTGTTCAGCCGTGCGAGCCGGCGGCTGCGCGCGCGAATGTGGGGATCCTCGAACGACGCGAACGCGCGGTTGGCCTCGAAGCCGACGATGTCGTCGACGAAATCGGCGAAGCGCCGCTCGAAATCGCCGCGCGCGACGTCGCCCGCGAGCGCACCGGCCGTGAACGCCGCGAACGTCGCGTGGCGGGTGCCCAGCGAGCGCATCAGCGCCTTCGCGGAACTGAGCGGCAGGATCAGCGCGCTGACCGCGCCCGAGCAGGCGATTCCGAGCGCGACTTCCGCGGCGCGCGTGAGCGCGGACTGGAACAGCGTCTGCGGCGTCATCACGGCCGGCAAGCCGATCAGCGCCGCCGTATAGCCGGCGAGCACGAAGCCGTACCAGCGGAAATGGCGGTTGCGCACCGCGAGCGCGATGCAGGTGCCGATCCACAGCGTGATGCCGGCCATGTACAGCTCGGGCTGCTGCGCGAACAACCCGCCGAGCGCGAGCGCGGCGACGAGGCCGGCCGCCGTGCCGAGCACGCGGTAGAAACTCTTCGCGAACACCATCCCCGACAGCGGCTGCATCAGCACGAACACGGTCGTCATCGCCGTGCGCGGCTGCGACATCTCGAGACGCATCGCGATGCCCATCGCGAGCAGCGCCGCGAGCACGGTTTTCGCGAGATGCAGCCAGATCAGCCCGTCGCTCGCGGCCCAGTCGCGCGCCGCGTCGCCGAGCGGATCGAGCCATGTCCTCCATCGTGCCGGTTCGATGGAAGGTCGCTCGATCGCAGGTTGTGGCTTCATGAAAAGAGGGGGCCGGTACGGGGCCGGGCACGGTGCCGCGGCGCATCCGAACGGGTCCGTTCGACTGGTGAGGCGCCGATTGTAGGAGCGCGGCGCCCGCGCATTAACGCAGCTGCGGGGAAACGATAGTTGCAGCCGGAGTAACAATCTGTCGCATCCAGTGGAGGAAAATAGCGGTTCCGCTACAGGTTGCTCACAGGAATGGATACCCTACAAAACATGCGGGTGTTTTCGCGCGTCGTCGAGACGGGCAGCTTCACTGCTGCTGCGCAATCGCTGAATTCGACGACGGGCGCGATGTCGCGCGCGGTGTCGGAACTCGAGGCGCGACTGCGCACCCGTCTGATGAATCGCTCGACCCGCCGTCTCGCGCTCACGTCCGCCGGCGAAAGCTATCTGCGGCGCTGCCGCCAGATCCTCGCCGACGTCGACCGCGCGGAAGAAGAGGCGAGTTGCGCGCACGAACGGCCGGCTGGCGTGTTGCGCATGCACAGTTTCGCGAGCGTCGGGCATCACTATGTGCTGCCCGCGCTGACGCGCTATCACGCGCAGTTCCCGGACGTGTCGATCGAGCTGTCGCTGTCGCAGCGCATGCCCGACCTGTTCGACGGCACGAGCGACATGGCCGTCGTGACCGCGTCGTCGCTGCCCGATTCGGAACTCGTGTCGCACCTGCTGGGCTCGACGTTCAGCATCCTGTGCGCGTCGCCCGACTATGTGAAACGGCACGGCGTGCCGGCCCGTCCGCAGGATCTCGCCGCGCACGCGTGCCTGACGCTGTGTACGCCCGCGTTCCCGACGCACGAGTGGGTGCTCGAAGGGCCCGAGGGTGTCGAGCAGATCCATGTCGCGGGGCCTGTGCAGACCAATACGGCCGAATCGCTGGCGCTCGCGATCCGCGACGGCATCGGGATCGGCATGCTGCCGCTGTACTCCGCGATCGACGCGTTGCGCGATGGCACGCTCGTGCGCGTGCTGCCCGCGCACATCCTGCAGAAGATGAACGTGTACGCGCTGTATCCGTCGCGCCGCTTCGTCGATGCGAAGGTGCGGACCTGGGTCGAGATGTTGCGTGCCCAGGTGCCGGGAATGATCGCGCGCGATGTCGAGATGCTGAACGCGATCGACCGCGAACCGCAGGCTGCCTGAACGCCAGGCGCTGCCTGGCGCGTCGTTTCTTGTCCGGCTTCTTCATGCACGAGCGATACACGCCTTGCCCACGGAATATCCTTCACGCGGGCGAGGCGTTTCGTCATGCCGTCACAGCGAGGGCTTCGCGGCCGCACCCGATTCGGTTGCCGGCTGGCCGGCCGGGCCGTACGCGGCCTGCGCCGCCTTGTGCTCGGCAAGCCGCTTCGCCTGCAGCCGTTGCTGCGCGGCCATGATGTCCTCCGGATAGTTGTCGGCTTCACCGCGCGCCGGGTTGTAGCCGACCGACTCCAGATCGATCAGTTCCTGCAGCACCTGCGCGCGCGTGACGGGCGACGTGGCCGACTGGGCGAACGACAGGGCCGGTGCGGCAAGCAGGACGGCAGCGGCGGCGGTAACGGCGAGCGATTTCACGAGGTTCTCCTGAATACGGGGTGGGTGGCCGGATCGATGCGCGACGCATGACCCGAGCTTCGACGCCAGTCTACGTAGCGGCTGCACGTACAAAAACCCCGATTCCCGGCAGGCTGCCTTCCAGATGGAACAACATTGGCGCGTCGCCCGCGGCAAACGAACGGGTATGCGAATACACGTTCGTGGCCGTCGGGCGACGCGCTATCACCCAGGTCAGAAGCGCGTGCGCATGCCGATCGTGCCGACGACCTGGTTCGCCGTGCTCGATGCGCCGCCCGACGTGTTGATGAACGCCTGATAGCCGCGGCCGGACGCATGCTGATACATCGCTTCCGCGTACAGGTCGGTGCGGCGCGACAGCTTGTACACGGCCTGCAGGTCGACCTGGTGCCACTTCGGATCGGTGCCGTGCTTGCTGTCGGGATTCGACACGCTGGCGTCCGTGTACACGTAGGCGGCGCCAAGGCTGACGGCCGGCGTGACCGCATAGCGCACGTTCACGTCGTAGTTGTTGAACGCGACCTGGCCGGTGGAGCCGAACGAGCCCGTGTTGTCATACTGCGAGCGCGTATAGACGAAGCCGACGGTCGCCGGGCCGAACACGTAGCTGATGCCGCCGCCGTACGTGCGCATGCGGTCCGAGCCGATCGACCAGCCGCCCTGGCTCACGCTCTTCGCTTCGGCCGAATCGGTTGCGCCGGGGCTCGCGCTCGTCGAGCCCTTGGTGCCGTTCATCTGCAGGTAGGCGCCGGCCAGCTTCAGCGGGCCGTTGGTATAGCTCGCCGCGACGCTGTACGCGCGGTTCGCGCTGAAGTTCGTCGAGTTGGAGAACGCGTACATCGCGCCGACCTTGAAGCCCGCGAGCGACTCGCTCGTGTACTTGACTGCGTTGTTGATACGCAGCGAGTGATTCAGGTTGTCGTTGTCGAACGGATGCGCGAAGCCCGCGTCGCCGAAGTCGCCGGCCGTCGCGGACAGCGGCGCGACGAAGTCGACCATCGTGTCGTACTGGCGGCCGAGCGTCAGCGTGCCGTAGCCGGCCTGGCTGAGGCCGATGTACGCGTGGCGACCGAACAGCTTGCCGTCCTGGCCGAGGCCGCCATTGTTGACGTTGAAGCCGTTTTCGAGCACGAACAGTGCTTTCAGGCCGCCACCGAGATCCTCGGTGCCGCGCACGCCGAAGCGGCTGCCGTTGACCGTGCCGCTGGCCATGCGCCACTGCGATGCGCCGTTCACGTTGTTGGTGTACGCGATGCCGGCGTCGATCAGGCCGTACAGCGTGACCGAGCTTTGCGCATGGGCGAGCGGCGCGAACAGGGCGGCGGCGCATGCGCCGGCGATCAGGTTTTTTTTCATGGTGAGGCTCCTGCGTGTGGGACTGGAATCAAAAGTTCGGCGCAAGTATAGGAATGCCCTGCGCGTGCGCGGCCGCCTGCGCGGCGAGCGCACCTTTCCGGATCCGGCAAGAGTCCTTCACAAAACTGACATGTCGTGCCGCGTGTGCCCGAGGCAGGCGGTTTTAGCGTGATGGCCGACACGCGGCTTCCGTTCGGCGCGGCCCGGTTGTCGTGTCGATGCAACATGCGCGGCGCGTGCGCGCATCGATGCTTTTCATCCATACTGGTCACCCGGATCGCACGGCCGCCGACGCAGATCGCGCGGCGGTCGACATGCATACAACAAGGGGCCTCCACATGAATCTGTTCAACGTACGCCTGCGCGGCCGCGACGGCCTGTTCACGATCGGCATCGACGGCGGCACGATCGCGCGGGTCGACGCGCAATCCGCGCCGCTCGCACCGGCGAATCCCGGCGATATCGACGGCGGCGGCCGTCTCGCGATTCCGCCGCTCGTCGAGCCGCATATTCACCTCGACGCGGTGCTGACGGCCGGCGAGCCGGCATGGAACATGAGCGGCACGCTGTTCGAAGGGATCGAGCGCTGGGCCGAGCGCAAGGCGACGATCACGCACGAGGACACCAAGACGCGCGCGCATGCAGCGATCGGCATGCTGCGCGACCACGGGATCCAGCACGTGCGCACGCACGTCGACGTGACCGATCCGACGCTCGCCGCGCTGAAGGCGATGCTGGAAGTGAAGGACGAGGCGCGTGGGCTGATCGACCTGCAGATCGTCGCGTTCCCGCAGGAAGGCATCGAGTCGTTCGACGGCGGGCGCGCGCTGATGGAGCAGGCGATCGACCTCGGCGCGGACGTCGTCGGCGGCATTCCGCATTTCGAGAACACGCGCGAGCAGGGCGTCAGCTCGATCGGCTTCCTGATGGATCTCGCGGAGCGCACCGGCTGCCTCGTCGACGTGCATTGCGACGAGACCGACGACCCGCATTCGCGCTTTCTCGAAGTGCTCGCCGAAGCGGCGCGTGTGCGCGGGATGGGGGCACGCGTGACCGCGAGCCACACGACCGCGATGGGCTCGTACGACAACGCGTACTGCTCGAAGCTGTTCCGGCTGCTGAAGCGCGCGGGCCTGAACTTCATCTCGTGCCCGACCGAGAGCATCCATCTGCAAGGCCGCTTCGACACGTTCCCGAAGCGGCGTGGCGTCACGCGCGTCGCGGAGCTTGACCGCGCCGGGATCAACGTGTGCTTCGGGCAGGATTCGATCAAGGATCCGTGGTATCCGCTTGGCAACGGCAACATCCTGCGCGTGCTCGATGCCGGCCTCCATATCTGCCACATGATGGGTTACGAGGATCTGCAGCGCTGCCTCGACTTCGTGACCGACCACAGCGCGACGGCGATGCATCTCGGCGACGGCTACGGCATCGCGGTCGGGCGTCCTGCGAATCTCGTCGTGCTCGACGCGGAAAACGACTACGAAGCCGTGCGGCGGCAGGCGAAGGCCACGCTGTCGATCCGCCACGGGAAGGTGATCATGCGGCGCGAACCGGAGCGTGTGACGTATCCGGATTGATGCGGAAGGCGTGGGGTCGCGATTCTTTCCGACCTCATCTATTCATGAAATGCATGAGTCGATTCTAAAAATACGTTTGTCTCATGATCGGCACAGGCCTACGATGCGGTTCTGACGACGGTGCGCGTATTGCGTGCCGTCTTTTCGATCCCCGCTCGCCGACCTCATGCGCCTCGATCTCCCGTCCGCTCCCGCATCCTCTTCGCCGCCCGCCAGCCCGTTCGCGCGCATGGCCGTCGTCACGGTCCTGACCGGCGTCGGAGCGGGCGTCGGCGGCATGCTGCTCGCGCTGCTGCTGCATGCGATCCAGCACATTGCATATGGCTACAGCGTCGCGCACGTGATCGGTTCCGAGAGCTTTCTCAGCGGCGTGACCGGTGCCGATCCGTTGCGCCGCCTGGTGGTGCTGGTCGTCTGCGGGATCGTCGCCGGTGGCGGCTGGTGGGCGCTTTATCTCTATGGCCGGCCGCTGGTCAGCATCCGCCGCGCCGTACGTGCGGCCGATCCGCGGATGCCGTTTGTCAGCACGACGGTTCACGCGCTGCTGCAGATCGTCACCGTTGCACTCGGCTCGCCGCTCGGCCGAGAAGTCGCGCCGCGCGAGATCGGTTCGCTGCTCGCCGGGCGGCTGGCTCATGCCGCGGGGCTTTCGCCCGACGACTGCCGGCTGATGGTCGCGTGCGGTGCCGGTGCGGGCCTTGCGGCGGTCTACAACGTGCCGCTCGGCGGCGCGATCTTCGTGCTCGAAGTACTGCTCGGCACGTTCGAACTGCGGGCGCTGGTCGTGGCGGTTGCGACGTCGGCGATTGCGGCCGTCGTCGCGTGGATCGGCCTCGGCAACGAACACCAGTACACGGTGCCGCCGTTCGTGCTGAGCACGCCGCTCGTTGCATGGTCGATCGTCTGCGGGCCGCTGTTCGGTTTCGCCGCGTACGGCTTCGTGCGGCTCACGACCCGCGCGCGGGCGAACGCGCCGAAAGACTGGCGGCTGCCCGTGTTTTCGCTGGTCAATTTCGCGGTGATCGGTGTGCTCGCGATGCGGTTTCCTCAACTGCTCGGCAACGGCAAGGGGCCGGCATCGCTGGGTTTCGACGGCACGCTGACGATCGGCCTGGCGGCGGCGCTGCTCGTGCTGAAGGTACTGATCGAGGCCGCCAGCCTGCGGGCCGGCGCGGAGGGCGGGCTACTGACGCCAGGCCTCGCGAACGGCGCGCTGCTCGGTGTCGTGCTCGGCGGGATGTGGAGCCTCGTGTGGCCGGGCGCGTCGATCGGCGGATGTGCGCTGATCGGCGCGATCGCGTTCCTGGCCGCGTCGATGCAGATGCCGATCACGGCCGTCGTGCTGCTGCTCGAATTCACGCGTGCGAATCACGACAGCCTCGTGCCGATGCTGCTGGCCGTGGCCGGTTCGCTTGTCGCGTACCGGTTTGCTCAGCGCTTGGCGGAGCAAAGGGCGAGTGCGGTTGTGACCGTCAGCGTGCCTGCGACGACGGCGCGCTGACGCTCGGTCGGCGATTTCCCTCCGAGGCGGTGCGGTTCGTGCCGCCTTTCTCCGTTTCCCCCGTTTCCCTGTTCTGACACGACGCGATCGTCACCGCGCACGCCAAAGCGCGTCCGCCGGTTCTGTGCAAGAATCCGCGCGTTTCCGCGCCGCAACCAACAACGACACGCGCGGACGTCCCTATCAGGAAACGAGGAGCTCAAGTTGATACAGCGCATTTCCCGCTTCTTCACGCAGGTGGTTCACCGCGTGCTGCCCGACCCGTTGATTTTCGCGATCCTGCTGACGATCGTCACGTTCGCGCTTGCGTTCGGCCTCACGCCGAATACGCCGGCGCAGCTCACGACGATGTGGGGTTCGGGTTTCTGGAACCTGCTCGCGTTCTCGATGCAGATGGTCATGATTCTCGTCACCGGCCATGCGCTCGCGAGTTCGCCGCCCGTGCGGCGCATGCTCGTCGCGCTCGCGAGTACCGCGCGTACGCCCGGTCAGGGCGTGATGCTCGTTGCATTCGTCGGCGCGTTGGCGTGCGCGATCAACTGGGGTTTCGGCCTCGTGCTCGGTGCGATGCTCGCACGCGAAGTGGCGCGCCGCGTGCCCGGCAGCGACTACCGGCTGCTCGTCGCGTCGGCCTACATGGGCTTCCTGAGCTGGCATGGCGGACTGTCGGGCTCGGTCCCGCTCGTCGCGGCCACGAAGGGCAATCCGATGGAAAAGACCATCGGGCTGATTCCCGTGTCGGATACGATCTTCACCGGCTACAACGCGTTCATCACGATCGGCCTGATCGTGATGCTGCCGTTTCTCGCGCGGATGATGATGCCGAAGCCGGGCGACGTCGTCAGCGTCGATCCGGCGTTGCTCGCCGAGCCGCCGAGCGTCGAGCGCAAGCTCGGGCCCGATGCGACGTTCGCGGAACGCCTGGAGGAGAGCCGCGTGCTGTCGGTCTTCGTCGCGGCGCTGTGCGCGGCGTTCCTCGTGCTGCGTTTCGTGCAAAAGGGCTTCGCGCTCGACATCGATACGGTGAACCTCGCGTTCCTCGCGGCCGGCATCCTGCTGCACCGGACGCCGATGGCGTATGCGCGCGCAGTGGCCGGCGCGGCGCGCGGCGCGTCGGGGATCATGATCCAGTTCCCGTTCTACGCGGGCATCCAGGCGCTGATGGATCACTCGGGGCTGGCGGGCGTGATCACGAAGTGGTTCGTCGATATCGCGAACGTGCACACCTTCCCGCTGCTCGCCTTCCTGAGCTCGGCGGTGATCAATTTCGCGGTGCCGTCGGGTGGCGGCCACTGGGTCGTGCAGGGTCCGTTCGTGATGCCGGCCGCGCAGGCGCTCGGCGCCGATCTCGGCAAGGCCGCGATGGCGATCGCGTACGGCGAGGCATGGACCAACATGGCGCAGCCGTTCTGGGCGCTGCCGGCGCTGGCGATCGCGGGACTCGGCGTGCGCGACATCATGGGGTATTGCGTGACGACGCTGCTGTTTTCCGGCGTGGTGTTTGTGGCGGGAATGTATCTGTTCTGACAGGGCGAGGCGAGATGCGGGCGGTGTACGCGTCCGCCTCTCGCCATCGTGAATCCGGCCTGTCGTCACGCCGGCGAGAAGCCGGATCGCCATCCATCATCCGATCGGGCAGAATCGACACTCCCAGTTCCAGCCGACGGATGTTCCATGACCGCTTCGAACGAACCGCCCGGCCACCGCGCCTATGCGAGCTTCGCGCAACGCTACGCGGAGATCGCGCCGACGAAGGCGCACAACGCATTGTACGAACGGCCGGCGACGATGGCGCTGCTCGGCGACGTTGACGGCCTGACGGTGCTCGACGCCGGCTGCGGGCCCGGCATCTGCAGCGAGCACCTCGCTCGCCGCGGCGCGACCGTGCATGCATTCGACGTCACGCCGGAGATGACCGCGCTTGCGCGAACGCGCTGCGACGGCCTCGCGGTCGAAGTCGTGGAGGGTGACCTGGAGGCGCCGCTTGCGTGGCTGCCGGATCATGCGGTCGACAAGGTGCTGTGCTCGCTCGCGCTCGACTACGTGCGCGATCTCGCGCCGACGCTGCGGGAATTCAGGCGCGTGGCGCGCCCCGGTGCGACGCTCGTGTTCTCGATGGCGCATCCGATGCGCGACTGGATGGACGAGCGCACGCGCGGAGACGGCACGTACTTCGACACGTCGCGCTTCGGTTTCCACTGGTCGGGATTCGGCGAGCCGAAGCCCTTTGTCGAAGCCTGGCGGCGTCCGCTCGCCGATATCCTGAATGCGGTCGCCGACGGCGGCTGGCGGCTCGACCGGTTCGTCGAACCGAAGCCGCTGCCGGAGATGAAGGCCGTGTCGGAACGACTCCACGCGGAGCTGTCGCTGGCGCCGGCCTTCCTGTGCATTCGCGCGCGCCGCTGATGCGGCAGGGTGTGCTACCGGCGTTCAGTGCTGCGCCGGTTCGTCGTTCAGCGTGCCGAGGAACGCTTCGATATCCTTGATGTCCTGCGCCGTCATCGCAGGCGTGTCGCCCGGCTTGCGGTCGAACGGCGCATCGGTCACGTCGACGTTCGCGCGATATCTCGGCGGGATGTCGTCGTACTCGTCGACCTTGCCGTCCGCGCCGCGCGAATAGAACTTCTGCGGCGAGATGCTGCGCTCGTTGTAGAACGCCATTACCTGGTCGAGCGTATGGAACACGCCGTTGTGGAAGAACACGTGGCGCGTCGCCGAGTTGCGCAGCGTCGGCGTCAGGAACATCGCGCAGTACTGCGTCTGGTCCTTCAGGTCGTCGCGGAACGGCCCGCACACGCCGAGATCGTAGAACGCCGGATTGCGGTTCTGCGCGAGCGCCTTGTTGCGCGGCGCACCGAGCGCCTCGTACTGGTAATCGGTAAACATCGGCGGCAATCCATCCTTGCCGGGCTTCGACAAGTGGCAGCCCGCGCAATTCGCCTTGTCCGGATCGTTGAACAGGCGCAGCCCGCGCAGCTCGGCCTGCGTGAGACGCGCACGGCCTTCGAGCCAGCGGTCGTACTTGCTGTTGTACGGGTGGAACGACGGATCCTCGACCTGGTAACGCGCGATCGCGAACATCGCCTCCGACACCGCGAGTTGCGGGCTGTCGAACACGCGCGCGCCGAACAGTTTCTCGAACTGCGCGCGGTGCGCCGACTGCGCGAGCTTGTGCGCCACGTCGTCGATGCTCGAGTTCGCCATCTCGACCGGATTCAGCAGCGGGCCGAACGCCTGCTGCTGCAGCGTGTCGGCGCGGCCGTCCCAGAACATCCCACCCTGCGGTACGAGTTGCGGCGCGGCCGACGTGCCGGCCACCTTCTGCGCCTTCACCACACCGGCCGCCGATGCGGCCTGCTGCGCGACGGTCGGCGCGGCGTCGTTTTCGCCGGCATCGGGGCCGATGCTGAAGTTCGGCTGGCGGTACAGGTACATCAGCGACGGCGGCGGGCGATAGCCCTGCTGCGTCATCGCGAGGCCGCCGGGCTGCACGTCGAGCGCATTCGGCGGGCCGTACGCATGATCGGGGCTGTGGCACGACGCGCACGACTGCTTGCCCGACGCGGACAGCGACGGATCGGCGAACAGCGCACGGCCGAGTTGCGCGACCGCCGACAGCGGCTGTGCGACGGGACGCTGCAGCACGACCGGATGCGGATTCGCGCCCGTCCAGTCGGCGACGACGGTGCCGATCGCCGCCGGCACCTGCGCGGGAAATGCGATTGCAAATGCGCCATAGCCGAGCACGGCCGCGCCGATCACGAACGCCGCGCGGCGCAGCAGGCGGGAAGGGGCGCGCGGCGCGGAGGAGCCGGAGGCATCGGGAGACGGGAACACGGGGCGAGCTGTCATGCTGTCGGTCGGAAATCGGGCGCCGCACGAAGCGACGCGTTAAACGGAAAAAGCCGGCGCGTGAGGCGCCGGCCATGCGGTCATGCAATCCCGGTCAGATTGCCGGTGCCGCGCTCAATGCGGTGCCGAGCGTCGGGTCGAGGTACAGCGGCGTCGTGTTCGGCTTCGACGTGAAGTCGAACAGGTTGCGCAGGTCGCCGGCCGTCGCGTCGAACGAACCGCCGCCGATACGCTGGCCGCCGAGCCAGTTGTCCTCGATGAAGCGCACGACGGACGACTGGTCGAGCATCGTGTGGTCGACGTAGTTCTGCTTCGCATACGGCGAGATCACGATCAGCGGGATGCGCACGCCCGGGCCGCAGCGGCCGTTCACGGTCGCGCCGTTCACGCCGGTGGTGCCGCCCGTGCCGCACTTGCCGGCGCCGTTCACCTGGTCGACCGGGTCCGACGACGCGCGCGTCGGCGCCGTGTACACGTGGTCGTACCAGCCGTCCGAGTCGTCATAGGTGACGATCACGGCCGTGTTCTGCCAGTCCGGCTGTTGCTGCAGGAAGTTGACGACCTTCGTCACGAACGCCTGCTCGTCGAGCGGATCCGAATAACCCGCGTGCGCATCCTGTGCGGCCGGGGCCTTCAGGTAGCTGACCGACGGGAAGTTGCCGGCCTTCACGGCGGCGAAGAAGTCGTCCGTGTCGTACTGGTGGTTCGCGGGCTCGGCGGTCTTGCCGTCGGCCTGGAGGCTCGAACCGATCGCCGCGACCGAGCTCGGGCGCGTGTGCTGCGGGTTCGACGTCGACGCGTAGTACTGGAACCAGTTGTGGTGCGGGATGTAGTCCGACGTCGCGGCGTTCACGGCGGTGGCGACCGTGCTGCGCGCGCAGCCCGTCGTGCCGTTGCCGTTGATCGTCGACAGGTTGAAGCCGCCCATGAAGCCGCCCCACGTGATCTTCGCGCCGTTCAGCAGGTCGCCGATGTTCTTGCCGCTCATCAGCGCCTGGTCGGTCGTGCTCGAGCACACGTCGTTGCCGGGGTCGACGTCGTTGATCATCGTCAGGCCACCCGCGCCGTCATTGATGTAGTACGAGCTCTTCGCGAGCGTCGACGGTTGTGCAGACGTCTTGACGATCTGCATCCCGTTGGTCTGGCCGGACACGACGTTCAGCGCGCCCGGCGTCGACGGGCCATACGACGTCGTGTACGTGTTGTCGCTCATCGCGAAGCGCTGCGCGTAGTTCCACAGTGCCGTCACGGTGTTGCCGTCGAAGTAGCCCATCACCTGGCCCTTCGTGCCGAACGCGCCGGCGCCGCCGGACGAGCCCTTGCCCGTGTACTTCGGGAACAGGTCGGCGAGGCCGTTGTCCTCTGCCTGCTGCTCGGCCGTGTACGCGTGGTTCTGGTCGGCGGTCGCCGCCTGCGTGCGGTCGAGGCGGAACGGGTTCGCCGCGTCGGTGCCGTTGGCCGTGTTCGTGAAGTTGGGGTTCGCGGTGAGCAGCGTGCCCGTCAGCCCGTTCGGCGTCGGCGTGCCTGACTTCGCGCTGAACGCCGGTTCGCCCGACGGGTTCGTCGCGTTCGGATAGGTGCCGAAGTAGTGGTCGAACGAGATGTTTTCGCCATAGATCACGACGACGTGCTTGATCGGCGTGGCGGTCTGCAGCGCATCCTGCGACGACACGGCAGGCGTCGACGTGGGATCGTCGCTGCCGCCGCAGGCGAACAGCGCCAGCGCTGCGGCTGCGCAGGCAGTGACGAGCAAGGCTTGACGGAACATCGGGAAACTCCAGGTAAGGTCTTCGATGGTGGAGAGCGGCCCCGTTGCCGTGTCGGTTCGGCGCGGAGCTCGTGAGAGAGCACGCGCATTGGAACAGTCGCGTATGAAGATATGGGGACGGAGTGATTTCGCGACGGTTGCGCTGCGGTATCGATTTCATTACGACGCAGCGCGGCGCGAAAGAGAACGGAAAGGGGCGGACCGCGTGCCACATGGGCGTCACATTCGGCGGCGCGCGCGTGGCTGCCGCGGGAGCCAAGCAGGGCAGGCGAAAGGGCGTGGCCGGCGAATTCGTCTATGCAACGCCGTGCGGCGCTTTTTTGACAATCCGGTTACGCATTCATACGATGAACGCCTGTCGCGCGCATCGCGCGATTTCCCACTGTCAGTGAGGCTTCAGCGTGCCGATCCCCGTTCTGTTTGCCGTTCTGTGCGCGGCGTTCCTGCATGCGTCTTGGAATGCGCTCGTCCGCAGCAGCGGCGACCGGTTGCGGTCGGCGACGGTGCTGCAGATCGCGATCGGGGTGTTCGCGCTGTTGTTCCTGCCGGCCACCGCGCCGATCGCACCGGCGAGCTGGCTCTGCGTGGTCGCGTCGGCCGTGCTCCACGTCGCCTATACGCTGCTGCTCGTGCGTGCGTACGAGCATGGCGACCTGACCGTCGCGTACCCGGTTGCGCGCGGCACCGCGCCGCTGCTCGTCACGTTCGGCGCGGCGGCGTTCGCGGGCGAGCACCTGAACGTCGGCGCGCAATGCGGGCTCGTGCTGATCTGCGCGGGCATCATGGCGATCGGGCTGGAGCGCGGGCGCGACGCGAAGCACCGGATGATGCAGGTGCTGCCGACGGCGTTCGCGACCGGCGTGTCGATCGCGGCGTACAGCGTGGTCGACGGAATCGGCGTGCGCGAAAGCGGCAACACGGTCGGTTATACCGCGTGGATGTTCGTGCTGACGGGCGCGATGATGGCTGCGTACTACCGGCTGCGCGCGGGGCCGCTGCGGCTCACGCAGCAGGTCGGCGAGACGGCGAAGGCCGCGTGCGGCGGCGTGTTCGCGGCGCTCGCGTACGGCATCGTGATCTGGGCGATGGATCGCGCGCCGATGGGCCCGGTGTCGGCGCTGCGCGAAACGAGCGTGGTGTTCGCGGCGCTGATTGCGCGCGTGTATCTCGGCGAGCGGCTGACGCCGCGCCGGGCGACGGGGTGCGCGGTGATCGCGGCGGGGGCGTTGCTGATCAGTGCGTTCGAAGCGGTGCGGTGAACGCGTTGGCCCGATGTGCCGGGCGTGTCGCTCGCCGGGTCAGGTTTCAACCGGCATCGCACTCGTGCACTTGATCTCGTCGAGGCACACGCTGGAATGCACGCCGCTCACGCCGGGAATCCGCATCAGCGTTTCGAGCAGGAAAGTGGACAGCCCCTTCAGGTCGCGCGCGACGACCTTCAACACGTAGTCGATATCGCCCGTCACCGAGAAACATTCCTGGATCTGCGCGAGATCCGACACGAGTTTCTGGAACTTCGACAGGTCGCGGATATGTCCACGCTCCATCGTCACGTGCACGAAAGCGGTGACGCCAAAGCCAAGCGTGTCGGGGCACAGCCGGGTTTCATAGCGGCGGATCGCGCCGATCTCCTCCAGCCGCCGGTGGCGGCGTAGTGTCTGCGCGGGCGACAGGCCGACGGCCTTCGCCAGATCGAGGTTCGACGCGCGGCCGTTCTCCTGCAGGATCGAAAGCAAGTGGCGATCGAGGCGATCCAGAACCGGTTCATGCATTTTTATTTCCTCATCTGTCTCCTGGATGCAATCTTATCTCATAATGTAGGGTTTGCATGAACGGGTTACGAAACCCGATTTCGCCGTCGCGACGCTAAACTGACGCCGGATTTTCGTGTGCGGCCGCAGCAATGCGGATGCGGCGAGGTCGGCGGCCGGTCTGGCGGGCACGCTGACGCTAATCGGGCGCCGCCACGCGAGGATTGCAGTCCCCCAACCCGGCGGCTCCACGAACGGCCGCCGGCACAGTAAAACAGCGCCCGGCACACCGAGGCGCGCCGCACCCCGCTGCAGGCGGAGGCGGACAGAGTGGAGAAGACATGGTTTCTGGAAACGAGAGCGACGGCCTGAAGCGCGGGCTGAAGAACCGGCACATCCAGCTGATTGCGCTCGGCGGCGCGCTCGGCACGGGGCTGTTCCTCGGCATCGCGCAGACGATCAAGATGGCCGGCC
Organism: Burkholderia sp. BCC1999; assembly: GCF_905339975.1. NCBI lineage: Bacteria > Pseudomonadati > Pseudomonadota > Betaproteobacteria > Burkholderiales > Burkholderiaceae > Burkholderia > Burkholderia sp. BCC1999. Next base: position 102,372 of record NZ_CAJPHP010000015.1, on the reverse strand, counting down.
CGTCCGTGCTGCTCGGCTACGCGGTGGCTGGCATCGTCGCGTTCTTCATCATGCGCCAGCTCGGCGAGATGGTCGTCGACGAGCCCGTCGCCGGCTCGTTCAGCTACTTCGCCAACAAGTACGTCGGCCACTTCACCGGCTTCCTGTCGGGCTGGAACTACTGGGTGCTGTACATCCTCGTCAGCATGGCCGAGCTGTCGGCCGTCGGGATCTACGTGCAGTACTGGTGGCCCGGCGTGCCGACCTGGGTGTCGGCGCTGGTGTTCTTCGTCGCGATCAACCTGCTCAACCTGGCGAGCGTGAAGTCGTACGGCGAGACGGAATTCTGGTTCTCGATCATCAAGGTCGCCGCGATCGTCGGCATGATCGGCTTCGGCGGCTGGCTGCTCGCGAGCGGCCATGCGGGGCCGGAGGCGAGCGTCCGGAACCTGTGGCAACACGGCGGCTTCTTCCCGAACGGCGTGTCGGGGCTCGTGATGTCGATGGCCGCCATCATGTTCTCGTTCGGCGGGCTGGAACTGATCGGCATCACCGCGGCCGAGGCCGACGATCCGAAGCGCAGCATTCCGCGCGCGACCAACCAGGTGATCTACCGCATCCTGATTTTCTACATCGGCGCGCTCGCCGTCCTGCTGTCGCTGTATCCGTGGGAAAAGGTCGTCACCGGCGGCAGCCCGTTCGTGCTGATCTTCCACGCGCTGAGCAGCAACGTGGTGGCCAACGTGCTGAACGTGGTCGTGCTGACGGCCGCGCTGTCGGTCTACAACAGCGGCGTGTACAGCAACAGCCGGATGCTGTTCGGCCTCGCGCGGCAGGGCAATGCGCCGAAGGTGCTGTGCTCGGTGAACAAGCGCGGCATTCCGCTCGCCGCGCTCGGCGCGTCGGCGCTCGCGACCGGCGCGTGCGTGCTGGTCAATTACTTCATGCCGGGCAAGGCGTTCGAGGTGCTGATGGGCCTCGTCGTGTCGGCGCTGATCATCAACTGGGCGATGATCACCCTGATCCATCTGAAGTTCCGTCAGGCCAAGCGCGCGGCCGGGGAGGAGACTTCCTTCCGCAGTCTGGGCTATCCTTTCACGAATTACCTGTGCCTGGCATTCATGGCCGGCATTCTCGTCGTGATGTACCTGACGCCGGATCTCCGCCTGTCGGTGTACCTGATCCCGGTATGGCTCGCGGTGCTCGCGGTCGGGTATCGCTTCCGTCAGAAGAATGCAGGCTATGCGGTGCGCGACGGCGCATCCGCACGCTGACGCAGGCCACGACCGATCATTCTTCCAAACGAGACCGACATAGCCATGTTCGAACACATCGACGCGTACCCGGGCGACCCGATCCTGACGCTGAACGAGAATTTCCAGAAAGATCCGCGCGACCAGAAGGTCAACCTGAGCATCGGGATCTATTTCGACGCCGAAGGCCGGATTCCGGTGATGGGCGCCGTGCGCGAAGCCGAAACCGCGCTGCAGCGCGACAGCGGCCCGAAGCCGTACCTGCCGATGGTCGGCCTGGCCGCGTATCGCGACGCCGTGCAAGCGCTCGTGTTCGGCGCCGATCACCCGGCCCGCGCGGCCGGCCGCATCGCGACGCTGCAGACGCTCGGCGGCTCGGGCGCGCTGAAGGTCGGCGCCGATTTCCTGAAGCGCTATTTCCCCGATGCGCAGGTGTGGCTCAGCGATCCGAGCTGGGAAAACCACCGCTTCATCTTCGAGCGCGCCGGCTTCACGGTGAACACGTACCCGTACTACGACGAGGCGACGGGCGGCCTGAAGTTCGACGCGATGCTCGCGGCGATCGACGCGCTGCCGGCGCGCAGCGTCGTGCTGCTGCATGCGTGCTGCCATAACCCGACCGGCGTCGACCTCGACGAAGGCCAGTGGGAGAAGCTGATCGACGTGATCGAGGCGCGCGGGCTGCTGCCGTTCGTCGACATGGCGTACCAGGGCTTCGGCGCGGGCCTCGACGCGGACGCGTTCGCGGTGCGTGAACTGGCCCGCCGCGGCGTGCCGGCACTCGTGGCGAACTCGTTCTCGAAGAACTTCTCGCTGTATGGCGAGCGCGTGGGCGGCCTGAGCGTCGTCTGCGAGGATGCTGCCGCGGCCGATCGCGTGCTCGGCCAGCTGGCCGGCGCCGTACGCTCGAACTACAGCAACCCGCAGACCTACGGCGCGAAGGTCGTCGCGGCCGTGCTCGGCACGCCGGCGCTGCGCAAGCAGTGGGAAGAGGAACTGTCGGCGATGTGCCGCCGCATCGCGCGGATGCGCCAGTCGATCCATGACGGCCTGCGCGACCACGTCAGCGGCGAGGCGCTCACGCGCTACGTGAAGCAGCGCGGGATGTTCACGTACACGGGCCTGACCGAATCGCAGGTCGACGCGCTGCGCGAAGTGCACGGCGTGTACATCCTGCGCTCGGGCCGGATGTGCGTGGCGGGCCTGAATGATTCGAATGTCGGCATCGTCGCGGATGCGATCGGCAAGGTGCTGAAGAGCGGCGTCTGATCGACGCGCGCCCCGGCGCGCACCGAACGATGCTGGATGAACCGGCTGTTTCCCGTCGCGGGAGCAGCCGGTTTTTTCTTGCGCGGCGGCAACGTGCGCTGGACGACAGACGCCCGAGCGCTTGCGGCGGTACGATCACGGCATCCGACACAACAAGAAGGGCGAGACATGGGCATCCGGATCATCCAGCTCGGCACGCCGCGCGCGGCCGGCGAGGGCCTGCGGATCGGCACGGTGCGGCGGCCGCCGCGTGGCGTACCGAAGGCGGAATTCGCGTCGCGCAACTACTATGATGTATGGTTGCCGACGCTGTCGCCGAGCGCCGAACTCGTTGCCCAGGCACAGGCCGCCAAAACCGACGCCGAATGGAATGCGTTCAAGCGCCACTTCCGCGCGGAGATGGCGCATGGCGATCCGGCGAAGGTGCTGGACCTGCTGGCGGCGCTGTCGGCCACCACGGCGTTCTCGATCGGCTGCTATTGCGACGACGAGCGCCATTGCCACCGCAGCGTGCTGCGCGAGCTGCTTGCGCAGCGCGGCGCGGCGATCGAGCCCGACGCGGGCTGAAGCCGCGTCGGGCGGCAGCATCCTGATCGTGCGGCGCAGCGAACCGCTTGACGTGGGTCAAGCGCGCGGCCGCGCGCGCCACTATGCTCTCGTCATGGAGCCATCACGACGATGACAGGCCGACAGATGCACATTACTTTTCCGCCCGAGCCGCCCGAATATTGCGCGCGCGATCTGGTCGTCGCGTTTTCGGCGCTGGTCGACGGGCGTTGCGTACAGTGCGCGGTCACGGCCGAGGCGCTGGAAGACCATTTCGGCGCGCGGTCGCTGCTCGAACGCGACCTGCTGGCCGCGTTCGACGGGCACCGGTCGGCGATCGAGGCGATGGCTCGACGGATGCTCGAGGAAATCGGCGGCCGGCCGGTGCTGCTGCATAGCGGTCACTTCCGGCTCGAAGGCTGATATCGCAGGAGGGTGCATGACACTGCAGGGCAACATTCACGAACGCGACTGGTCGGTCGAAGTCGAGACGCGCCCGTGCGAATCGGGCGAGTTCCGCTGCCGCGTGTCCGTCGAGCACGGCGTCGGCGCCGCGCGGTTTCATCATACGTTCGAGCACAGCCATGCGTATCCGACCGAGCGCGAGGCCATGATCGAAGGGCTGCGCGCCGGCATGACATGGATCGAGATGAAGACGTCGCAGGTCTTCAACGTATGAACGACCCCGCGCCCGGCACGGCGCGGGAGGATGGTCGGCCGGGTAGCGATCGAAGCGTCGCGCCCCGCCACGGGAAACGCGTGCCGCCGCATCGTGATGCGGGCGGCGCAAGCAAGGCGGTCGACGAGCGGGCGGCGCCGTCAGGAGAGTCGGACATGGGCGTGGGCATGCAGATCGCCTGCCATGGATTTACGGGGACCGCCGCGGTCGAAGCCGAGGCCGGCGCGCAGCTGGTGCGGCTCGAACGGTTCCGCGCGCTGATCGACGGCTGCCACCTCGCGATCGAATCGCGCGCGGCGACCGATGGCGCGCGGCTGTACGACGTGCGGCTCGACCTGGTGATGCACGACGCGGCGCTCAGGCCGCTGCCGCCGTGCGTCGGCGATGACGTCGACGACGCGCTGCGCCGCGCCTTCGCACAGGCCGAACGGGCGCTGATCGCGTGGCAGGCGAGCGGCGAAAGGGTGGCGCTGCGCGGCTGATCCGGCGGCGCGCGTCAGACCTGCGCGAGCGCCTGCGCGTCGATGATGCGTACGCGCTTGCCGCGTGTTTCGACCAGCGCTTCGCGGTGGAACCGCGAGAACATCCGGCTGACGGTTTCGAGCTTCATCCCGAGATAGCAGCCGATTTCCTCGCGCGTCATCCGCAGGTTGAATTCGGTCGCCGAATAGCCGCGCGCCTCGAAACGGGACGACAGGTTCAGCAGGAAATGCGCCACGCGCTGTTCGGCCGACATCGTGCCGAGCAGCAGCATCTGGCTCGATTCGCGCACGATCTCGCTGCTCAGCATCTGGTAAAGGAAATGCTGCATCGGCTTCATCTCGCGGCACGCCGCTTCGAGCGCGCCGAACGGGATGATGCACACGACGCTGTCTTCCAGCGCGATCGCGTCGCAGCAATGCTGTCCGCCGCCGATGCCGTCCATGCCGAGCGTTTCGCCGGCGATCTGGAAGCCCGTCACATGCTCGCGGCCGTCGCGATGCATCATCACCGTCTTGAACGAACCCGCGCGCACCGCATAGATGCTCTGGAACGGATCGTCGATGCGGAACAGCGCATCACCCTGGCGAACGTGCCGGGTCGTGCAGATGATCGAGTCGAGACGGCCGTATTCGGCGGCCGTCAGGTGCGGCGGCAGGCACATCGAGCGCATCGCGCAGGCCGAGCAGCGTGCGGCCGGATGTTTGGCGGCGTCGGCGCGCGCGACCGCGCGCAGCGGAATCGTTGGCCGGGGTACGACGGAGACGTCGGCGGCGCAGGCGGTGGCTGTGGACATAAGTCACTCCGGCTCGTCAGGGTCGGTGCACGCGAGCGTGCACCAGGGATTCGATGACACGGCATGCAGCGTCGAATTCGACGGTCTTGTCGAAGAAGTAGTCGGCTCCCGCCGTCGCGCATGCCTCTCTGAATGCCGGCGCCGAATGATTCGTCAGCACGATCGTGACGATGCGCGGCGCGACCTTGGACAACATCCCGATCAGGTCGAGGCCGCTGCCGTCCGCGAGCCGCACGTCGACGATCACGACATCCGCCTGGCTGCTGCGGATGTGCGTCCACGCGTCCTGGCCGTCTTCCGCTTCGCCCACGACGGCGACACCGCGGATCGCGCCGACGAGCAGCGCGATGCGCTGCCGGACGGCGACGGCGTGATCGACGAGAAACACCCTGAGCGCGGCAGGTGACAGGCTGGCATTCATGCCGGCAGTATCGTGTTGCGCCGCCGAAATTGAAATCGGCCGAATTGGAAGTTTGTGTAGGCCGCTTCGCCGCGTTGTAGGGCGTTTCCTACAACGCGTCGGGGAAACCGCCGGAGCGGCTCCGATGTTGCGATGCCGCGTGCGCGGCTGAAGGGCCTCGGCGCCTGGTCAGCCGGCCTTGCGCGCCGCGAGCGTATCGCGCGCCGTGCGGCAGGCGGCGAGATCCCACGCGGCACAGCCGACGCTCTTGAACAGCAGCGGCCCGCCGCGCGTAAAGGTGCCGTTCAGCACGTCGGCGAGCGACGCGACGTGCTGCCAGTCGACTTGCGCGACGATCAGGTCGCCGGCCTCGTGGCGCGCGCCGGCCGGATCGTCGACGACGAGCCGGCTGCCGTGCACCGTGTTCGCGTCGATCTCGGCGGCATCGGCGGTGAACGCGCCGACGCCGACCACGAGCCGGCCTTCGCGTGCGGCTTCCCGGTAGACGGGCGTGCGGCTCGTCGTCAGCGTGACGACGACATCGATCGCGTCGGGAATCGCGTCGCCGTCGAGCGGCACGAGCCGCGGCGCGTGCGCGCGGTTCGCCGCGCAGAAGGCGGCCGCGCTGTCGGCGTTCGTGCCGCGCACGTGAAGGCGCGCGTCGGGGAAGATCGCCGCGAGCGCTTCCGCGTGATTGGCCGCCTGCTTGCCGGTGCCGATCAGCAGGATGTCGTGCGGCGCGGCGCCATGCAGCGCCTGGATGCCGAGCGCGGTGATGGCCGCCGTGCGGCGCCCGGTGACCGTCGGGCCGTCGAGCACGAAGCGCATCTCGCCCGAGTGCGCGTCGTACGCGGTGACCTGGCCGAGAATCGTCGGCAGCCCGCGCGCGCCGTTGCCGGGGCAGACGTTCACGAGCTTGTGGCTCGCGAGGTCGCGCGCGCTCGACGGCATCGACAGCATCACGCCGCCGCCCTGCAGCGGCACGACCAGGCGCTCGGGGCTGACGATCTCGCCCGCCGCGTACTCGGCGACGGTTTGTCTGAGTGTGGCGAGCAGCGCCGGGTAATCGAGCAGCGCGGCCGTGTCGGCCGCATCGAAAACGGGAATCGGGGAAAGGGCAGTCATCGTGTGCGTCGTATGCGTCGTGAGCGTGGACGACGGGCGCATGCCGCGCCCGCCACAGGGTTGCCGGATACCGTGACACAGGGCAGCGTGGATCGAATCTATACCACTTTCTGGCGCACCTGCAACCCAGAAAATAAAGCACGCTGCCGGTTTTGGTTCTAATATCTGTCCAGAAGGGCCGCCATGGCCTCGATGCCGGCGCGCTCCGGTATAGTGCGAACCCATTCCAGATTCACGCCCGCGACCGGGCAGGAGCCATACGATGATGTCCGCGCGTCCCGACTTACTCGAAGGCGGTTTCAAGCCGCTGCAGATCTACGAGCAGGTAGCCGAGAAGATTCGCGACGAGATCCGCGCGGGGCGCTATGCCGCCGAGTCGCGGCTGCCGTCCGAGCGCGAGCTCGCGGGGCTGTTCCAGGTCGGCCGGCCGGCCGTGCGCGAGGCGCTCGGCGCGCTGCAGAACGAGGGGCTCGTGTTCACGAAGCGCAATTCGGGCACCTACGTCGTCGCGTCGCCGCTCGACGTGCTCGCCGAGCGCGGCGACATGCACAACGCGTCCGAAGCCGATTTCAGCCCGACGTCGACCCTCGACGTGCGGTTGATCCTCGAGCCCGCGATCGCGCGTCTCGCGGCCGGGCACGGCCGGGCCGATCCCGGCGCCGAACGTTATCTGGCGCAAATGGAAACCATCACCGACGTCGACGATCCGCATCAGCGCGCGCTGTGGAACGAGAGCGACCGGCTGTTCCATCGGCAGCTCGCGCTGATGACCGGCGACGCGCTGATCGTGAAGATCGCGGACGAAGTCGCGAAGACGATGGACCAGCCGCTGTGGAAACGCCTGAAGGACGACGGCATCTACGACGCGGGCCGGATCCGGCTCTACGTGTCCGAGCACCGGTTGATTTACGAGGCGATCGTGTCGGGCGACGCCGACGCGGCGGCGTTCTATGTCGAGCAGCACATCCGCCGTGTACGGCGCGACATCACGCCGAAGTGACCGCGCGAGCGTCGTTCTGGTCTGAAAATTGACCAGAACCGAAGATTTTATTTTGAAATTGCTTGCGTGGTGACCACACGTGTCCTACATTGGTTTCACACAAAACCAATCAGGAGACATCATGCGATACCTCGTTACCGCGCTCTCGGTGGCCATCGCCGCCGGTGCGCTGACTTCCGCCCACGCGCAGGAAGTCGTGATGATCGGCCATTCGGCGCCGCTGACGGGCCCGCAGGCCGCGAACGGCAAGGACAATGAAAACGGCGCGCGCCTCGCCGTCGACGAACTCAACAAGGCCGGCATCAAGGTCGCCGGCAAGACCGTCACGTTCAAACTGGTTTCCGACGACGACCAGGCCGACCCGAAAGCGGGCGTGCAGGTCGCGCAGAACCTCGTCGACAAGGGTGTCGTCGCGGTGCTCGGACCGTACAACTCGGGCGTCGCGATTCCCGCGTCGCGCGTGTATTCGACTGCCGGCGTGCCGATCCTGCCGGTCGCGTCGAACCCGGCGCTGACGAAGCAGGGCTTCAAGAACATCTTCCGGATCGGCGCGAGCGACGAACAGCTCGGCGGCACGATGGCCACGTTTGCCGCGAAGACGCTGAATGCGAAGACCGCCGCCGTGATCGACGATCGCACCGCGTACGGGCAGGGCGTCGCCGAGCAGTTCATGAGCGTCGCGAAGGCGAACGGAATCAAGATCGTCGACCAGGAATACACAAGCTCGTCGGCCACCGATTTCCTCGGCATTCTCACCAAGATCAAGGCCAGCAACCCCGATGTGATCTTCCTCGGCGGCTATGCGGCGCAAGGCGCGCCGATGGCCAAGCAGATGAAGCAGCGCGGGCTGCGTGCGAAGCTGCTCGGCGGCGACGGCATCTGCTCGGCCGACATGGGCAAGGTCGCGGGCGACGCGGCATCGATCGTCTACTGCGCGCAGGGCGGTGTCGCGCTCGAGAAGACGGCGGCCGGCCGCGAGTTCCTGAAGAAGTACCACGACACGTATCACACCGATACGCAGGTCTACGGCGTCAACTACTACGACGGGATGAAGCTGCTCGCCGACGCGATGGTCAAGGCCGGCACGACCACCGACAAGGCGAAGCTGATCGCGCAACTCGCGAAGTCGAACTACGCGGGCGTCGCGGGCACCTATTCGTTCGACGCAAACGGCGACCTGAAGGGCGCACCGACGACCGTCTACGTGATCCGCAACGGCCTGCCGGAGCCGTACGCGAAGTAATCGCCACACCAGCCTGTCACCGGACGGCGGCGCGACCGCCGTCCTTCGTTTCAACGCATCCGATTCGACATGAAAATTTCCCGATCCCTTTCCACCGTCGAAGTCCATACGGGCGGCGAAGCGTTCCGCATCGTCACGAGCGGGCTGCCGAGACTGCCGGGCGACACGATCGTCCAGCGCCGCGCGTGGCTCAAGGAGAACGCCGACGAGATCCGCCGCGCGCTGATGTTCGAACCGCGTGGCCACGCCGACATGTATGGCGGTTACCTGACCGAGCCGGTCTCGCCGAATGCCGATTTCGGCGTGATCTTCCTGCACAACGAAGGCTACAGCGACCATTGCGGGCACGGCGTGATCGCGCTGTCGACCGCCGCCGTCGAGCTCGGCTGGGTGCAGCGCACGGTGCCGGAAACGCGGGTCGGCATCGACGCGCCGTGCGGCTTCATCGAGGCGTTCGTCAAGTGGGACGGCGAGCATGCGGGCCCGGTGCGCTTCGTCAACGTGCCGTCGTTCATCTGGCAGCGCGACGTGTCGGTCGAGACGCCGTCGTTCGGCACCGTGACCGGCGACATCGCGTACGGCGGCGCGTTTTATTTCTACGTCGACGGCGCGCCGTTCGACCTGCCGGTACGCGAATCGGCCGTCGAGAAACTGATCCGGTTCGGCGCGGAAGTGAAGGCCGCCGCGAACGCGAAGTACCCGGTCGTGCATCCGGAGATTCCGGAAATCAACCACATCTACGGCACGATCATCGCGAACGCGCCGCGCCATCCGGGCTCGACGCAGGCGAACTGCTGCGTGTTCGCGGATCGCGAGGTCGACCGTTCGCCCACGGGCTCCGGCACCGGCGGGCGCGTCGCGCAGCTGTACCAGCGCGGGCTGCTCGCGGCCGGCGACACGCTCGTCAACGAATCGATCGTCGGCACGGTCTTCAAGGGGCGCGTGCTGCGCGAGACGACGGTCGGCGACATTCCGGCCGTGATTCCGGAAGTGGAAGGCAGCGCGCATATCTGCGGGTTCGCGAACTGGATCGTCGACGAACGCGATCCGCTCACTTATGGATTCCTCGTGCGCTAAGCAGCGGCGCCGATCGGCCGCCCTCGCGCGGTTTCCCGCTTGTAGTACCAGGTTTGGCGCGTCGTTCCCGTTACGGGGCACGCGCCTTTTTTGCGTGCGAAACGCGGGCAAGGCCACGCGGTGCATGTCGGCGCAACGCCGCCGCGGGCCGGCAGGCCTCGCGAGTTTGGTACGATGCACCCTTTTCAGTCGAGCTCCACCCGCGTGAATCGCCGAAACGTGTCGTCAGTGCGTGCCTTCTGTGCCAGATGGGTCGCGCGCGCCCAACCCGTCGCGGCTGCCGCCGTCGCGCGGGTCAAGCCTCTCGCCGCCACCGCGTGGCACCATCTCCGTCATCCGACGCGCCGCGGCGTGCTGCTCACGGCTGCCGCCGTGCCGGCGCTGTTCGCGGTGTACGTGGTCGTGCTGATTCCGTTCACGCCGGGCATCGGCGACATCCGCAAGGCGCGCGTCGACCAGCCCGCACAAGTGCTGTCCGCCGACGGCAAGCTGCTGGCCGAATTCAAGCCGTCGAACCGCGAGTGGGTGCCGCTCAAGCAGATCTCGCCTCACATGGTCGACGCGCTGATCGCGACCGAGGATCACCGCTTCTACGAGCATCACGGCCTCGACTGGAAACGCACGGCGTCGGCCGCGCTTCATACGTTCTCGGGCAGCCGCCAGGGCGGCTCGACGATCACGCAGCAGCTCGCCCGCAACCTGTATCCGGACGAGATCGGCCGCGCGCCGACGCTCACGCGCAAGGTGAAGGAGGCGATTACCGCGCTGAAGATCGAGGCGGTCTACAGCAAGGACCAGATCCTCGAGACCTACCTGAACACGGTGCCGTTCCTGTACAACGCGTACGGCGTCGAGATGGCCGCGCGCACCTATTTCGACAAGTCCGCCGACGAACTCGACGTGCTCGACAGCGCGACGCTCGTCGGAATGCTGAAGGGCAACAGCTATTACAACCCGGTGCTGAACCCCGAGCGCGCGCTGCAGCGGCGCAATACGGTGCTCGGCCAGATGGTGAAGTACGGCAAGCTGTCGCCCGCGCAGTTCGCGCAATTGCAGCGCCGCCCGCTGCGCATCGACTTCGAGCGCCAGAAGGAGCCGCCGGGGCCGGCGCCGCACTTCGCGCAGCAGTTGCGCAAATGGCTGATCGCATGGGCCGACCGCAACGACTACAACATCTACTCGGACGGGCTGATCGTGCGCACGACGATCGACTCGCGGCTGCAGCAGATGGCGACACAGGCGCTCACGCTGCAGGGTAACCAGCTGCAGGGCATCGCGAACAACGCGTGGAGCGGCCGCGACGGCTGCGGCACCGACAACGAGGTGTTCCGCACCTTCATGCGCGAATCGCCCGAGTACAAGGTCGCGCAGGATGCCGGCAAAGACGACGCGGGCGCGATGAAGCTGCTTGCGGCGGACCGCGGCTTCATGCGTGCGCTGTGCAAGGCGAAGACCGACGTGCAGGCCGGCTTCCTCGCGATCGATCCGCGCAATGGGCAGATCCGTGCGTGGGTCGGCAGCCGCGATTTCACCAACGAGCCGTTCGACCACGTTGCGCAGGCGCGACGCCAGCCGGGCTCGACCTTCAAGCCGTTCGTCTATGGCGTCGCGTTCGCGAACGGGATGAAGCCGGACGACACGTTCATCGACCAGCCGGTCGAGATCCCGCTGAAGGGCGGCGAGATCTGGCGGCCGAACGACGACGTGCCGCCGACCGGCAAGCCGATGACGCTGCGCGACGCGATCGCGCTGTCGCGCAACCGGATCACCGCGCAGGTGATGGAGAAGGTCGGGCCGGCCGCCGTCGCACGGCTCGCGCGCGACATGGGCGTGCGCGAAAGCCCGCTCGAACGCGTACCGTCGCTCGCGCTCGGCACGAGCCCCGTCACGCTGAAGGAGATGGTCGCGTCGTACGCGACGATCGCGAACGGCGGGCTGTACGTCGAGCCGCAGATGGTCACGCGCATCGAGAACCGCCAGGGCGAGGTGCTCGCCGAATACGCGCCGGCGCCGCCCGAGCGCGCGCTCGACGCCGAAACCGACAAGACGCTGCTCGGGGTGATGCGCGACGTCGTCACGCGCGGCACCGGCGGCAGTATCCGCACGCGTTTCGGGATCCGCGGCGACGTGGCCGGCAAGACCGGCACGACGCAAGACAACGCGGACGGCTGGTTCATCCTGATGCAGCCGGGCCTCGTTGCCGGCGCGTGGGTCGGCTTCGACGACGGCCGCGTGACGCTGCGCAGCGATTACTGGGGGCAGGGCGCGCACAGCGCGCTGCCGATCGTCGGCGATTTCTTCCAGCGCGCGCAACGTGCCCGGATCGTCGACTCGAAGGCGAAATTCGACACCGAGCCGTCGCCCGGCTGGTTCGCATCGCTGCGCGAGCGCGTGACGGACCTGTTCGACACGTGGTTCCCGCCCGAACCGAAGAAGGCGCCCGCGCCCGGCAGGACGCAGCGAATCGAGCGTCCGCCCGAGGTCGACGAAGGCGCGGCGTCGGACGCGTCGGCCGCGTCGGCGCCTGAAGCCGCGTCCGGCGGTATCGTCGAGGAGTGGGTGCCGGCATCCGAAGTGGCCGCATCGGCCGCCGCCTTGTCGGCGGGCGCCTCGCAACCGCAACCCGCGCAGCCGCCAGCGAGCGCCGGCATGACGAGCGGCAGTAGCGCGGGCATCGACACAGCGCCGCCCGCCGCGCCGGTCCAGCCTCCCGCGCCGTCCACTCCCGACGCGACCGGCACGTCGCAGTAACATAACCGTTCAGATTTCGCGCGATGCTGCCGTAATCAAGATGTCAAGACAGCTCGCGCGGTCGCTCCGCGCCTCTCCGATGCGGCTTCCCACCGATTACGTCGCGCTCGCGCGCGACGATCTCACCGCCGGCGTTCCGCTCGGCTTCGATCTCTACGATGCCGACGGCGCGGCGCTGCTGCCGGCCGGCACGACGCTGCGCGACGCCGCGCAGCATGCGTTCCTGTTCGACCATTTCCGGCCGGTGCGCCGGCGCGATGACGCGCAAGCCGATCCGCGTGTGCAGGGCGCGGTGCCGCCGGCCACGCGCATGGGGTTGTCGGCGGGCGCCGCGATCGGCATCCGCCGCCGGGTCGGCACGACCCGCGCGTTGCAGCGCTGCCGGCTGATCGGCGTCGCTGCGTCGGGCGCGCTGTTCGTCGAACCGCAGCAGGCGGCCGTGCTCGAATTCGCACGCGGCGACGACATCGAGGCGGTCGCGATCGGCCGCGCCGCGGTGTCCCGTTTCGGCGCGACGGTCGAGGCGGTGCAGGCATCGGGTGCCGCGCCGTTCATGATCCTGTCGCCGCCGGGCTTCGTCGACCGGCTGCGCACGCGCGCGGAACCGCGCGTACGGGTGCGGATCGCGGCGTGCTGCGCCGGTGGAGCCGAGGGGGCGGAGGGCATCGGGGTGGTGCACGACATCAGTCTGAGCGGGCTGTCGATTGCCGTCGACCGGCCGATCGCGGCAACCGGCGAGCCGTTGCGTGTGCAGCTTCCGTTCGAAACGGGCGGGCACGTCGAGCTGCTGGCGCTGGACGGCACGGTGCGCGCCGTGCATGCCGATCCGTCAGCGCCGGCGCTGACGCTGCATCACGCGGCGTTCGGCGAAACCGCCGATGGCGACCTGGTCCGCTTGAAGGCGCTGCTGTTCGACCGGCTGATGGCATCGGCGGATACCGATCACCTGCGCTGACACGCAGCAGGGACCGCATATTTGGCGCGCGAACGTCGATAATCATCTGATGATTCGGCTTATTCCAGCGAGATTGTACGATTTCCGTCAACAGTGAATTTGCGATTTAAGTATTTACCCTGATAGTCGCGCCTCCTAGACTTCTACTCATGCGCAACGACCTCGAGTCCGAAGCGCCTGACAAAACAATCCTGGAGGTAACGCATCATGAAATCGCTGATCAAGGCAGTTGCACTGGCCGCCCTGGTGGCCGCACCGATCGTCTCGTTCGCCCAATCGAACCAGCAGCCGCTGACGCGCGCACAAGTGCGCGCCGAGCTGGTCCAGCTCGAAAAGGCCGGCTACAACCCGAACGACTGGATGAACTACCCGGAAAACATTCAAGCCGCCCAGGCCAAGATCGCCGCCGCGCAGAACACCGGCGCGCAAGCTGACGCAACGGGCTACGGCGCGAATGCCGCCGCCACGTCGCAGTCGGGCCAGCGCGTGGTCGTGCCGGCCGCCGCCGATCGTTCGTCGGTGTACTTCGGCCACTAAGCCGGCAGGCACCCATGAGGGTGCCCGGCTCGTCGCTTCCCCTGAACCCGCGCACGGTAGCCGCCGTGCGCGGGTTTTGCATTTGCGCGGCCGGTCGGCATCACGATCCCGCATCGGCGCGGCGGGCCCGGCTCGCGAGTACGGCGGCGACACCGCCGAGAATGGCAGCCGACGCGAGCGCGAGCCGCCAGGTCGGCTGTTCCGACAGGAACAGCACTGCGCCGCATGCGGCGATCGGCGGCACCGACAACTGGACCGCCGCGGCGCGCATCGCGGTCAGGTACCGCAGCGCGGCGTACCAGATCACGTAGCCGATCCCGGACGTCAGCGCGCCGGATAGCACGGCGAGCACGATGCCGGACGGCGTCAGGTGAGTGCGGGCTGCAAGCACGGCGCTCAACACGAGCGCCAGCGGCGCGGCCCGCATGAAATTGCCGGCGGTCGCCGCGACCGGGTCGGTCGTCCGACGGCCGCGTATCGAATAGATGCCCCATGCAATGCCGGCGACCGTCATCAGCGCGGCGCCGCTCGGCGTCGGGGCGGCCAGCCCCGGTGAGACGAGATACAGCAATCCGGCCAGCGCCGCCCCGAACCCGGCCCAGCCGGCGGGAGCAAACCGTTCGCCGGCGTGCCATCCGGCCGCGAACATCGTCAACTGCACCGCGCCGAACAGGATCAGCGCGCCGGTGGCGGCGCTGACGGTCAGGTACGCGAACGAGAAGCAAGCGACATACGCGAACAGCATGACTGCGGCGGGCCAGTCCGCCGGCTGGGCGGACCGCCGCGCCCCCGCGCGCGCAACGATCGCGAGCATCAGCGCGCCCGACACGAGGCGCACGCTGCCGAAGCTGGCCGCGTCGATCCGGCCGGCCTGCAGCGCGAGCCGGCACAGCAGCGAGTTCGATGCGAACGCAAGCATCGCGACCGACGTCAGCGCGGCGACGCGCGCGCCCGGCCGCACATGCGACGCGAGGGCGGAAGCGGGCGGGCGCATGGCGAGCCTCACGCGTGACCGGCGACGATCAGCACGGCCGCGCCGAACAGCGCGACACCGAGCGGCGCGGTGAGCAGCCGCCCCCACACGGCATTCTTTTCGATGGCCATCAGCGCGGCGAGCGCCAGCATCCAGCCGAGGCTGCCGGCGCCGACGACGAACATCAGCAGCATCAGCGCCCAGCAGCACCCGATGCAGAACAGCCCGTGGCTGGCGCCCAGCGAGAACGCGTGTCGCAGCGGCGCACGTCCGCGCCAATGGCCGATCACGAAACCGAGCGGCGTGCGGCAACGCTCGAGGCAGCGTGCCTTCAATCCGCTGAACTGAAACGCGCCGGCGAGCGCGAAGACGGCCGCGCCGATCAACCAACCGCGCCACGCAAGCGCCGGCACGTGCGCGACGCCCGTCAGCAGCAGCGCGTGCAGTCCGTGCGCGACGAGACCGAAGCCGCTCCATGCCGCGACGTAGCCCAGACCGACGAGGGCGAGCAGCCACGCGCGGTCGGGGCGATCCGACACGACGCGCGCGAACGTGTCGAACAGCGTCAGCGTGGTCGGCAGCATCATCGCGAGGATCATCAGCGTCCAGGCTGCCGCGTCGAACGCTGCCGGCAGCCACAGCGCGCCACCCGGCAGCGCGCGGCACAGCGTGCTGAATGGCAAGGACGCCGCGTCGTCGCCGTGCTCGAGATAGCGCCCGTACGGGCTGCGCGTCCACGCCCACAGCGTGACCCACGCGAACCCGACGAGACTCGCGAGCACGAACGGAAACAGGCGCCGGTGCAACCGCGCGGCCATGGTCGTTTACGTGCGTTCGCGATTCATGCGTCGAACAGGAACGTGCTCTGCAACGCGTTGTGATCCTTCAGATCGACGTCGATGCCGATCGCCGCGTTCTTCGACCGGTAGACCGGCGCCTTGCCGACGAATACGGGTGCGCCGGGCACCGTCGAGAACACGGTGTCGGCCAGCGTCGTCTGCGCGCCGCTCGGGCCGAGGTACGGTTCGAGTTCCGCGTGGTAGTCGGTGCCGATCGACAGCGTGCCGCGGGCGCCGACGACATCGAACCTGATCGGCGCACGTTCGACCGACACGACCTTGCCGATCAGTTTCGCGAGCTCGGCGATCGGGCCGCCGGCCTGGCCCGTATAGACCTTGAGCAGCGCCTGCTCCTGCGCCTCCGACGCCGTGTCGCTGACGTAGATCGCGGCCGTCCAGTTGCCTTGCAGGATGTTGCCCGGCACGCGGCACACGGCGGCGATCGTGTTGCCGCCGACGTCGATACCGTCGACCGTGCCCTTGTCGACATGCCACGCGACGATGGTGTCGCAGACGCCGAAATCCGGATCCTCGCCGATCCAGCACGGGCACAGTACGCGACAGTTGCAGACCTCGAGCAGACGGCCTTCAAGGTGATAGCTCATGATTTCCTCCAGGTGAGCGACGGCGCTTGCGCGTTGTGCTGGGCGGAGAAAACCGGCTGACGAAACGTCACGCCCGCTCGGCGTCGCGAACGCGAAATGCGCTGAGGAATGCGGCGGAAGCGAAGACGGGATGGGTGCGATAGCGCGGCCTGAAACGGCGTATCGATTTTCCAGTGTAGGCGTGCGCGGGCGATATGCAAGGCGCCGGCTGACAAGCGTCCGCGCGTGCGCTAGCATCGCGGACGGTGTCGCCGCGCGCCGAGGCGCGGCAGGGCAACCGGCCCGCACCGGGTTCCGCAATTCAACGAACAACAAGGAGCATCCATGCGTGTCTTGACCGGTCTGCTGTGCTCGCTGGCGTTGCTGGCGAACGTCGCCCATGCGCAGGCGAATTGCGCGGACGCGACGGATCAGGCGGCGATGACGGCATGTGCCGATCGCGCGTACAAGAAATCCGACGGGGAGCTGAACCGCACCTACCAGGCCGTCACCGCGCGTCTGCACGATGCGCGGCCGCTGGCCGACAAGCTCGTGAATGCGCAGCGTGCATGGATTGCGTACCGCGATGCCGAGTGCGGTTTCTCGAGCGCGAATGCCGAGGGCGGCAGTGCGTACCCGATGGTCGTCTCGACCTGCCTCGACGATCTGACGAAAGTGCGCACCGAAACGCTGAAGGGCTATCTGTCCTGCGAGGAAGGCGACCTGGCGTGCCCGGTGCCCGGCAAGTAAACCTCACGCGCCGTTCAACCGGCCGCGCGTCACGCGGCCGGCCAGGCACGCCATTCGCGGCTAGACGTCGTCCGTTTCGTCGAGCAGCTTGTGCCGCATCGCGTACCGCACCAGCGCGGCTTCGTGCGGCATCTGCATCTTTTCCAGGATCCGCGTCTTGTAGGTGCTGACGGTCTTGGCGCTTACGCACAGCGCATTCGCGATCTCGGTCAGCGTCTGGCCGGCCGCGATCCGCCGGAACACGTCGAATTCGCGATCGGACAGCCGCTGGTGCGGCAGCGTCTCGGCCGGCTCGTTCAGGCTCTGCGCGAACTGCTCGGCCATCGCAAGGCTCACGTAGACGCCGCCCGACGCGACCTTCGTCACCGCGCCGACCAGTTCGGCGCTCGCACTTTCCTTCGTCAGATAGCCGGACGCGCCTGCGCGGAACGCACGCACCGCGTATTGCTGTTCCGCGTGCATCGTCAGCACGAGCACGCGCAGCGCGGGCTTCTCGTCCTTGATCTGCTTGATCAGTTCGACGCCGTTGCGGCCCGGCATCGACAGGTCGAGCACGAGCACCTGCGCGGGTGTCGAGCGCACGAGCGCGATCGTCGACGGGCCGTCGCAGGCTTCGCCGGCCACCTCGAATCCGGTGGCGTTCTGGAGGATGTGCCGCAGACCGTCGCGTACGAGCGTATGGTCGTCGGCGATGAGCACCTTGATCATGTGATGAGCGTTTCCTGTTGAACGGTACTGAGCGGGAATGCGACGGTAATCGAGAAGCCGCGCGCGAGCGCGGTGTCGATCGTCACGGTGCCGCCAAGCATGTGTGCGCGTTCGCGAATGCCGATCAGGCCGAACGATTTGTCCTCATGGGCCGGACCGCCGGGCGCCGCGCCGCGGCCGTTGTCCGCGACGCGCAGCACGCAGAAGCCTTCCTCGATGTCGAGGCGCAGCGCGACGCGCGTCGCATCCGCATGGCGCGCGACGTTCGTCAGCGCTTCCTGGACGATGCGGAACAGCGTGGTCGCGCCCGCGCTGGTGAACGAGAGGCCGCCCGTTTCGATGTGACGCTCGACATCGATCCCGTAGCGGTTCGTGAAATCGTTCGCGAGCCATTCGATCGCGGGCACGAGGCCGAGATCGTCGAGCATCACCGGGCGCAGGTCGGCCGCGATGCGCCGCACCGACGCGACCGTCGCATCGATCAGCCGCCGCATGCCCTGCAGGTGCGTCTGCACGTCCTCGTCGGGCTGCGCGCGGCCGGGCACGCGCAACTGCTGCTCGACGACCGACAGGTCCATCTTCAGCGCGGTGAGCTGCTGGCCGAGGTCGTCGTGCAGTTCGCGCGCGATCCGCGTTTTTTCTTCTTCGCGCACGTTCTGCAGGTTCGCCGACAGCTCGCGCAACTCCTCGCGCGACTGCTTCAGCGCGTTCTCGGCGCGCAAGCGCTCGGTGATGTCGCGCAACATCACGGTGTAGAGCTTGCCCGACGCGTCGCGGATCTGCGAGATCGACGCCTCGATCGGGAATTCCTCGCCGTTGGCGCGCAGCCCGAACAGCACGCGCTGACGGCCCATCTGCCGCTCGGACACGCCCGTCACGCCGAACTGGTCGACGTGCTTCGCGTGCGCGGCGCGGAACCGCTCGGGGATGAAGCGCGACAGCGGCGCGCCGATCGCCTCCATCGCGGACACGCCGAACACCTGCTCGGCCATCGGATTGAAGATCACGACCGTCTGCTTCTCGTCGATCGTGATGATCGCTTCCATCGACGAACGGATGATGCCCATCATCCGCGCCTCGTTGAGGATGCCGCGGCT
Organism: Burkholderia sp. BCC1999; assembly: GCF_905339975.1. NCBI lineage: Bacteria > Pseudomonadati > Pseudomonadota > Betaproteobacteria > Burkholderiales > Burkholderiaceae > Burkholderia > Burkholderia sp. BCC1999. Next base: position 83,331 of record NZ_CAJPHP010000015.1, on the reverse strand, counting down.
GCTCGCGCCGGCATCGGCAGTCGCGCCGGACCGGCGGCGCTGCAGCGCATGGACGAGCGCCGCGAAGGCGAACGACGCGATCAGCCCCGCGGCGAGCACGGTGCCGGCCGCGCGCTGCGCACCGGTCGCGCTCGGGCGGCCGTCCGCGGAATAGGCGAGCGTCAGCGCGGTGCCGCCGAAATTCAGCACGTCGGTGCGTCGCATCAGGTCGGGCGATGCCGACGCTTCGTCGGTCGTCGACTCGACGCTGACGATCGCGCGCGGACCGCCGCCGGCCGTCATCCACAGGTCGATTCCGCGTTCCGCGTCGAGCGCGCGCTCGACCAGGCGCCGCGGGCTCAGCGCCGCGAACAGCACCCCGTCGACGCCGGCTTCACGCGTGCCGGACGGCGTGACGGCCGCATTCGGCGACAGGGTCACGGGCAGGAACAGCGTCAGCGTGCGGGCGTCGCGGGAGGCATCGTCGTCGGCCGGGTGGACGCCGAGCGCGATGTCGCCGGTCTGCAGCGCGCGCGTCAGCGGCGCCGCGTCGGATACACCGAAGCGGACGACCGGCGAGTTCGAGGCGGGCGCGCTGAGCGCCGCGGTCGCAAGCGGACCGGCCGGCAGCGGCTTCGCGCCGGCGAGCCCGCCGCGTGCGGCCGGCGACAGCGGCGCATAGCCGATCTGCCGGACCGGCGAGCGGGCGCTGTCGAGATCGAGCGTCTCCGCATACCGGCGCCATTGTTCGGGCGTCATGTCCGGGACGAGACCGAACGCGCCGCGCGCGCCTTCGAGCACGGCAACGCCGGCCTGCAACTCGTGGCGCAGCATCGCGGTCACGTGCGTCGTGCGGCGTTCGAAGCGCGTATGGACGGCGCCTTGCCACTGCTCGCGCACGAGCAGCGCGACGCCGAGCGACAGCACGGCGCCGGCGCATAGCGCAACGACGCCAGCCGCGAGCGGCTGGCGTAACATGGTCTGGAGGCGCGTGGGCCCTCGGGCGTCACGCGTCGGGGTTCCACTGGCGGTCATTCAATGGCCATTCTGTTGGTCGGGCAGCCCGGGGCACTCGGGCAGCGCGGCAAAACCGGGGAAAACTCGCACCGGCTGCGTGCAACGTCTGTTTTCAAGATGAAATTGTGCGCGTTTTACACGTTTTTTGTAATAGGGTCACCTGAAATTGCGGCGAACGGCGTGAAGCAACGGGCACGCCGGCTGCGTTTGACGCGCGTCAAGCCGCGCGCCGGCACGTGGGGCAGACTGTTCGGCAGGCAAGCCGGCACCGGGCCGGCTTGCGATGACGGGCCGCCGTGGCGCGATGCGCGACGCGTGCCCGGTCGGAGGGACGGACCATGTACAAACGGATTTTCGTCGGGCTCGACGGCAGCCCGAGCGCGCGTCTCGCGCTGAACGAGGCGATCCGGATCGCGGCGGCGTCCGGCGGTGAAGTCACCTGTGCATATGTCGTCGAGCACCGGCCGCAGCTCGTCGACGTCGACGCGGGCTTCGCGGCCGAGCGCGACGGCGACGCGGCCGCGACCGATGCCGTGACGCCGGTGCTCGACGACGCGAAAGCGGTGCTCGCGCAGCAGCATGTGACGGGCACCGTGCGCGCGCTCGACGCATACGGCGAGGATGTCGCCGCCGTGCTGATGCGCACGGCGGCCGAAGCCGACGCGGACCTGATCGTGATGGGCACGAGCGGCCGGCACGGCCTGCGCCGGCTGCTGCTCGGCAGCGTCGCGGAATCGCTGCTGCGTGCGGCCGACCGGCCCGTTCTGCTGGTGCGGCACAACGAACCCGGTACGCCGGCGGCTGCGTAGCACGCTGTGTGGCGCAGAAGCAGGCGCTGCCGCGAGCGGGATGCAGCAGCGCACATACGCCGGTAGTCCGCCCGATGAAACGCGCGACGCGCTGATCGGCGCATCGCGCGCAAGCGCGCCTGTCGTCCTGTCGTCGCAGGTTCGACGAGCCGGAAGCGGGCGCCCGTGACGCACCCGCGTGCCCGCGATTGCACACGCGGTTGCATCCCGACACGCAGTTCTGGCAGCATCGACCGGTGTCCGCTTGTTCGCCGCGCGCATGGCCGCGGCGATCGACGCAGGGGCATCCGGCTGGAACCGGTCGCACGGGCGATGAACGGGGCCGACCGCCGGATGCCGGTTACCTACCTTACCGACGTCATCCGCCATGCCGATCTCCGCTCCCGACCTGATTCGCCAGTTCGACCTGCAACCGCATCCCGAAGGCGGCTATTTCCGCGAAACCTATCGCGCGACCGATTCGGTCGTGCGTCCGGCCGACGGTGCGCCACGCGCTGCGTCGACCGCGATCTACTACCTGCTGTGCGACGGCGCGTATTCGTCGTGGCACCGGATCCGTTCCGACGAGGTCTGGCATTTCTACGCGGGCGACCCGATCGAAGTGTGGGCACTCGACGCGCACGACGGGCTGACGATCCACCGGCTCGGCAACCCGCTCACGCATCCGGGCACGGTGTTCCAGGCGGTCGTGCCGGCCGGGAGCTGGTTCGGCGCGCGCTGCGCGTCGCCCGAGCATGTCGCGCTCGTGGGCTGCACGGTGGCGCCGGGGTTCGAGTTTTCGGAATTCGAGCTGGCCGACGCAGCCGCGCTGGCCGACGCGTTCCCCGACTACGCGGAACACGTCGCACGGCTCGCGCAGCGCTCCGACGTGTGACGGTCACGGTATTGCCATCGTTGGCGCGAAGCCCGCGCCGACGGCGTGTGTTCCGCGCGATCGCGGCCAAACCCGTTTAGAATGCCCGTGATGCACATGGTCGGCCGCGGACGTGCCGCGGCGGCCGTTGCACTGCCGGTCCGACGGCTCCCGTCGCACGGCCCGCATGTCTTCCAGGAGCGCCGCCGTGTGGCACTTTCCCATCGCAATTCCATCGTCGCTCGGCCCGTGGGCCGTGTTCGCGAGCGTGTTGATCACGCAGCTCGGCGTGCCGGTGCCGGCCGTGCCGATGTTGATTCTCGGCGGCACGATGGCGGCAATGGGGCAGGCGTCGTGGGTCAGCATGTTCGCGGCGGCGATCGGCGCGACGATGCTCGCCGATTCGCTGTGGTTCTTCATGGGCCGTACGCGCGGCCGGCGCCTGCTGAACGGCCTCGTCCGCTTCTCGCTGTCGCTCGACACGACGCTGCGCTTTGCCCGTAACGTATTCGAAAGATACGGCGCGCCGCTGCTCGTGTTGTCCAAGTTCCTGCCGGGCCTCGGCCTCGTGTCGGCGCCGCTGCTCGGCACGACGGCGATCGGCGTCGGCGTGTTCCTGTTCTGGGACCTGGCCGGCGCGTCGCTGTGGGCCGCGTTCTGGCTGGTCGGCGGCGCGGCCATTCATGATCAGATCGTCCAGTTCGTGCTGTGGGTGCGCGCGAGCGGCGGCACGATTCTCGACGCGTTCCTCGCGATCTTCATCACGTTCCTGCTGTACCGCTGGGTGCGCCGCCTGCAGTTCCGCCGGTATCTCGCGCAGGTGCGCATCTCCCCGCCGCAACTCGTCGAGATGATGACGTCGGACGAGCCGCCGCTGATCTTCGACGCACGGCCGAAGGCGATCCGCGAGCGCGAACCGTACCGGATCGCCGGCGCGGTGCCGGTCGATCTCGATTCGCCGGACCTGCTCGACCCGGAACTGCTGAAACGTCCGATCGTCGTCTATTGCGTGTGCCCGAACGAGGCCACGGCCAAGCGCCTGATCGCGAAGATGCAGCGCAAGAAGATGATCCACAACATCCGCGCGCTGAAGGGCGGCCTCGATGCGTGGGAAAAGCACGGTTTCCCGGTCGAGCCGATGCCGGCCGATCTCGACGCGTCGCGTTATTTCGTGCGTCCCGAACACGGCGCGCTCGAAGGCGAATATACGGTGCGCGCGACGTTGTCCAAATAAATGCGCGCGCGATATCGCGCGCATTCGAATTCCGCCTCCGGTTTCACGCATGGCGATTTCGTGAAAATCGGCTGGCGTGAAACCTCTGATCCTCCATATAATCCCGCCTGCATATTGCGTGCGCCTGATCGCGCACCTTCGACGCGTGTTCGTTCACGCCGAAAGCGATTGATCCCGTTGTCGTCCGTTACGCGCACAGCCGCGTCACACGGGCCGCACGGGCGTATTCCGTAAAAGGCCCGATCCGCTTTCCGGATTGTTCCGGGAAGTACGGATAATCCGCGGCGATTCCCATCGGATTGACGCAGTATCCGCGTCGTTTCTCATTCGGAAAACGGCGGCGGGGATTATTTCGTTTTCGGTTGCCGAAATTGGCATGAACGGTCGCGCATTGACATCGACACAATGACGGCGGCCCGCTCGCGGCTGCCAGGAGACGGACTTGAAACAACCAGAAGACCAGCTGCACCGCGGGCTGGAAGAACGGCACATCAACCTGATGGCGCTCGGCGCGACGATCGGCGTCGGCCTGTTCCTCGGCTCCGCCACCGCGATCCGCACGGCCGGCCCGGCCATCCTGCTGACCTACCTGCTGGGCGGCATCGCGATCTTCCTGATCATGCGCGCACTCGGCGAAATGGCGATCACCAATCCGGTCGCCGGCGCCTTCAGCCGCTACGCACGCGACTACCTCGGGCCGCTCGCCGGCTACCTGACCGGCTGGACCTACTGGTTCGTGTGGATCGTCACCTGCATGGCGGAAATCACGGCGGTCGGCGTCTACATGCACATGTGGTTCCCCGGCGTGCCGAACTGGATCTGGGCGCTCGCCGCGCTCATGACAATGGGCTCGGTGAACTTCATCGCGGTCAAGCTGTACGGCGAATTCGAGTTCTGGTTCGCGCTGATCAAGATCGTCACGATCGTGCTGATGATCATCGGCGGCGGGCTGATGATCGCGTTCGGCATCGGCAACGGCGGTGTCGCGACCGGCATCTCGAACCTGTGGTCGCACGGCGGCTTCATGCCGAACGGGATCAACGGCGTGATCGCCGCGCTGCCGATCGTGATGTTCGCGTATCTCGGCGTCGAGATGCTCGGCCTCACGGCCGGCGAAGCGCGCAACCCGGAGAAGTCGCTGACGAAGGCCGTGAACTCGGTGTTCTGGCGCGTGCTGATTTTCTACATCGGCGCGCTGTTCGTGATCATGTCGCTCTATCCGTGGGACCAGATCGGCACGCAGGGCAGCCCGTTCGTGATGACGTTCTCGCGGCTCGGCATTCCGGCCGCCGCCGGCATCATCAACTTCGTCGTGCTGACCGCGGCGCTGTCGTCATGCAACAGCGGCCTGTTCAGCACCGCGCGGATGCTCTACAACCTCGCGCAGCAGGGCCAGGCGCCGGCCATGCTCGGCCGCGTGAACCGCAGCGGCGTGCCGGTGTACGGCGTGATCGTGTCGGTCGCGCTGCTGCTGATCGGCGTGCTGCTCAACTATCTCGCGCCGCAACACGTGTTCACGTGGCTCACGTCGGTATCGACGTTCGGCGCGATCTGGACGTGGTGCGTGATCCTGATCGCGCAGATGCGCTTTCGTCGCACGCTGTCGGCCGACAAGATCGCGCGCCTGCCGATCCGCGTGCCGTTCTATCCGCTCGGGTCGATCGTCGCGCTCGGTTTTCTCGCGCTGGTCGTCGTGCTGATGGCATTCACGCCCGATACGCGCGTCGCGCTCGTGATCGGGCCCGTGTGGATCGTGCTGCTCGGCATCGCGTATGCGCTGTTCTACGCGAACCGGCCGGCCGCCTCCGCACCGACAAAGTCGTAAGCGGGCCGGGACAGGGAGCCACGCGATCGTTGATCGCGATCATGCGCGGGCGGGCAGGACGACCTATGCTGAACAAATCGCTTGTCCGCGCTTCGCGTGGCTACCCGCCGATCCTTGCGACCGCGGCGGCTGCCCGGCCGCCGCGCGCCGCTTCCACGCGAGGCTCCCGTCGTCGTTCCGCGACGACGCGCACGCACGGAGGCTTTCGCCATGCAGCCTGCCCATTCCATCCCGACGCTCGCGCGGATCGCGCTGGCGGTCGATCCAACACCCGAATCGCTGTCCGCCGCACGCTACGCCCGCACGCTGCTGCGTCCCGGCATGCGATTGCGTATCGTCTGTGCAATCGACAATCCGCGCCTCGTGCTGCCCGATATCCCGCGCATCGACGCGCTGCTGACGTCGGCGCGCGAGGACATGATGGGCGAAGCGCACGCCATCAACGCGCGGATCGCCGCGCTGTTTGCCGACAGCGGCATCGAGGTCGAGCAGGTCATCGTCGATACGTCGGTCACGGGCGGCACGGTCGCCGATGCGCTGGTGAACGACACGTCGGCATGGCAGGCGGACGCGCTGGTGGTCGGCGCGAATCCGCATCATGGGCTGTTGCGGCTCGTCGAAGGCGCGATGTCGGACACGCTGTCGAAGCGCGTGCGCTGCGCGCTGCTGATCGTGCCAGCCGCCTATGCACGGCCGTCGGACGGCGCGCTGCAGCGGCTGATGTTCGCGGTCGACGGCAGCGAGCCGTCGCTGCACGCGGCGCGTGTCGGGCTCGGCTTCGCGGCGCCGACGACGTTGCTGTACGCCGCCTACGTGATCGATCGCGCGGTTCGTCTGACCGATATCGTGCCGGTGCGTGCGCTCGAGGACGCGTACCGTGCGGAGGGCGACGATGCGCTCGCGAAAATCGCACCGCTGTTTCATGCGACCGGGAATCCGACCAAGCGCGGTGTCGTCGAAACGCGTCCGACCAGCGACGACGTGGCCCATGCGCTGATGCGCGATGCCGTGCACTGGCGTGCGGAACTGCTGGTGGTCGGCACGCATGGCCGGCGCGGTATCGCCGCCTGGCTGATCGGCAGCGTCGCGCGCCGCGTGGCGCACCTCGCTCAAGTGCCCGTGCTGCTCGTGCGCGGCGCGGCGTGAATGGCGCGGCATCGCGCACGAAGCCGATGTCGATTGACCTGCATCAGAAACGGCATGCGCATCGCGTGAGACAGTAACGGAACATCCGGCGATGGCGATGGTCTGTCGTGCATGAGCGACGACAACCGCGCGTGCACGCAAGCATCGAAACCGCCGATCCGGCGGGTCGCGATCGAACGCGCGCTTAAGCCGGCACATCGATTTCAGGAGCCGCGCCATCGATTGCATGGCGTGTCATCCACCGAGAACTCTCTGGCACGAGGGTAGGCAGCCAGCGGCTGCCTTGGAGGACGGGCGGGGTGCACGCACCCCGTCCGCTTTCCGCCTGGCTGGCCCCGTCGGATCACTTTCCCCGCAGGTATTGTTTTGCATGCGGCCGCTCAGAACGGCGCGTATGTGCGCGCGGTCGCATCGAGGCGAACCGCGGCGAAGGTCGACACGTGCACTGCGCCGCCGCATTCACGCGACAGCGGCAGGCACGGCGAACGCGTCACGGCGCGCAGCCATCGTACGGCCTCGTGCCGTGCGTCGACTGCGTGCGTGTTCAGGTGGTCCGAAGAATCGAGCAGAGGTCGTGCCGGCGGACGACGCCGCGTCGCACCCGCGAGCGCGGGCGCACGACGTGCATCGGCCCGCATGCGCTGCACGTGCGGCTGCGCAGCCGGTTCGCATGCGGCCAGCCGGGGCGTGCCTTGCGGCGCGGCTCCGACTCGACCGGCTCGGTGCGCGACAGGCGCGCGCCGAGGGCCGCGGCGAACCGCTGCAGCGCGAGGACCGACCCCGCGACGCTCTGGTACTTCTCGCGGCCGATCTGCCCGTCGAGCGTGACGAGCAACCCGGCGTCGCGGGCGAGCGCGAGCAAGGTTTCGAGATCGTCGGACGGACGATTGCCGGCCGACGCGCTCCGGGCGGGCAGGGCGCGCGCGTTGCCCGACGCGCGCCGCTGGCCGTCCCGGCCCGGGAAGTTGCGATGTGCCATGGTTGGTCTCCTGCGCCAGACCCCGCGCGCCTTGCTCGATGGCAGGCTGGGCGATGATCCGGTATGAACGCGTTGTTCATGGCATCAGTATCGTGTGACGGCGGCAGGCTGCCAAGCGGCGCGCGCTGAACTCGCTGTCAGGTATTGCGCGGCGCCTATCGGAATCCGCTGACACGCGCCGTGGCCAATTGGTCGATCGTCCGGGCCGCAGGCGATCCGGCGGGTTCGTTCCGACGAATGAATCCGGTGTGCGGAGCCTCGCTTGACGCATGATTTCGGCCGGTCTAAGTTCCCGAGTGCATCGGCGTTGCGTGGCGGTTCCACCGCCCGCCAGTCGGCCGGTGCCGCGCCCCGGGGTGGCGTGGCAGGGCTTCCAGTCTCGTTCGCGGGCAGTTTGCGCCGCGAATCAAGCGCGGCCGGTTCGGGGACGGATCGGCACGGCGGCACGCAACGTGCCGTTGATCGCGCGCAAACACGCGCCGGCGCATCGCACGCCGCGCGGCCGACCAGTCTTTAAGCTTCCAGTACCGTCGTTTTTTCATTCCTCGACCGTCAGGAGTCCGTCGATGTCCAAGGACAATTTGCTCGATTCACTCAAGGAAGCCGCCGAACAGCGCGCGATCGGCGCGGATCAGCTGCGTGCGATGCTCGACGATGAAGTGCGTGCGCTGTCGTCCGGCGCACGCGTGCATGACTACATCCACGTGTTCGCGATCCAGAACCTGCGCGAACGGATGCGCCAGCGGGACGATTTCGATACCGACACGCAGGCCGGTGCTGCGCCGGCGGAATCCGATCCGCGCCCGAGCGTCCGCCTGTGACAGGCGCTTGCCGCGGCTGACATGGCAGGTCGCCGGTCGCGGCCGAATCACGATTGACCGCTCTTGCCAGCGGCGCTTGCCGCTTCGGTCCGCCTGCGCGCGACCTGACGATTCACTGACAGCCGTCAACGTCTTTCGTCATATGTTTCATTGAATTGTCACAACGACCTCAAGTAAGCGCCGCGATTGCCGTTTACCCGGTGAATTCGTCCACCGGGCGTTCGCGCTCCCTTACCGAGTCGTTGCCATGCTCTCGTCCATCCGCGCCCGCATTCTCGCCGCGTGCGTCGCCATCGTCGTATTCGCGCTCGTCGCCACCACGCTGATCAACTATTTCATCGCGCACTCGTACAACGACGACGCGATCGACCGCAACCTGACCTCCGTCGCGAGCGGCCACGTGGTCGGGATCGCCGACTGGGTCGCCACCCGCAGCCGGATGATCGCGTCGCTGCAGGACGCGGCGCTCGCACCCGATCCGCTGCCGGTGTTCAAGCAGATGGCCACGGCCGGCGGCTTCACGAACGTGTACGCGGGCTACGCCGACAAGGCGTTCCGCTTCTCCGACCCGACCGGCATCCCGCCCGACTACGATCCGACCGGCCGCCCGTGGTACAAGCAGGCCGCGCAGGCCGGCAAGCCGGTCGTCACGCCGCCTTACGTCGATGCCGGCACCGGCAACCTCGTCGTCACGTTCGCGGTGCCGATCCTGCGTGACGGCGCGCTGAAGGGCGTCGTCGCCGCGGACGTCGCGATGGACAGCGTGATCGCCAACGTGAAGTCGATCCGCCCGACACCCGCGAGCTTCGGGATGCTGATCGACAGCAGCGGCCACGTCGTCGCGCATCCGGACCCGAAGCTCACGCTGAAGCCGGTCGCCGACGTGTCGCCCGAACTCGGCGCGACGAGCGCCGCGACGATCGCGGCCGCGACGGCCCCCGTCGAGGTGAGCGTCGGCGGCAGCGCGAAGCTGGTGCGTGCGCGGCCCGTGCCGGGCACCGACTGGTACGCGCTGGTGCTGCTCGACAAGACCGAAGCGACGGCCGGCATGCGCTCGCTGCTGACGGCGTCGCTGATCACGCTGGTCGTGATCGTCGGCGTCGCGTCGCTGATCATCGGCGCGATCACCGCGACCGCGTTCCGCCGCCTGTCGCAGGTGCGCCAGGCGATGGCCGCGATCGGCTCGGGTGCCGGCGACCTGACGCAGCGCCTGCCGGCCGACGGCCGCGACGAAGTCGCCGACATCGCGCGCTCGTTCAACAGCTTCGTCGACAAGCTGAACGACGTGATGCGCCAGATCCGCGACGCGAGCGAATCGGTGCGCACGGCCGCGAACGAGATCGCGGCGGGCAACCAGGACCTGTCGTCGCGTACCGAATCGGCCGCGGCGAGCCTCGAGGAAACGGCTGCGTCGATGGAAGAGATCACCGCGACCGTCGGCCAGTCGGCGGCAGCCGCCGGCCAGGCCGACGAGCGCGCGGCGGCCGCGTCGCGGATCGCGTCGCACGGCGGGGCGGTCGTGTCGGACGTCGTCGCGACGATGGAGAAGATCGAAGAAGCATCGGGCCGGATCGGCGACATCATCGGCGTGATCGACGGGATCGCGTTCCAGACCAACATCCTCGCGCTGAACGCGGCCGTCGAAGCGGCGCGGGCGGGCGAGCAGGGCCGCGGCTTCGCGGTCGTCGCGCAGGAAGTGCGCAGTCTCGCGCAACGCAGCGCGCAGGCTGCGCGCGAAGTGAAGGTGCTGGTCGAATCGACGGTCGCGAGCGTGTCGGCCGGTTCCGGGCAGGTGCGCCAGGCCGGCGACACGATGCGCGAGATCGTGTCCAACGTGTCGAACGTGACGACCATCATCTCCGAGATCACGCACGCGGCGAACGAGCAGACGCGCGGTATTCAGGAGGTGAACCGCGCGGTCACGCAGCTCGATGAAATGGTCCAGCAGAACGCGGCGCTCGTCGAACAGTCGACCGCCGCCGCGACCGCGCTGCAGTCGCAGGCGAATGCGCTGGCGACGACGGTCGGGCGGTTCAAGGTCGCGTAATCGCAGCCTGGAGGGGGCGCGGCCGCACCGCTCAGGAGCGGCCGCTGTCGCGCATCAGCGCGAGCCGGTTGTAGAGCGTTTTCAGGCTGATGCCGAGCGCCTTGGCTGCGCGCGGCTTGTTGCCGTCGAAGTAACGCAGCGTCGCCGCGATGAAGCGTTGCTGCGCATGGTGGAGCGTCGCGCCGAGCGGCAGCGCCATCGCGCTCTCCGACGTACGGTCGGGCGGCATCGGCTGCTTCGGCAGCGCGACGTCGATGCCTTCGTCCGCCAGGATGTACGCGCGCTCGATCGTGTTGTGCAGCTCGCGCACGTTGCCGGGCCACGAGTACGCGCGGAGTGCCGCGATCGCTGCGTCGGTCAGCCGCTTGTGCGAGCGGTGCCGCGCGTTCAGCGTGTCGACGAATTCCTGCGCGATCGTCTCGACGTCGCCGTCGCGCTGGCGCAGTGGCGGCACGTACAGCGCGAACGCGGCGAGCCGGTAGAACAGGTCCTCGCGCAGCCGGCCGTCGCGCACGGCATCGGCCGGGTTGTGCCGCGTGGCCGACACGATACGCACGTCGAGCGGAATCGGCTCGGTGCCGCCCACTCGCACGATCGCATTCGACTCGATCGCCCGCAGCAGCTTCACCTGCAGCGCCGCGGGCATTTCGGCGATCTCGTCGAGCAGCAGCGTGCCGCCGCGCGCGGCCTCGAAGAAGCCTTCGCGCTGCGCGATCGCACCGGTGAAACTGCCTTTCTCGTGCCCGAACAGTTGCGACTCCGCGATATCGGGCGGGATCGCGCCGCAATTCACGGGCACGAACGGGCCGTCGCGCCGCGCACTGAGATCGTGCAGCCGGCGCGCGACGATATCCTTGCCGACCCCGCTTTCGCCGGCAATCATCACGCTGGCGCGGGTCGGCGCGATTTTCTCGATGCGGCCGAGCAGCGTGCGCACCGCGGAGGACCGGCCGGAGAGCCGGCGGCCGTCTGCGCGCTGCTTCGACCGGTTTGCGGTTTCACCCATCGTCGTTAGCGGGCCGTTTTGAAAATCGGCATCACGCGTTCCGTTCATTGCAATATTTATCATCGACAGCGAAACGGCCACGAAGGTGCCGCTGAATAGTAATTTCCAATGTTCGCGACGGGGCCAGAAGGATTCGACCATCGGCCTTTTGACTGGAAACGGCTGCTCGTTCCAGGGTCGGACCGCAGCTTTTTTACAGAAAGCCGATGAAAAATCCGGCCGCTATCGCTTTTCGCCGAAGCGGCGGGCGGCCTCGATCGATGCCGGACCGCCACGACACGCGGCGGGCACGATGCGCCGTCCCGCCATCCGCCGCCGGAACACCGTGTCACGCCCGTCCCGGGCATATCGCTTGCTGACACTTCCACGCCCGCCCGGCACGCTCGACGGCATCCCGGATCGCCGAACGGAGGCACGTCGCCGCACGACGGGAGCCGGCGCGAGGCAAGGATGCAATGAGGCCCCTGACCCATGAGCTGTTGCGGCAGGGTGCATGGGTCGTGCTGACCGTCGCGCTGGCGTCCGCGCTGCAAGCGTGGGCGATTCACCTCGTCGGCGAGCACGCACCGTTTGCGCCGCTGCCTTTCTATGCGGGCGTTGCCGCCGCCGCGTGGCTGACGTCGTTCGGCGGCGGCCTCGCCGCGACTGTCGCGAGCCTGGCCGTGATCGGCACACTGTGGTGGCGCGATGCGCCGCTGGACACGCTGCTCGCGCAGGCCGGTGCGTTCGTTGCGATCAGCTTCGTCGAGTGCATGCTCGTGATGGCGGTGAAGCCGCTGATCGCGAACGATCGCCTGCACGCCGTCGACGACGACGGCGACGACGGCGACGCGGACGCCGCCACGCGGGCGCCGCATCGCGAGCCGGCGCCCGCCGCACGCGAGCCTGACGACAGCGAGTTGCGCCGGGTGGTCGACGCATCGCCCGACGCGATTGTCGGTGTCGACACCGCGCGCCGGATCACGAGCTGGAATCCGGCCGCGCGCCGGATCTTCGGGGTCGACGCCGCACAGGCAAGCGGGCGCGATGTCGCAGCGATGATCGCGCCGCGCTGGCGGCGGCGGCATCCGCTGCCCGCCACGTTCGCGAACCTGCACGCGCCGGTCGGGCCGCTCGACGTGCTATGTGTGCGTCGCGACGGCGGCCGCTTTCGCGCTACCTTCGCCGCGTCGCCGATCGTCGATGCGCAGGGCAACTGCACGGGCCTGTCGATGACGCTGCGCGAAGCGCGCGAACGCCGCTGCCGCGAGCGGCGAGACCTGCGCTCGTTGCGCGGCGCCCGCGACGCACGCGCGCTGGCCGACACGTCGAACCGTCTGAAGGACGAGTTGCTGGCCACGGTGTCGCACGAGCTGCGCACGCCGCTGAACGTGATCTACGGGTGGGTCGAGGTGTTGCGCAACGTCGACGGGCACGGGCTCGCGGAACAGGCGGTCGACGCGATCGATCGCAGCGCGCGGTCGTTGTCGCACATGGTCGGCGACCTGCTCGACGCGTCGTCGCTCGCGACGGGCCGGCTGCGTCTCGAACGCGTGCCGGTCGACCTCGTGCGCGTCGTGCGCGACGCCACGCGCGAGCTCGATGCGACCGCGCAGGCGAACGGGCTCGAACTGTCGACGGCGTACGCGATGCAGTCCTGCGTGATTCCGGCGGACGGCGAGCGCGTGCGCCAGGTGCTGTCGAACCTGTTGTCGAACGCGATCAAGTTCACGCCGCCGGGCGGGCGCATCGACGTGTCGCTGACGCGTGCGGGCGAACGCGTCCGGCTGTCGGTCGCCGATACGGGACAAGGGATTGAACCGGAATACCTGCCGCACCTGTTCGAAACCTTCAGCCGGCCCGAAGGCGCGTTCGCTTCGCCGAAGCGCGGCCTCGGGCTCGGCCTGTCGATCGTGCGCAACATCGCACAGCTGCACGGCGGCGGCGTCGTCGCGACGAGCGACGGACCGGGACGCGGGACGACCGTGACGGTCACGCTGCCGGCCGGCTGGGACGCCGACGATCCGGCCGAGCGCCTGACGCGCCCCGCAGGCGCGTCGGACTCGGTGGCGCTCGACGGCCAGCGCGTGCTCGTCGTCGATGACGATGCAACCTCGCGCGCAAGCCTCGCCGCGGCGCTCGAAACGATGGGCGCGCAAGTGTCGACCGCGCAGTCGGGGCACGACGCGCTCGACGCGGTGGAGCGGCATCCGCCGAGCGTCGTGCTGTCGGATCTCGCAATGCCGGACGGCGACGGCTTCTGGCTGCTCGACCGGATCCGCCATTTGCCGGGCGGCAGCGGGCATTTGCCTGTCGTGGCGGTCACCGCGCACGCCGGCAAGGCCGACCGCCACCGTGTGCTGGCCGCCGGCTTCGATGCGTATCTGTGCAAGCCGGTCGACATGCCGACGCTCGCGAGCGTGATCGTCGACGTCGCGCCGGACGATAGGCACGGCGGGAAAGGGCGCGGCTGAGCGCCCGGTCACACTGGAATACGGGAGGCCCGATGGATGCAACGAAAACCATGCGGTGCGACGGCACGGGCCGCGAGCCGGTTCGAACCAGGCGCATGCCGCCGGTCGTGCCGATCGCGTGCATGCCGATTGTGTCGTTCATATGGATCGCGACACCCCGCCATGCATCGGCCGAGGAGGGTGTCGGTGCGAAGCTCGAGAGTCAGGCGTCGGCCGTCGGCGGCCAGATCCGCGATGCGACGCTTGCTTCCCGCGTCAGGGCGGCGCTCGTCGCCGAACGCGGATTGGCGTCCGGCGACATCGACGTTCAGGTTCGCCATCGCGTCGTCGAACTGACGGGCAACGTGCCCGACGAACGGCAACGCGCGACCGCGATCCGCGTGGTGCACGGCGTCGACGGCGTGAGCGGCGTACACGACAGGCTGCAGATCCGCCGGCAGTAAGATGTGCGCGGGCCAGCGCCGGGGAGGAGGTTCAACGTGGATAGCCTCGTCGCGGGCCGCTTCTCGCGGGAAGAACAGGCGGAACGTTGCGCGCATGTGACACGGCGCACGAACGGGTTCGTGGAGCGGACGATGTTCGCGGCCGGCGTGCTGTCGGTGGAGCGCACCGAGGGCGCGTGGTGCACCGGCGCATGGACCGATTTCTTCTCGTCGCGCCATCGCCCGGCGCGACGGCAACCGGCGCGGCCGGCGCGCGCCGTCACGACACACGGAGGCCCGGATGACCACGAACCGGAGCAAGCGGTGCCGTCGCCTACGGGCGGCAATCACACTGGCTGCTGCCGTTGGCGCACTGGCGTTCGCGTGTTCGCACGCGCAGACGCTGCCCGCTTCGTCGGTGCAGGTCGCCCCGGGCGTCGTCCGCCCCGGCACGACCGCTGACGAGGCCGACATGACGCAGCGGCCGACCGGCATCGATGCGGAGTTTGTCGACAAGGCCGGCATGCTCGACAAGGTCGAACGGCAGGCCAGCCAGCTTGCGCTCGACCGCTCGTCGAACCCCGGCGTGAAAGCGTTCGCGCGCCGGATGGTAGACGATCACGCCCGCCTCGCCGGCGCATTGCGGCAACTCGGTGCGCAAAAGGGTGTGCCGGTGCAGGCGCGGATGCTGGTCGATCCGGCGGTGACGGCGTTGCGGATGAAGGCAGGTCATGCGTTCGATACGGCGTACGTCGCACTGGCCGGCCCGCGTGTGCATGAAGCGGCGATCCGGCTCTACGAAGATGAGGCGAAGCACGGCCGCGATCCGCAGCTTCGCGCATTCGCGGCTAGCACGCTGCCGGCGCTGAACGCGCATCTGGCCGCCGCACGGCAACTCGCGCAGACCGTCGCGGCCGCGCGCTGATCGGCGTCAACGCCGCCGTTTGCCGTCCTCGGGAGCGTCCGGCGACGCCTCGTGCGGCGGCGAGTCCAGTGCCGTTTCGCCTTCCTCGATCAGCCAGTACGGCAAACTGCCGTAGTACGCGTGCAGCACTTCGCCCCAGCCAGGATCGGCCATCGCCGGCCAGCAGTCCCGGTCGAAGCCGGGCGCGTCGCGCACGTGCTCGGTCGCGACCGGCAGCACGAAGCATTTGCGCTCGACGTCGAGCACGAGCACGTTCCACGGCACCGCGAGCAGTTTGTCGCCGAGCCCGCGCACACCGCCCGACGCAACGACTGCATACGCGATCCGGCCGGCGCGCACGTCGAGCATGATGTCGGCCACCTTGCCGATGTCGTCGCCGTCCATCGTCAGCACACGATCGCCCGCGAGCGTCCGGGCGGCCATCACGTCGGGCCCCGGCCCGCAGACGGTCGAGCGGCGAGGGCCGCCGACAATGCGCGTGTCGCCGCGCGACAGTCTGTCCGTTGTCATCGATCATCTCCTGTCGAAGCTGTTGGTGGTGAGCGCCGGCGCGGCAGCGACACGTCCTCGAGCGTATTGGCCAGCTCGTCGCGTTCGGGGCCGCCCGCGCGCGTCGCGATGTCACCGAGGGACACGATCCCGACCAGCCGCCGGTCGCGATCGAGCACCGGCAAGCGATGCAGTTGCACGTCGGCCATCCGCTGCTGGACGTCGCCGACGCCGTCGTCCTCGACACACCATTGCACGGGTGCGGATGCCACGGCCCGCACCGGTGTATCGAACGCATGGCCGTGCGACAGCCCGCGCACCGCGAGATCGCGGTCGGTGACGATCGCGACGAGTTCGGTGCCGTCGCAAACGGGCAGCACGCCGATGTCGAAGCGCTGCATCAGTTCGGCCGCATGGCGAATCGTGTCGGTCGGCGCGACGCACACCACGTCGCGCGACATGATCTCGTTGACGCGATACATGAACGCCTCCTTCGTGAGCGAGACGAATCGGGAGCAGATGTCGTGCCGCGCACGCTGCGCATGCACCGGGCCTCGACGGCCGGGCGACGGAGAAAATTGCCAGCCCGCTTGTACATCTTCCACGGCGGCTGCCGCGCACGGGCGGTGCGGGATGTCAGTGGCCGATGCCCGTCATGACGACGATTGCCAGCACCACTGCGCTCTCGATGGCGGCCAGTGCGGCGACGCCGGCGGCGCCGCTGATTTCATGCCATCTGCTTTCAAGGCGTTTCATCAGATCACTCCGAATGGGTCCGGCCCGCCGATGCGCCGCCGCGCATGGCGAGCCGGATGCCGCCGTCAGCCGTGATCGCGGGGCGGGGAAGGGTCGTGCGGCTTGCGACGTTCATGCTCGCCGGACGGTTTGGCGGGGTCGATGCGGGTCGCGCCGCCGACGGCGGGCGGATCGCTGGCCGGAAACGTCTCTTCGAGCCCTTCGTCGATGCGCTCTTCCGTCTTGTCTTCGGACGGCGGGTGTGACGTGGCGAGACGGAACAGTCCGGCAGCCGGTGACACGGCGTCGTGGCGGCCGGTGGCGTAAGCGGTCATGGTCGAACCTCCTTGGTCGTCGATATACGCGCAAGCGCCGTGCCCATGACGTGCCGGCGGCACGACGCTTGCGCGCCGGAGAAGCCGGACGGGCACGCGGGACATGAGCCGCGCGCCGTCCGCGTGGACAAGAGGACATCCTGATGAATGCATCCAGGGAAAGGATACGTTACGACGCGAACGTATGCGGCGGCGAATTCGCCAGCGTGCGCGCGCGATTCGACGCGTGGAAACGCGAATCGCTGGTCTATCGGCCCGAGCGGCGCATGTTCGACGGCAAGGACGAGGTACGCGAGCTGAACGACCTCGTCTACGACGGGCCCGAGCGCGCGCAGCAGGCGCTCGTCGCGCAATGCGCGCCGTCCGATCCGTTCGCACTCGCGGTGCGGCTGACCACGGAAGGACGCACGATGTGGCTGGTGATGGCGGCCTACGACGACTGACCGTGCGGCGCGCGCGGAACACGAGCAGGCACGCCGCTTGCGCGCGGTCGCAGCGCCATCGAGAGGCGCGCGCCGTCGCGCAGGAGTGACATGAAGACGCCATCCATGCTGCACCGCCCCGAACCGACGACACCCGACGTCGACCCGGACCCGGTACCGCCCGATCACGACGATCCGGTCGATCCGCCCGTGCCCGACGGGCTGCCGCAGGGCGACCCGCCGTCACATCCGCCGCCGATGCGGATGCGGATGCCGGGCCAAGCGGTGCGCTACCACCGGCCGCGCGAATACTGAAAAGGAGGACCCTCATGGACATCCACGTTCAATCACCCGACAAGCGCGCGATCGCTCAGGTGCTGGGCCGCTATTTCGAATCGCGCTCGCTGCGCTATCACATCGAGGAATTGCCGGGCGGCGTGCTGCAGATCGGCTTTCGCGCGAGCGGCCGCCCGGTCGCCGTCACCGTCTCGTTCGACGATGCCGCGTACGACACCTACACGCACTGGGACGCCAGCCAGAAGCAACTGGCGCTCGGCCGGCTCGCCGACGGCTTCTCGCGGATGATGTCGTCGCGCAGTCCGGCCGCGCTGGCCGGCGACTATCACGTCGAGCGTTTCTGATTCGGCAACGCTGCTCCCATTCATTCCGAAGGGCGGCAAAGTGCCCGCGCGCAGCGGGCGCTTTGCGTCCGCGCGCGCGTCGCGTAGGATGTCCGTTAATTCAGCGCACGCTACGTTCGCGCCACCGGCTGCCAGCCGCTGCAGCCGAAGCGGCGCGACGCGCTTTCCTTCAGGTTCGTTTCGCGCAACCGACGGAGACGCCTTGATGACTGTTGCTCGCACGTTGCTGTCACCCGGCGCACGCCGGTTCGTATCCGGCCTGTCGGCCTGCGCGGCGCTTACGGCGGCCGGCGCCCGCGACGCGTCGGCCCAGACGCCTTCGCCGCTCGGCGAGTGGCAATACTCGGCGGGCGTGCCGCTCGAAAAACTGTACGACCCGAACATTTCCACCTGGAATATCAGCGTGGGCGCCGCGATGACGCTGCAGCCGCGCTATGCGGGCTCCGACCGTTATCGCGTGCTGGGCGGCCCGAATCTGGATATCCGCTATCGCGACCTGTTCTTCCTGTCGACGGGCGAGGGGCTCGGCGCGAACGTGCTGCGCGGGCCGAACTGGCGCGTGAGCCTGTCCGTCGGCTACGACCTCGGGCGTCGTTCGGCCGACGATACCGAGCACCTGAACGGTCTCGACAACATCAACGCGGCACCTGTGATGAAACTGGCGGCCGATTACGTGATCTCGAAGGAATTTCCGCTCGTGCTGCGCGCGGATATCCGGCGCAGCATCGGCGGCTCGAACGGCTGGGTCGGCGATTTCTCCGCGTACATGCCGCTGCCGGGCAGCAACGAGCATTTCTTCTGGTTCGCGGGGCCGACCGTGTCGTTCGCCGATTCGCGCTACATGAACAGCTGGTTCGGCGTGAATCAGGGTGCCGCCGCGCGCTCGGGGCTGCCGGCCTATTCGTCGGGGGCCGGGATCAAGTCGTTCGGCGCGGGGGTGACGATGGCCTGGTTCGTGAACAAGCACTGGTTCGTCACGATCGACGGCGCCATCGAGCAGCTCGTCGGCCGCGCGGCGCGCAGCCCGATCACGCAGCAGTCGACCAACGGCGTGTTCGACATGTCGGTGAATTACCAGTTCTGACCGCGGCCGGGCAGCAAAAGGCAGATGCCGCACGCGGCATTTGCCGTCACATTTGATATGATTCCGACCTGTACAAACGTACAGTGATCGATCTCCGTGACACCCGCTTCGCCGACGCCCCCGGCGTTTTACTACCTGACCAATTTCGAACGCGCGCTGGCCTGGCTCGGCGAGCGTTACGACGACCTGTTCGACGCGCACGAGCACGCGTTCGTCCGGCAGTTCGCGACGCTGCCGCAGCCGTCGCGCGCGCTGCTGGTGCGGATGCTGATGCGCAGCGGGTCCGATTTCCGCGCAAGCAAGCTCGTGTACGACGAAATCGGCAGCACGCTCGACGCAGTCACGCCGCTCGTCGAACTCGGCTGGGTCGATCCGGCGCCCGCGCTTACGCTCGACGAGCTGTTCTCGTTGTCGACCAAGGCCGATCTGCTGCACATCTTCCCGTCGCTTGCCGCCCATGCCGGCGAGCGCAAGCCCGAATGGCTCGAACGGCTGCGCCCCGCGTACGACACCGCGCAGCCGCTCGACGCGTGGTGCGCGCAGGCTGGCGACCGCGTGTTGCGCGTGACGGTCGGCGCGCTGTGCGACCGGCTGCGGCTGATGTTCTTCGGCAATCTCCATCAGGACTGGAGCGAGTTCGTGCTCGCCGATCTCGGCGTGTTCCAGTACGAAAGCGTGCCGATCGCACCGTCGTCGCGCGCGTTCCAGCAGCGCGGCGACGTCGATGCGTATCTCGCGCTGCAGATGTGCCGCGACGCGCTCGATGCGTGGCCCGACGACCTGCCGTTCGACGACCTGATGCGCGCAATCGACGCCGTGGGCTGCGGGCAGCCATGGCTCGCGACGCGTCGCGCGAAGCTGCTGTTCGCGCTCGGCCAGACCTGCGAGCGCCGCGCCGACTGGGATACCGCGCTCAACGCGTATACGCGCAGTGCGTGGCCCGGCAGCCGCCACCGGCGCATCCGCGTGCTCGAGCGCTGCGGGCGCGACGACGACGCGCTCGTGCTGGCGCTCGACGCGCGCGGCGGCTTCGAGAGCGACGAGGAACGCCAGCGCGTCGAGCGCATGCTGCCGCGCCTGCAGCGCCGCGCCGGCCAGCGCGTCGAACGTGCGGCCGCAGCGGCCGGCGCACCGCGCGAAACACTCGTGCTCACGCGTCCCGACGCATTCGTCAGCGTCGAATTTGCGGTGCGCGACCATCTCGCGCAACCGGCGTCACCGGTCCATTACGTCGAAAACACGCTGATCAATTCGCTGTTCGGCCTGTTGTGCTGGGAACCGGTGTTCGCAGCCGTGCCCGGCGCGTTCTTCCACCCGTTCCAGCGCGGTCCGGCCGACCTGCACGCACCCGATTTCGCAGCGCGTCGCGCGGACGCATTCGACGCGTGTTTCGCACAGCTCGATTCGGGCGCGTACCGCGACACGATCCGCCGGCATTTCGCGACGAAGGCCGGGCTGCAGTCGCCGTTCGTGTTCTGGGGCGTGCTGACCGATGCGCTGCTCGACGAAGCGCTCGCGTGCCTGCCGCCCGAGCACCTGCGGCTGTGGTTCACGCGCCTGCTCGCGGATATCCGCAGCAACCGTTCGGGGCTGCCCGATCTCGTCCGCTTCTGGCCCGATGAGCGCCGTTACGAGCTGATCGAGGTAAAAGGCCCCGGCGACCGCCTGCAGGACAACCAGACGCGCTGGCTCGCATACTGCGTCGCGCACGGCATACCGGTGCGCGTCGTCGACGTCGAATGGGCCGTCGACGGCCTGGCGCAACCGGAAGCGACGGGGTTGTCCGCATGAGCTATGTCGTCGCGGTGCGGGCCATGTGCGAATTCACCGCGCGGCGCGGCGATCTCGACCTGCGCTTCACGCCCGCGCCGACCGCGCTCGAAGGCATCGCCGGCCACGGTGCGGTCACGTCGAAACGCGGCGCACGCTACGAAACCGAGATTGCGCTGACAGGCACCTGGGGCACGCTCACCGTGCGCGGCCGCGCGGACGGCTACGATCCCGTGGCGAACCGCGTCGAGGAAATCAAGACCTATCGCGGCAGCCTCGATGCGATGCCGGACAATCATCGCGCGCTGCACTGGGCGCAGGCGAAGGTCTATGCGCACCTGATGTGCGACGCGCGCGGCCTCAAGGAAATCGACGTCGCGCTCGTGTATTTCGACATCGTGTCCGAACGCGAGACCGTGCTGACGGAAACGCTGGATGCGAACACGCTCGCGACGTTCTTCGCCGAACAGTGCGCGTGCTTCGTCGGCTGGGCCGAGCGCGAAACGGCCCATCGCGCGGCGCGCGACGCAGCGCTGCGCGCGCTCGCATTTCCGCACGGGCAGTTCCGCAGCGGCCAGCGCGAGCTGGCGGTCTCGGTCTATCGCGCGGCACGCGACGAGCGCTGCCTGATGGCGCAGGCGCCGACCGGCATCGGCAAGACGCTCGGCACCGTGTTTCCGCTGCTGAAGGTGTGCGGCGAGGGCGAGCTCGACCACGTCTTCTTCCTGACCGCGAAAACGCCCGGCCGTGCGCTCGCGCTCGAAGCGGCGACGACGCTCGGCGCCGGCACGCCCGCGCTGCCGCTGCGCGTGCTGGAACTCGTCGCGCGCGACAAGGCGTGCGAGCATCCGGACAGCGCGTGCCATGGCGAATCGTGCCCGCTCGCGAAAGGCTTCTACGACCGGCTGCCGGCCGCGCGCGACGCGGCAATCGAGGCCGGTCTGCTCGATCGCGATACCGTGCGCACGGCCGCGCTCGCGCACGACGTCTGTCCGTACTACCTCTCGCAGGAACTCGCGCGCTGGTCGGACATGATGATAGGCGACTACAACTACTACTACGACGGCAGCGCGATGCTGCACACGCTCGCGCAGCAGAATCAGTGGCGCGTCGGCGTGCTCGTCGACGAAGCGCACAACCTGCTCGACCGCGCACGCAAGATGTACAGCGCATCGCTCGATCCGTTCGCGTTCGCGGCTGCGCGCGAAGCCGCGCCGGCGGCGCTGCGCAAGGCATTCGACCGGCTCGCCCGCGCGTGGGGCACGGTCAATCGCGCGCAGGCCGAACGCTATGCGGCGTACCCCGACGTACCGGGCCCGATCGTGTCGGCCGTGCAGAACCTCGTCGCGGCGATCGGCGAACACCTGACCGACGCACCGCGCGCGAACGGCGACGCGCTGCTGCGGTTTCATTTCGAGGCGATCCAGTTCGGTGTGCTCGCCGAAGCCTTCGACAGCGCATCGATCTTCGACGCGACACTCCATGGCGAACCGATGCCGCGCCAGCCGGCGCTCGACGGTGTCGCGTCGGCGAGCCGCCGGCGCCGCATTCAGTCGACGCTTTGCGTGCGCAACGTGATACCGGCCGGCTTCCTGGCGCCGCGTTACGAAGCCGCGCGCGCGACCGTGCTGTTCTCGGGCACGCTGAGCCCGTTCCATTTCTATCGCGACACGCTCGGGCTGCCCGGCGATACGGGCTGGCTCGACGTCGACGGGCCGTTCCGCGCCGAGCAACTGACCGTGCGCGTCGCGAGCCATGTGTCGACACGCTGGCGCGACCGCGACCGGTCGCTCGAACCGATCGTCGATCTGATCGCCGCGCAATACGCGACGCGGCCCGGCAACTACCTCGGCTTCCTGAGCAGCTTCGACTATCTCGGGCGCGTGGTCGCGCTGATGCAGACGCGGCACCCGGACGTGCCCGTGTGGGCGCAGGCGCCCGGGATGGCCGAAAGCGAGCGCGACGCGTTTCTCGCGCGCTTCGACGCGGGCGGGCGCGGGGTCGGTTTCGCGGTGCTGGGCGGGGCGTTTTCGGAAGGCGTGGACCTAGTCGGCGAGCGGCTGATCGGCGCCTTCATCGCGACGCTCGGGCTGCCGCAGGTCAACGACGTCAACGAGCAGATGCGGCGCGCGATGGAGGCGCGTTTCGGCAACGGCTACGACTACATGTACCTGTATCCGGGCTTGCAGAAGGTCGTGCAGGCGGCCGGGCGGGTGATCCGCACCGAGCACGACGAAGGCGTCGTGCACCTGATCGACGACCGTTATCGCAGGCGCGAAGTGCGCGACTTGCTGCCGCGGTGGTGGCGGATCGGGTGAAGGTGAGGGTGAAACTGCCTCGCGCTACAGCACGTTGAGCATCGCGAGCGCGGCTTCCTGCAAGTGCGGCAGCACGCGCCGCACGGCCGCGTCCGCCGTCTCCGCGCCGATCGGCATGTTCGTGCTCAGCGCGGCGACCACCTCGCCCTGACGGTTCTTCAGCGGCACCGCGATCCCGCGTACGCCGACCTGCAATTGCTGCTCGATCGCGGCAAAACCGGCGTCGCGCGCATGGTCGACCTGTTCGAGCAGCCGCGCCTTGTTGGTGATCGTGTGCGGCGTGAACGGCGGCAGTTCGGTTTCGTCGAGCCACGCGCGCACGGCTTCGCGATCGGGATGATGGGCGAGCAGCACGACACCCGGCGACGTCAGCGGCGCCGGCACGCGTGCACCGAGCACGAAGCCCGTCGTCATCACGCGCGACACGCCGTTGCGTGCGATGAACACCAGTTCCCAGCCGTCGAGCACGCTGACGTACGCCGATTCATTCAGCGACGCGCTCAGTTGCTGCAGATAGGGCTGGACCGTGCGCGGCAGACGCGCCGAATCGAAGTACGACCAGCCGACCCGCAGCACGCGCGGCGTGAGGCCGTACAGCTTGCCGTCGGTGTACACGTAGCCGAGCGATTCGAGCGTCAGCAGGTAGCGCCGCGCTGCCGTGCGCGTGAGGCCCGTACGCGCGGCGGCCTGCGTGGGCGTCATGCGTGCGTGCTGGCTGTCGAAGGCTTCGAGGATCATCAGGCCTTTTTCGAGGCCGGCAATCCAGTCGCGTCGGTCGAGTTCGGGCTTTTTCATCGTCGGATAGCGGAAGGCCGGTGTGCGTTGAACGCTCGGAATTGAGCGATTATCGCGCAGACCGACCGCGCTGGCGAAGCCGCGCTCGCGCTAGAATCGCCGCTCCGACTGGAACAGAACAATGACACTCCGAGAATCCGCCTTGGCCGTGCTCGTCGCGGCCATGCCGCTGCTTGCCGCGGCGAATCCTGCGACCACCGCCGCAACCCTCGCTAAACCGGCCGTCGATATCCGTGCATGGCCGCGCATGACATCGCCGAAATTCGGCTGCTACGTCGAAACGACGTTCGGCTACCGCGACAAGCGCTTCAATTGCTCGCTGAAGAAGTACCGGAACACTGGCGACGCGTGCAAGAACACGAAGGCGTACTACGAAGGCCCCGCGTTCCCCGAGCGGCTCGCGGCCAGCGTGCATCCGCTCGCGACGAAGGTCGACCTGGACTGGGAGCATGGCGAGCTGCAGATGGTCACGGTCACGCTGAAGGGAACGTGGAACGCGGCAGAGGTGCGCAAGGCATTCGGGCTGCCGCGCGCGGAGGGGAGCAAGCTGACCGAAGCCGAACTGCGGTCACAGCCGGGCAACGTGATGGATACGAGCGTCCAGTATCCGTCGGACGTGCTCGATGAACGCCTCGCGACGCGCCCGAGCAACCCCGCGCGTGGCACGACGGCCGTGATGCTCTATGGGTTCGACCACATGGGTGCCGGCGACGTCGATTGCGGCGGCGGTGGCGAATAACGCGGGAGGGGTAACGGGAAGAGACCGACGGCCTGTCAAAACCAGCCGCCGGGTGAACGCGGCGCCCGTGTCACGCGCGCCGCGTCCTTCAATGCCTTACTCGCTGCTCGTCCATTCGACGTTCGCGCCGACCGAGCGCAGGTTCTCGACGAAATGCGGATGCGCGCGGCGGATCGGCAGCGCGTTCATGATTTCCGAGCGGCCTTCGATGCTCGCGGCGACCATCAGCAGTGCAATCGCGACGCGAATGATGTACGGGCTCTCGACGCGTGCCGGCGTCAGTTGCAGCCCGCCGAACGTGATCAGCCGGTGCGGATCGGACAGCAGCACGTGCGCGCCGAACTTCGACAGCTCGCCGGACCAGCCGAGCGCGCCGTCGTAGACCTTGTTCCAGAACATCGCGCTGCCTTCCGCGCGCACGCCGAGCGCGATGAAGATCGGCAGCAGGTCGACCGGCAGGTACGGCCACGGCGCGGCTTCGACCTTGGTCAGGATGTTCTGCGTGAACGGCCGGCGAACGCGCAGCGGGCCGTCGCGTTCCGCGCGCGACCAGCCGTCGCGATGCGTGACGTTGACGCCGAACTTCGCGAACGTGCGGTCGATCAGCGGGAAATGTTCGGGCGACGAGTTGCGCACCGTGATGTCGCCGCCGGTGATCGCGCCGAGCGCGAGGAACGTCGCGATCTCGTGGAAATCCTCGGCGAAGCGGAATTCGCCGCCGCCGAGCTTGCCGCCGCCCGTCACGCACAGCCGCGACGTGCCGATCCCTTCGATCGTGACGCCGATCATCGCGAGGAACTGGCAGAACTCCTGCACGTGCGGCTCGGACGCCGCGTTCATCAGCGTCGACGTGCCGCTCGCGGTCGTCGCGCACAGCGCGAAGTTCTCGGTGGTCGTCACCGACGCGTAGTCGAACCAGTGATCGTTGGCCGTCAGCGGGCCGTCGGTGCGGACGATCAGCGAATCGGGCGTGCGCTCGATGTGCGCGCCGAAGCGCTCGAACACCTCGACGTGCGGGTCGATTTCGCGCACGCCGAGCGTACAGCCTTTCACGTCGTTCTCGAGGCGCGCGACGCCGAAGCGTGCGAGCAGCGGCGGAATCAGCATGATCGACGAGCGCATCGCCTCGGGCAGCCGGTGGACGGCCGGATCGAACTTCGTGTTGCGATGGTGGAGTTCGAGCAGGCCCGTCGTGAAGTCGACCGACACGTCGCTGCCGAGCGTGCGGAAGATGTCGAGGATCTTGCGCACGTCGGTGATGTCCGGCACGCCGACGAGGCGCAGCGGCTGATCGGTCAACAGGGTGGCGCACAGAATCGGCAGGACGGCGTTCTTGTTCGCGGACGGCTTGATGTCCCCGCGCAGCGGAGTGCCGCCGTGGACGATGAGATTCGACATGATATGGGGGCGTATCGGTGACTGACGTAGGCCCATATGATGCCATTGGTCGGCCGGCGGCGTGGAATGTTCAGAGGGGAAAAGGGGGATCGGGGCGCGCGATTGACGGTGTTTGACGTTGGCCGCGGGTGATATCGGCAATCCAATGGCGCGATCGACACGTAAAAATGAAAACGGCCTGCCGCCGTGACTGGGATCGGATCGGTTTCTTATCTCGTAAAATCGAGATCGGACTCCCGAATGCGGCCCTTTATGTCGACACCAACACCCAAATCCCGCTTATCTGACGACGTTTCTGCGCATGCAGACGGCCGGCCCTGGACGCATGATGAACTCCGTTCGTCGGTCGACGAATATCTCAAAATGCTCGAAAGCGCGCGCGCGGGTGAGCCCTACGTCAAGAAAGCGGTGTACGACAGGCTGGCCGCGAAGTTCAATCGCACGGCGAAAGCATTCGAGTACCGGATGCAGAACATTTCGTATGTGCTGGCGCTGATGGGCCGTCAATGGCTTCCCGGACTCAAGCCCGCAAAGAATGTCGGCTCGAATGGCGTGTTGATCGAGCAATTCATCAACGAACGGGAGCAGCGGTCGGCCGTACCGACCGTGAAATTCGAACTCGACGTGCGCGACGCGTTGAAAAAGCCGCAGATTGTGCCGCCGCCGGGCAACGCGACTCCTGCGGTCACGAGTTCAACCGTGACGCAGATTCGCCGCGATCCGGCGGTCAAGGCTTGGGTATTGGCGCAAGCGAACGGAATTTGCGAATGCTGCAGCGAGCCCGCGCCGTTCAAGGGCGCCGACGGGCTGCCGTTTTTGGAGGCGCACCACGTCCGCAAGCTGGCGGAGCGGGGGCCCGATCTCGTGTCGAATACAGTGGCCGTTTGCCCGAACTGCCACCGCGAACTGCATTATGGCGAGGGCGCCCGGCAACTCGTCGAACGCCTCTACGCTCGGCTGCCGCGCCTCGTTCGCGCGTAACCGGCGACGCACGCCGGCCACGCACTCATTCCATCACTGCGCCGCCCGCATCCGCGCGGCGACCACCAGCGAGATCAGGCAGCCCACCGCGAGATAACCGGCGACGAGATGCCACGAGCCGCCGGCCAGGCTGACGAGGCCGACCGCGATGAACGGCGTGAACCCGCCGCCGACCACACTCGCGAACTGGTAGCCGACACCCGCGCCGCTGTAGCGGTATTCGGCGCCGAACAGCTCGGTGAACAGCGGCTGCTGGACGCTCACGACCATGTCGTGCGCGGCGTTCGCCAGCAGGATCGAGAAGATCACGATCCACGCGATCGACCGCGCTTCCAGCGCGACGAAGAACGGCACCGCGGACGCGAGGCCAATCAACGCGCCGACGAGGTAGATGCGACGCAGGCCGTAGCGGTCGGCCAGCCACGCGAAGCACGGAATCGTCACGCAGCTCACCGCGCCGACCAGCAGGCCGATGTTCAGGAACAGGTCGCGCGACATGCCGAGGTTCGTCGTCGAATAGCTGAGCGCGAACGCGGTGACGATATACATCGTGAACAGTTCCGCGAGCCGCAGCGCAATGATCAGCAGGAACGCCTTCGGGTGGCGCGTGAGCGCTTCCAGCACCGGCAGGCGCAGCTTGCGGTTGCCATGCTCGACCTTCTCGACGAACTCCTGCGACTCGTCCATGTTCTTGCGCACCCACAACCCGATCAGCACCAGCACGATGCTGAACACGAACGGCAGGCGCCAGCCCCATGACTTGAACGCGGCCTCGCCGAGCGTGTGGCTCAGGATCGACACGATGCCCGTGGCCAGCACGAGGCCGACGCCGTAGCCGACCTGCACACCGCTGCTGTAGAACGCCTTCTTCTGCTTCGGCGCGCTCTCGACGGCCATCAGCGCCGCGCCGCCCCATTCGCCGCCGACCGCGAAACCCTGGATCGCACGCATCAGCACCAGCAGCACGGGCGCCCACCAGCCGATCGTCGAGAATGCAGGCAGCAGGCCGATCGCGACCGTCGACAGCCCCATCAGCATCACGGTCAGCACAAGCATCCGCTTGCGCCCGAGCCGGTCGCCGTAATGGCCGAACACGACGCCGCCGAGCGGCCGGAACAGGAAGCCGACGCCGAAGGTCGCGAACGCCGCGAGCGTGCCCATGGTCGGGCTGACTTTCGGGAAGAACTCGGAATTGAATACGAGCGCGGCGACGATCCCGTACAGCAGGAAGTCGTACCAGTCGACGACGGCGCCGACGAAGCTGCCGATCGCGGCCTTGCGGGCCTGGCTGCGCGCACGGGCGCTGGCGGCGGCGTCGAGGGTGTCGAAGGTTGGGGTCATGGCGGTGTCTCCTGGCACGGCGCATCGTGGAATCGTGGCGGCGCCGCGTCCGATGCTGCATTGAAGTCGATGGGTGAACGGAGAATAGGGCGCGCGCCGCATGGCGGCAATTGGCCAGTCGGATAAAGTGCGCGATGATCGTTCAAGTCCGTGCGATTATCGAACGCTTTTCGGGTTTGCACTAAGCGGCGTGACGATATCCCGTTCGGCCAGGGTGTGCCGCCGTGAACGATTTGGTTAAAATCTGCAGCATCGACAATTCGCCCGTTCGGGGCGGATGCGCGGTCGCCCCTCGGCCGCGCATGCCGCACGCGACGGGCGCCATCCCCATCGACCGCATGCCTCCGGAGACTGGAATGCCCGGCAATTCCCACCCCCTGTCCAGCGATACGCCGCCCGTTGCCGATCCGGCCGCCAATCCGCTCGGGATGGCCGGCCTCGAATTCGTCGAATTCGCGGCGCCCGTGCCGGAGGCGCTCGCGCAGCGCTTCGAGCAGCTCGGGTTCAAGGCGATCGCACGCCATGTCAGCAAGAACGTCACGTTGTACCGGCAGGGGCAGATGCATTTCCTGATCAATGCCGAGCCCGATTCGTTCGCTGCGCGCTACGCGGAGGAATACGGGATGGGCGTCTGCGCGATCGGGCTGCGCGTGGCGAGCGCCCGGCGCGCGTTCGAGCGGGCGATCGAGCTCGGCGCATGGGCGTTCGAGGGCGAAAAGGTAGGTGTCGGGGAACTGAAGATCCCGGCGATCCAGGGCATCGGCGATTCGCACCTGTATTTCATCGACCGCTGGCGCGGACGGGACGGCCAGCGCGGCGGCGTCGGCGACATCTCGATCTTCGACATCGATTTCCGGCCGATCGACATCGCCACCGCACACACCGATCTCGATTGCGTGGGTGTCGGCCTGCAGCAGGTCGACCATTTCACGCAAACCGTCGGCGCGGGGCGCATGCGGGAGTGGCTGGACTTCTACCACGACCTGCTGCATTTCCGCGAGATCCACGAAATCGACGCGCACTGGCATGTGTCGGAGGAATCGCGCGTGATGGTGTCGCCGTGCGGCGCGGTGCGGATTCCGGTCTACGAGGAAGGCACGCGGCGCACCGAGCTGATGCATGCATATCTGCCCGACCATCCGGGCGAGGGCGTGCAGCACGTCGCGCTGGCCACCGACGACATCCTGTCGTGCGTCGATGCGTTGCGGGCGAACGGCGTCGAATTCATCGAGCCGCCCGCACGCTATTACGACGAAGTCGATGCGCGGCTGCCCGGGCACGGCGTCGATCTCGACGCGCTGCGCCGCCGCGCGGTGCTGGTCGACGGCGAGATCGGCAGCGACGGTGTGCCGAAGCTGTTCTTCCAGACCTTCGTCAAGCGCAGGCCCGGCGAGATCTTCTTCGAGATCGTGCAGCGCAAGGGGCACCACGGGTTCGGCGAAGGCAACCTTGCAGCACTCGCCCGCGCGCGCGACGCGGGCTGAGCGGCCAGCGCACCCGCACCCGCGTCACACCTCACGCGTCAAGTTTCACGCGGCGGCGGCCGGCACGCGGTTCGGCGCGGGGTCGTTCGGCTCGCCCAGCGCGCACGCCGTGCCGCCCGGGGTGTACATCGACACGACGCAGCGGTTGCATGACGTGCAGCCCGATTGCGTCAGCCGGCCGTCGCGCAGCCCGTTCACGAAACCCGGTTCGAACACGAGCGCCCGCGCGAGCGCGACCGCATCGAAACCTTCGCGCATCGCCAGCTCGACGTTCTCGCGCGAGCGCACGCCGCCGAGATAGGCGAGCGGCATCCTGACGGCCGCGCGCACCTGCTTCGAGTGCTCGAGGAAATACATCTCGCGAAACGCACCCATCTTCGGTTCGGTGAGCTTCTGCAGCGCCATCGCGGTACGCACGATCGCGTTGTCGGCGTTCGCGCGCGCTTCTCCCGGCAGCGGGCTGCCGAACAGTTGCCACACCGATTCGACGTTCATTCCACCGCTCAGCACCAGCAGGTGCGCGCCTTCGGCTTCCAGTTGCCGCGCGATCTCGCATGCGTCGTCGGCGGTGCCGCCGCCGCGCACGCCCTCGGTCACGCCGATCTTGCAGACGACGGCGAGATCGCGGCCCACCGCGTCGAGCACGCGACGCAGCACTTCGACCGGGAACGCGGCCCGGCGCGCCGCGTCGCCGCCATAGGCATCGCGGCGGCGGTTGTACAGCGGCGACAGGAACTGGCTCAGCAGGTAGCCGTGCCCCATGTGGATCTCGACCGCATCGAAGCCGGCGTCGCGCGCGTGTCGCGCCGCCTGCGCGAATTCGTCGGCGATCGACGACATCTGGTCGCGCGTCATCGCCTGCTTCAGGAAGCGGCCGCTCATCACGCCAACCTTGTTGAAACCGCCCGACGCGCTCAACGGCCGTTTCGTCGACAGAGAAGGCAGGAACGTGAAGCAGCCGCCATGCGTGATCTGTGCGGATGCGGCCGCGCCGTGGCGATGGACGGCGTCGGTCAGCGCGCGGAACTGGCGGACCGTCGGCACGTCGAGTCGTGCCTGGTCGACGAACGTGCGGCCGTCGTCGCTGATCGCGCAGTACGCGACGGTCGTCAGCGCGGCGCCGCCTTCCGCGATGCGCTCGTGAAAGCCGACGAGCGCGCGCGACGGCACGCCGTTCGGCGTCATGCCTTCGTTGGTAGCGGACTTGATCAGGCGGTTGCGCAGCGTCAGCGGGCCGATCTGCAGCGGGCTGAACGCGGTCGTGAGGTCGGCGGATTCCATGAGGGGGCGGGCGTCGGGAATGGGCACGGTGACCATTGTGCGGCGGTGGCGCAGGCGCGCATCGTCCGGGTGGACGAGCCGTTCGCCCGGACCGCCTTGAAATGCCCGCGAGCTTCACCGCTCGCCGGGATGAGCCGTCGACACCGTCCGAGGCGGTGCGCGTCAGACATGTCGATTCGTTTACCGCCCGCACCGTCGTTGCGCGGCAGTTCGCCGTCGTCGAAATCGGCGAGCGACCGCGTCGCGCAATCGGGCGATTTCGAGCGAATCAGGACGAACAGTCGATTCGGCGCCTTGACCTGCCGCATCGCCCCCCAAGCCCGACACACCGCGGAGAAACGCCGCGCGTGATCACCCACCTGCCAGCTTGCGGCTCTGGCGACGCATGCCGTCGAAGATCGTGTCCGCCACATCCGCCGGAAAATCCGCCGGGATCTGCGCGGCGACTTCGGCAATCGCGGGCTCCGTGCGCGCGACGACGGCCGCCATCGCGGCGTGCACGTCGTCTTCGGTCAGGCCGACGCGACGGCCCTGCGCGATCCAGTGACGCGGCTGGATCTCGCCGATCACGTAGTGCCGGTTCTTCCCGCACACGGCCATCGCGAGCCGCGCGCGACGCGGCGGGAGCTGGTTGCGGCGCGTGCCGATGATCGGATGCGCGGACAGCACGTCGTACAGCGGCGTGCTGCGGTACGTGTTGCCGGGCAGGTGCGCGATGCTGAAGTTCTTCGCGTGGCCGTCGATCGCCGCCAGCACCCAGAACACGAGCTGCGCGACGAAGAAATTCCTCCTGTCGTGCGCGGCGTCGGCCGAATTCGCGAGGATGCCCATGATCGTCTCGATGCCGGGGCCGCCGTCGGATTCGTATTTCGCGCCCGACGGCGTGCCGGTCGCCTGGCACAGGTCCTCCTGCGGCAGCCGCAGGATCCACGAGCCGTCACGCGAAGGGCGCCGGTCGAAGCGCTCGACGATCAGTGCCTTCTGGTCGTCGAACCTGCCGATCTCGCACGGCGCGACCGGCAGGCCATATGCGGCGACCAGTTTCGAGCACAGCCATTCGTTCTCGACGGACGTCCGCATGTCGGCCTGCATGTTCCCGACGCGCCCGAGCGGCAGCTTGAAGATGTGCGTCGTCGGCGTGCTGCCCGACGGCCGCAACCAGCGGTTCCGCTGACGCAGCAGCGCGGTCTTTTCCTGCGCGCCGGCGATCGACAGGCGCAGGTCGACGTCCGGCTCCGCGCGGCCGGGCAGTGGCGCGGCGGTCGCGTGACGCAGCACGTCGGCGACGGCTGCGTCGTCGAGCGTTACGCCGTCGATCGCCTCGAGGTCGACCGGCGTCTCGTCGGGCGGCAGCATCTGGATCGCGCCGACGCAATCGCGGCCGATCGACGCGAGCAGTTCGAACGGCGCCGTCGACCCGAGCCGGTAACGCTGCGCGATGCGACGGCGGATCGGCTCGCTGTCGGGCAGCAGGTTGTCGAAGTAGTCGGCAACGATCGCGCCCTGGTGCGGCTGGTTGCCGGGCGTGAAGGGCAGCGACAGCGACAGTGGCCGCCCTTGGGGATCGTCGAGCCAGCCCGGCAGGTAGACGAGGCGCTCGACGCCGCGCCGGACTTCCCAGTAGCCGACCGGGATGCCGTTCATCCACAGGTCGAGCCGGTCGTGGCGGGTACGTGCAGCCATCGTCACCAGTCCTCCCGTTTCGAGACGCGCGGCTTGCGTCGCGCTGCCGTCGCGGACCGCTTGCGCGCGGCGCCGGTCGTGGTTCCGGTTCGGGTTTTTGCGGTTGTGGCACCGCGCGTGGCATCCGGCCTACGTGTGTTCGCGGCCGGCTTGCGAGGCGCCGGCCGGGCATCGGCACCGGTATCGGTATCGGTATCAGCGGGCTCCGCCGATTCGTCCGGCGCGCCCAGGTCGAGCGTCATCCGGACGCCGAGCGTGTTCAGCACCTTGAAGAGCCGTTCGATGCTGACCGCCGACGGATTGGCTTCGAGCTGCGCGTAGGATTGCTGCGTGACGCCCAGGCGGGCGGCCAGTTGCGCCTGGGTGAGCCCCGCGGATTTCCGGAAGCCGACAAGTATCGGGCGCAACTGGGTCAGGGTCTGGACAGGAAAGGCCATCGGGCGCTCCGCTGGATGACAGGCGATCGTTTGTAATCGGAAAATACAGTCTATGGCATGTATTGTCAAAATACAAACCCAAGACTGTATTCAACAAAAACAAACGATAGCCTGTTTAGCGATTGCCGACGGCCATCCCGGGCATCAAAACATCACGCCGCCCGAAGCGGATTCGCGTGCGCGCCCCGAGCGCTTTCCGGATCGTCGTCCCCGAGCGGGATGAACGCCATGATCTCCAGGTCGTGCCCCGACAGCGCCGGCAGCCGGAACGGGCTCGACAGCACGTTCAGCCGCCGTACACCGACGTCTCGCAGGATCTGCGACCCGATCCCGGTCACGCGCCCGTCGCGGCGTGCGCTGCCGGCCGGCATCCGCATCGCGTCGCCGCGCATGTCGCAATCGAGCAGCACCGCCACGCCGCAGCCGGCCGCGTCGATCCGCTGCAGCGCGGCGTGCAACGGCCACGAATGCGCGGACGGCTCCGCGTCGAGCAGGTCGAGCAGCGAATGGCATTCATGCACGCGCGTCAGCACGGGGGTCGCAGGGTCAGGCTCGCCGCGTACGAGCGCGAGATGCGGCGCGCCGTGCACCGCGTCGCGATACTCGATCGCGCGGAACCGCCCCCACGGCGTATGCAGCGGCCGCTCGCCGACGCGTTCGACCAGCGACTCGTGCTCGCGACGGTAGTGGATCAGGTCGGCGATCGTGCCGATCTTCAGCCCATGATGCGCGGCGAACGTCTTCAGCTCGGGCAGGCGCGCCATCGTGCCGTCGTCGTTCATCACCTCGCAGATCACCGATGCCGGCGTGAGCCCGGCAAGCGCCGCGAGATCGCAGCCGGCTTCGGTATGCCCCGCACGCACGAGCACGCCGCCCGGACGCGCGGCGATCGGGAAGACGTGGCCGGGCTGCACGAGATCGTCAGGGCGCGCGCCTGCCCGCACCGCCGCACGGATCGTGTGCGCGCGATCGGCCGCCGAAATGCCGGTGGTCACCCCTTCGGCCGCTTCGATGCTGACGGTAAACGCGGTACCGAACGGCGTGCCGTTATGGTCGGCCATCGGCGGCAACCGCAGTTGCTCGCAGCGCTCGGCGGTCAGCGTCAGGCAGATCAGACCGCGCCCGAAGCGCGCCATGAAATTGATCGCGTCGGGCGTCACGTGATCGGCGGCGATCACGAGATCGCCTTCGTTCTCGCGATCCTCTTCGTCGACGAGCAGGACCATCCGGCCCGCACGAAGCTCGTCGACGATCTCCAGCGTGCTGGCGAGCGTCATTGCGCCTCCGTGGCGTCGAACGCGCGGCGCAGCGCGGCGGCGCCGAACGTCAGCACGCGGTCGGCCGCGTCGACGGCGCCGAGCATGCTCGCGAAACCGTGCAACTGGCCCGGCCAGCGCACGAGCGTGACCGGCGTGCCGGCTTGCGCGAGTCGCAGCGCAAAGGCTTCGGCCTCGTCGCGCAGCGGATCGAATTCGGCGCTGACGATCGTCGCCGGCGCGACGCCTGCGACGTCGGGTGCGGCGAGCGGGCTGGCAAGCGGCGACGCGCGATCGGCGCCGTCGTCGAAATAGTGATGCTTGAACCAGCGCATCATCTCGGCCGTCAGGAAATAGCCGTCGCCGAGCGATTCATACGACGGATGCTCGGTCGCGCAATCGACGACCGGATACAACAGCAACTGATGCGCGATCGCGATCCCCGAGCCGCGCAACTGCAACGCGGCGACCGCCGCAAGATTGCCGCCCGCGCTGTCGCCGGCCACGGCCACCGCGCCATCGCGCGCGCCGAGATCGCGCGCGCTGGCCGCCGCCCAGCGCACGGCGTCGCATGCGTCGTGCGCGGCAGCCGGGAAGCGCGCCTCGGGTGCGAGCCGGTAGTCGACCGACAACACGAGCGTGCGTGCCCGCTGCGCGAGGCTGCGGCACAGGTTCGCGTGCGAGTCGATGCCGCACGACACGAAGCCGCCGCCATGGAAGAACACGGTCAGCGGCAGCGGGCCGTCGGCGTCGGGCCGATACAGCCGTGCGGACAACTGACGGCCCGATGCGGGAATCTGCCAGTCCTCTTCGGCGGCGACGGCGTCGCCGGGCGCGAAGGCGCCGCCCGCGGCGAGGCTCGCACGGTAGGCGGGAACGGTGAGCTGTGCGAAATCGATCGCGGGGGCTTGGGCGAATGCGGCAAGCAGCGCCTGCGCCTGAGGGTCGAGCGGCATGGGAACTCCTGTCTGAATCGAATGCGGTCTGAATCAGGTAAACCCGTGTCGCGGTTTTCCCTGAGTCCGCACCGGATGCTTGCCGGTACGGCCTGACGGGCATTCCAGCGCAGCGGGCAGGGCGCCACATCATCCGATTGGACGATGGTTCGCAAGCGCAGATGGCCAATTCTCACCATTCAGTGAATCTCCCGATGACGCCGGAATTTAGACGCGTCTTAATCATGGCGGCGCGGGTGGGTCGCACCGGAAACATGTCGTATGGAGGATGGAGCGTGCTGATGGAGACGAGATGGGCTCCGCAAGAGAGCCAGGCAACAAGTGACGAGGCCGATATCGGCGTCGCGGATTTCAGCGAGCTGATGGCGCGCATCTACCAGGGGCCGCTGGAGACGCCGCCGTGGGCCGGTGCACTCGAACTCGTCCGTCGCTGGCTGCAGGCGAACTACGTGACGCTGATCCTGCGTGCGGCCGCGAGCGATCGCCGCGCGCCGCTGTCCGTACACGCGTCGGAGTTCGGCCCGGTCGTCCCGGGCGACGGTCAGGCAGCCTACAACGACTATTACTATTCCCTCGACCCGTTCGTCGGCTTGCCGGCCGATCGCGTGGTCACGGTCGACGACGTGTTCGGCGACACCGGCTGGCTGTCGAGCGAGCTGTACAAGCAGTTCCTGAAGCCGCAGGACGTGCGCTATATCCTCGGCGCCGACCTGCGCACGCCGTCGGGCGTCGAATGCCGGTTCCGTGTCTGCCGCAACCATGCGTCGAAGCAGTTCTCCGCGCGCGACAAGGCGATCTGCGCGCTGCTGCTGCCGCACCTGAAGCGTGCGATCGAACTGCATTCGCGGCTCGATTCGGCCGAGGTCGAACGATCGATCTACGCAAACGCGATCGACCGGATGCAGGTCGGCACGATCGCGCTCGACGAGAACGGCACGATCATCGACATGAACAGCGTTGCCGACGAGATCCTCAAGCAGAACAACGGTCTGACGATTGCGCGCGGCACGATCGAGGCGACCGACGCGCAGGAGAACCGCACGCTGAAGCGGCTGATCCGCCACGCGGTAATGGGCCACCACGGCACGGCCGCGGCGACCGTCGAGGCGATGCCGATCACGCGCAGCTTCGACAAGCCGCGCCTCGGGCTGCTGGTGCGCACGGTGCTGCTGTCCGACTGGTCGGAAGACAACAAGCGGCGGCCGGCCGTCACGCTGTTCCTGCGCGACCCCGACCGCAAGCCGCAGGGTGCGCAGGAAATCATCCGCAAGCTGTTCGACCTGACGCCGGCCGAGACGTCGCTCGCGCTGTTGCTGACGAACGGGCTGACGCTCGAGGAGGCGGCGGAGGAATCGGGAATCAGCAAGAACACGGCGCGCACGCACCTGCGCGCGATCTTCTCGAAGACGGGTGTCACGCGGCAGGCGACGCTCGTGCGGATCCTGCTCGGGAGCGTCGTGCCGCTCGGCTAGGCGGATGCCGATACCGACCCATCGGAAGTGGACGCAATCGTCCGGCAATACGTCGGCATCGATCGACACATCGTGTGTTGCGCGGTGACGACGGCATCATGCAAAAGAGGCTCGCACCGTGCGAGCCTCTTCTTCATTCGAGCCGATAGTACGTATCGGACATTCGGCGATACCCACCGCGTTTACGACCCGCGCGTCGAGCGATTCGCCCACTCGGCCAGCGCCGGCCATTGCGCACCACCGCGCCGGATGAACCCGACGCCCGTACGGATCACGAGTGCGCCGATCGCGAGCGCGGCCACGTCGTCGAGGCGGCCGAAGCCGACCAGCGCCGCGCTCATTGCAAGCGCCGCCAGCAATGACGACAGCGCATCGGTACGCACATGCCAGCCGCTCGCCTCGAGCAACGCGGAACCGGTCTCGCGTGCCTTGCGCAGCATCCAGGACGAAAGCACGGCCTTGCCGACAAGCGTGACGGCGACGAGCGCGAGTGTCGCCGCCCCCGGCTGCACGATGGGTGGTGTATCGAACCGGTGCATCGCGTGCCAGATCATCTGCGCGCCGGTCGCGACGAGCAGTGCGCCCAGGCCCGCGAGCGCGAGCGGTTCGTAGGTCGGGCGCCGCTCCGGCGGCAAGCGCGCGTCGAGCCGGCACGCGACGAGGATCAGCGCATCGGCCGCGAGGTCGATCGCCGCATGCGCGACGTCCGCGAGCAGCCCCGACGAATGCGCGGACCACGCCGCAGCCGTCTCGGCGGCGAGCAGCAGCAGGTTGATCGCGAGGCTGACGGCGAGGGCGCGGGACGTGGCCGCATAAACGTGGGAGGTGGCGCGCGACGTGCGCTGCATGGCGGATTCGTCTATCGATAGCGTGGGTCAGCCCCGAACGCTACCGGTCGACGGTGGCAGATCAGTGACACGGACAGAACCGCCGCATCCGCCCACGATGCGCAAGCAAACACGCCAGCCGTCCGGGTCGAATGCCGTGAACGGCGAAGGGTGCCGGCCGCGGCGCGTTCAGCGCAACCAGCACCGCGGACGCTTGCGCCCGCGGCCTTCCCGCTTCCGCTCAAAGTGTCTCGATGGCCAACGCGATACCCTGGCCGCCGCCGATGCATAACGTCACGACGCCACGCCTGATGCCGTCACGCTGCATCGAGTGGATCAGGCGTGTCGTCAGCACCGCGCCCGTCGCACCGATCGCATGACCGTGCGCGATCGCGCCGCCTTCGACGTTGACGAGTTCCTCGGCGATCCCGAGCTGGCCAGCCACCGCGATCGGCACGACCGCGAACGCTTCGTTGATCTCGAAACGTTCGACGTCCACCAGTTTCCAGCCCGCCCGTTCGAGCGCGATCTTCACGGCCGGAACGGGGCCGAGCCCGAACATGCCCGGCTCGACGGCGGCGACGCCGAATGCAACCAGCCGGGCGCTCGGCGCGATGCCGTGCGCATCGGCAAACGCGCGCTCCGCAACCAGCATCGCCGATGCGCCGCTGTTCAGGCCCGGTGCGTTGCCTGCGGTAATCGTGCCGTCCGGGCGGAACGCGGGTTTCAGTTTCGCGAGTGCTTCGAGCGTCGTGTCGGGGCGCGGCGTCTCGTCGCGCGCAAACGCGACGCGCGCCTTGCGCTGCAGGACCTCGACCGGCACGAGTTCGGCGTCGAACTTGCCGTCCGCCAGCGCGGCGGAAAAGCGCTGTTGCGAGCGCAGCGCCCAGCGATCCTGGCGGTCGCGCGAGATGTCGAGCTGGCTCGCGAGATCCTCGGTGTGCCACCCCGAATGCTGGTCGGAAAACGCGTCGACGAGACCGTCGCGCAGCATGCTGTCGCGGATCGGCGCGTCGCCCATCCGGTAGCCCGAGCGTGCGCCGTCGAGCAGGTACGGCGCGCGCTCCATGCTTTCCATGCCGCCGGCGATTGCCGCGTTCGCGTAACCCAGCAGGATCTCCTGCGCGGCATTGACGACCGCCTGCGCGCCGGAGCCGCAGACGCGGTTGACCGTCAGCGCCGGGACTTTGACCGGCAGGCCCGCGCCGATGGCGGCCTGCCGGGCCGGGTTCATCTTGTTACCGGCCTGGATCACGTTGCCCAGCACGACCGTGTCGATCGCCGCGCCGTCGAGCCCGCTGCGCAGCAAGGTTTCGCGCACGGCGATCGCCCCGAGTTCCGTGGCCGGGGTGTCCTTCAGGGTGCCGTTGAACGTACCGATCGGCGTCCGGACGGGATGGCAGATGACGATTTCGCGTGTACTCATGATGCGTTCCTGGATCACGTTGCAAGGTGCGCGGGCAAAGCTGTCGCAAACGGTGCACGCCGCGCGTTTCGCGTCGCCGTTTCGATTGCGCCGCAACGCCGGCAGGGCCGCGGACGCTGCGCAACATGACTGCAGCCGATGCGCGGGTCGCCAGCATCACGTGAGCGAACGGCAATTATGCATATGCATACGTTGAACCGTATCTATGCATATGCATATTGTCAACAGGGGTATTGCGAGGACGTCAGCCTGGCGCCGCCTCCGGGGGCACGATTCGGTGCCTTGCGCTCACCACCCACGATCTCGACATTATAGAAATAATGTCAAATTTTGATATTGGAATGATTGGATGTTTAACGGTTTACGTTATATTATTTACGAAACTCCCGACGAAACCAGCCATGTCCGATCTCGCTGCCGATGAACCCCGCCTGACCGCCGAAATCGAGCGCCTCAAGGCCGACTTCCCGAAAACCCGCGAGCTGTATCGCGAAGCCTGCGCGCTGCTGTTCTTCCGCTTCGGCATCACGCCCACGGCAAACCGCCTGTATCAGCTCGTCCGCAAGGGCAGCATGAGCACGCCCACGGCCGTCCTCGGCGAGTTCTGGGCCGAGTTGCGGGAAAAGAGCCGCGTCCGCATCGAGCATCCCGACCTGCCGGCCGATCTGCAAGCGGCAGCCGGCGAACTGGTCGCCGCGCTGTGGAATCGGTCAAGCAACGACGCTGCTGCCGCGCTCGACGCGCTGCGCGCGGAAGTCGAAGCGGAACGGGTTGCGGCG
The DNA here is from genome assembly GCF_905339975.1 of Burkholderia sp. BCC1999. Taxonomy (NCBI): domain Bacteria; kingdom Pseudomonadati; phylum Pseudomonadota; class Betaproteobacteria; order Burkholderiales; family Burkholderiaceae; genus Burkholderia; species Burkholderia sp. BCC1999. Next base: position 43,166 of record NZ_CAJPHP010000015.1, on the reverse strand, counting down.
AAAACGGAAGTCGCGACGTTGCAGGCCGAGCTGGCCCGCACCGAAACCGCGCTGGAGCAACGCACGGCGGCGCTGCTGGCCGCGCAGGTGCGCATTCAGGAACTGGAGCAGGCGAGGGCGGCCGACGAAGCATCGCGACACGCGCTGCAAGCGGATATCGAGCGACTGAAGACCGACAACGCGGAAGGCGACCGCGCACTCGCGCAGGCACGCGCGGATTTCACGACCCAGCTCGACCGGTTGCGCGACGACGCGGGCCGCGCCGAGGAACGCCTGCGCGCGTCGGAAAAACGGGCGCTTCACGAGATCGATCGTGAGCGGCTCGCGGCCGCGCGGTTGCAAAAGGAACTCGACGCGACGGCAACGCGCACGGAACAACGCGATGCGCAACACCGGAAGGACATCGCCGATCTGCAGGCCCAACTCGGCGATGCGCTGCATCGATGCGGCGTGCTTCAGGGGCAGCTGGACGGCGCGCAGGCGACCGATACGGCACGTGGCAAGGAACTCGACGCATTGAGGCGCGAGATGACGGTACTCGCCCGCCGGCCGCCGCTGCGCGGCGTCAAGACGGCGCCGGCCACGCAGCGGGAAGCGCGCAAGGCCCGCACGAGAAAGCGCGTCGACGAAGCGCCGCGCTGACGATGAAACCGCCAGCGCGCGCCGATCGATAGCGGCGCACACCCCGAGGCGAGCCCGCCCGATTCAACTCAACTCGTCACATATCGCGACGGCAGTGGCGGCGCGTCCGCCGGAATCGTCACGAGCGACGTATTCAGCCAGCCCTGCGGCGTGCCGTTCGACTGCGCATAGGCGCCGACGTACGGCATCATCCGCGTCGTCTGGTAGACCTGCGGCGTCCAGCCGGCCGGCGCGAGGAAGATCGACGTCGCACGCTTCTCGCTGTACGCGGATGCGCCATACGTCGAGATGTTCCACAGCGTCTGTTGATACGTCGCGTAGTCCGCGTTGTGACGCGAACCGCCGGCCTGCCACCCTTCGAGCTGGATGAACGTGTTGTATGTGCCGGCGCCCGCGAGCAGGTTGTTCACCGTGCGCCCGTACAGGAACGACAGGATCAGCCCGCAGTTCGCCGGCGCGAAATCGCTGCCGACGCTCAGGTAGTAGCGGCCAGTCGTGTTCAGGACCGACGCGTAGTGCGAGTTGCCGATATCCGTCGACGTCGTCAGTCCGCTCGCGCCCATGAAGCTGTCGAACGCCTGCATCGTGACGCCCGCCGGCAGGTCGCTCGTTGCGCTGATCGCGACGAGGTGCGAACCGGCCGCCAGCAGCGTCAGGAACGCGGACAACGTCGCCGCGATCCAGTTGCCTTGCGCGTCGACGAACGGAAACGCGCGATAGCCCGTCAGCGCAAAGACCGCTGGGTCCGTACCGGCCTGCCACGCGATCTGCGGCACCCACATCGTCAGCGGGCCGGCGTTCGATGCGTTCGACACGTATTGCTTCAGCGCATCGATCAGCTGCGCATCGGCGGCGGGCAGCACGGTGTAGGACGCGCCGTTCTGCCAGCGCTGCACCCATTGCGCGACGAAGCCCGCGAGCTGGCCGCCGGTGAAGTCGGCGGGCGGCACGTAGCCGAGCGAACCGGTGCTCTGGTACGCGGACTGGATGGCCGCGGCCGTGCGCACGTTGCTGCCGAACATGCTGTTCGCGAAATCCTGGCAGTTGTTGACCGGCGGCGTCGAAAGCTGCGCGAGCGGGACGACCCATGCGCCGTTCGCGGTCGCGACGCCGCGATACAGATTCAGATTCGCGACCGAGTCGTGACCGGGAAACGTCACGGCGTCGGCGCCCGACACGTAGCCGGCCGACGGCGTGACGCTGACGGTGGTCGGCTGCGAGCCGAACGGATGCGTATACGCGATCGCGAACGATGCATCGCCGCCGGCGAGGCTGAACGACCCCGTGCAATCGCCCCAGCTGTTCGACGCGCTGACGGCCGTCGATTGCCCGGTCGCAATCAACGCTTGCGATGCTTGCGGCGTCGAGCCGCTCTGGCTCGCTGCATTGCCGAACGCGAGCGTCGTCGACGGAATCGCATTGGTGACGTTGATCGTGATGGAGCGATCGGCGATGCCGTAGCTGCGCGCGGACGCATTCGCGGCACCGGCCGCGGCAAGCGACGATGCGGAGGTCGGATTGCCGTCGCCGCCACAAGCGGCCAGCGTGCCGACGAGCGGCGACAGGGTCAGCGCGGCGCCGCGCTGGATGAAGCGTCGACGGTTCGGCGCGGGCGGACGGACGGGTTTCGAGGCGGTCATGGGGCGTTCCTGGTCACGGGTTCGAGAGGAGGTAACGACGGTCCGGCGCATTGCACACGTGTGCAATGCCGGCTGCTCGTTCACGACCGCCGGCACATGCGCCGCGCATATTTAAGCGGGAGATCGATGAAACGCCCGCGACGAAACCGAGTCGCTCGTGTGACGCCGTGCGCGCGGTGGTGCAGGGGGGAGCGCCCGCCAGGCATTGGGCGCCCGGCGGGGATCAGGTAAAGTGCCGCTCAACATGCCGGTTCGACGTTACTAGACGACCGGTCTAATCGTTGCTACCATACGCCATCATGAATGCATCTTCAGGCGCGGAAGTCCGCCAGCACATCCTGAATATCGCGAAGCCGATCATGCTCCACAAGGGGTTTTCGGCGGTCGGTCTGAACGAGATTCTCGCTGCGGCGGGCATCCCGAAGGGCTCGTTCTACCATTACTTCGGCTCGAAAGAGGCATTCGGCGAAGCGCTGCTCGAATCGTATTTCGAAGGCTATCTCGCGCATCTCGACAACCTGCTCAAGCATCAGGCCGGCACCGGCGCCGAACGCCTGATGACGTACTGGGGCAACTGGCTGCACACGCAGTGCGCGGACGATCCGGAAGGCAAGTGCCTCGCGGTGAAGCTCGGCGCGGAAGTATCGGACCTGTCGGAAGCGATGCGCGCGGTGCTTCGACGCGGCACGAGCCAGATCATCGAGCGGCTCGCGGGCGGCATCGAGGCCGGGCTGGCCGACGGCTCGCTGCGTGCAGTCGACGATCCGCCGCACACGGCCGCGATCCTCTACGAGCTGTGGCTGGGCGCAACGCTGCTGGAAAAGATTCATCGCAACCGCCAGCCGCTCGAAAGGGCGATGGCCGAAACGCTGCGCATGCTGAACCTGCCGCCGGTCGCGCAGGGCGGTGCGCAGTCGTAATCCGGGCGCGCTTCGGCGCGCCTTGTTTTCGCCCTGATTCTAGACGACTGGTCTACTCAAACACGCATGACGAACGCTTCACTCCGCGTTACGCTGTCCCGATTGCTCCAACCGCACGCGTGCGACCGCGACGGCCGCGATGCCGACGCGGCCGCGGGCGTGCATCTTCTGCTGGTCCATCCCTGATCCGAACGTGCCCACGAAGCACGTTCATTCCTGTTGACGGAGGCTCACATGCCGCAAAGCAAGACCGCAAACCGCCAGATCGTCCTGGCTTCGCGCCCGGTCGGCGCACCGACGCCGGGCAACTTCCGCTCGGAAACCGGTGACGTGCCGACGCCCGGCGCCGGCCAGGTGCTGCTGCGCACGGTCTGGTTGTCGCTCGACCCGTACATGCGCGGCCGGATGAGCGACGCGCCGTCCTATGCGCCGCCGGCCGAACTCGGCCAGCCGATGGTCGGCGGCACGGTCAGCCGCGTCGTCGCGTCGAACCTGCCGGCCTTCCGCGAAGGCGATCTGGTCGTCGCCGGGGCCGGCTGGCAAGACTATGCGCTGTCCGACGGCCGCGACCTGATTGCGCTCGGCCGCGATTTCGCGCATCCGTCGTACGCGCTCGGCGTGCTCGGCATGCCGGGCTTCACCGCGTACACGGGGCTGCTGAAGATCGGCGAACCGAAGGCCGGCGAAACCGTGGTTGTCGCGGCCGCGAGCGGCGCGGTCGGCGCGGTGGTCGGCCAGATCGCGAAGCTGAAGGGCTGCCGCGTGGTCGGCGTCGCAGGCGGCGCCGACAAGTGCGCCTACGTGACCGACTCGCTCGGCTTCGACGCCTGCGTCGACCATCGCGATCCGGCATTCGCGGCGAAGCTGAAGGAAGCGTGCCCGAACGGCATCGACGTCTATTTCGAGAACGTCGGCGGCGCCGTGTTCGACGCGGTGTGGCCGCTGTTGAACGATCATGCGCGCGTGCCCGTCTGCGGGATCATTGCGCATTACAACGACTCGGCATACGACGACAAGGCCGTGTCGACCGGCCGCGATCGCGTGCCGGCGCTGATGGGCACGATCCTGCGCAAGCGCATCCGCATGCAGGGTTTCATCATCCTCGACCACTATGCGACCGGTTATGCGGCGTTCCTGAAGGAGATGAGCGAATGGGTCGCGCAGGGCAAGGTGAAGACGCTCGAGGACGTCGTCCCCGATCTCGCCGACGCGCCGGAAGCACTGGTCGGCTTGCTCGCCGGCAAGAATTTCGGCAAGGTCGTCGTGCGCGTGGGCCCGGACGAACTGGCCTGATGCCGCGGCACGGCAACACATGACGGTTGCACGCTGGCGTCGCGCGACGCCAGCTTGTGGCATGCTCGATTTCGATTCAAAAGGAGTGACAAGATGGCGCTTCACGTGATTGCTTCCCTGTTCCTGAAACCCGAACATGCGCAGGCCGCCGAGGCCGAACTGCGCAGCATGGTCGCGAAGACGCGCACCGAGCCCGGCAACCGGCGTTACGACCTGTTCCGCGAACAGGACGGCTCGCCGAACCTGCACCTGTACGAGATCTACGACGACCAGGCCGCATTCGACGCGCACCTCGCGAGCCCGTATTTCGGCGAATTCCGCACGAAGTCGGCCGACTGGTTCACGGCGCCGCCCGTCATCAAGGTGCTGTCGGGCATCGACGTGGCTGAGTAACACCCGCTTCACCGCCGCGGCTCGTCCCCACCCGGGCCGCGCGGCACCCGTCGTGCGCAGCGCGACGGCGATGACGACACCGCACGGCGCCGCGTTCGCGCCGCTCCCCCAATACAACGGCCCCGGAGGCTGAATGGTCACCCTCAACATCAACGGCGAAACCCGCACGGTAGACGCTCCCGACGACATGCCCTTGCTCTGGGTGCTGCGCGACGTCGTCGGCCTCACCGGCACCAAGTTCGGCTGCGGGATCGCGCAATGCGGCGCGTGCACCGTGCATCTCGACGGCGTCGCCGCGCGTTCGTGCGTGCTGCCGGTCGCGGCCGTCGCGGGCCGCAAGATCACGACGATCGAAGCCGTCGGCGCGACGCCGGCCGGGCACAAGGTCCAGCAGGCCTGGCGCGAGCTCGACGTCGTCCAGTGCGGCTATTGCCAGTCGGGGCAGGTGATGGCCGCCACCGCGCTGATCGCGTCGAACCCGAACCCGAGCGATGCCGACATCGACGCGGCGATGGCCGGCAACATCTGCCGCTGCGGCACCTACAACCGGATTCGCGCGGCCGTGAAGCAAGCCGCGAAGGGAGCCTGACATGTCACGCGGACTGATCGAAGCAGGTCGGGCCGGCACGGGCGTGTCGCGCCGGTCGTTTCTGAAACTCGGCATGTCGCTCGGCGCGGCGGCTGGCGGCGGCCTGCTGCTCGGCTTCAGCCTGCCGGCAGCGGGCGATGACGCGCGGCGCTCGGTGATCGGCGGCGATGCGGCCGAACCCGCGCAGCCGGGCGTATTCGCGCCGAACGCGTTCGTGCAGATCGACCGCGCCGGCAAGGTCACGCTGGTGATGCCGAAGGTCGAGATGGGGCAGGGTGTCTATACGTCGCTGCCGATGCTGATCGCCGAGGAACTCGAAGTGCCGCTGTCGAGCGTGACGCTCGATCATGCGCCGCCGAACGAGAAACTGTTCATGGACCCGCTGCTCGGCGGCCAGCTCACCGGCGGCTCGACGTCGGTGCGCTATGCGTGGGAACCGATGCGCCGTGCGGGCGCGACCGCGCGCACGCTGCTGGTCTCGGCAGCCGCAAAACAATGGAACGTCGATCCCGCCAGCTGCCGCGCCGCGAACGGCGAAGTGCAGCATCCGCCGAGCGGCCGCCGTGCGTCGTACGGCCAGTTGGCCGATGCCGCGGCGAAGCTGCCGGTGCCGAAGGATGTCGTGCTGAAGAAGCCCGAGGATTTCAAGCTGATCGGCACGCCCGCGAAGCGCCTCGATTCGCCGGAGAAGGTCGACGGCTCCGCGCAGTTCGGGCTCGACGTACGCCTGCCCGGCATGCTGTACGCGGTAATCGTGAACAGCCCGGTGTTCGGCGGCACGGTCGCGAGCGTCGATGACACAGCCGCGAAGAAGATTCCCGGCGTGCGCCAGGTCGTGCGCGTCGACAACGCGGTCGCGGTGGTCGGCGATCACACGTGGGCCGCGAAGCGTGGCGCATCGGCGCTCGTCGTGAAGTGGAACGAAGGCGCGGGCGCGAAGGTATCGACGAAGGATCTGTTCGCGGATCTCGCGCAGGCGGCGGCGAACGGCAAGGGCGCGGTCGCACGCAAGGAAGGCGACGTCGGCAAGGCCTTCGCGAACGCGAAGACGCGCGTCGACGCCGTGTACGAACAGCCGCTGCTCGCGCACGCGACGATGGAGCCCGTGAACTGCACGGTGCACGTGCGCGGCGACGGCTGCGAGATCTGGGTCGGCACGCAGGTGCCGACGCGGGCGCGCGATACCGTGCAGCAGCTCACGAGCTTTCCGCCGGACAAGATCGTCGTGCACAACCACCTGCTCGGCGGCGGCTTCGGCCGGCGGCTGGAAACGGACATGATCGGCCAGGCCGTGAAGGTCGGCAAGCAGGTCAATGGGCCGGTGAAGGTGATCTGGACGCGCGAGGAAGACGTCCAGCACGACATGTACCGGCCGTGCTACTACGACAAAATCTCGGCCGGCCTCGACGCGAACGGTAAGCCGGTCGCGTGGCAGCACCGGATCGTCGGTTCGTCGATCATGGCGCGCTTCGCGCCGCCGGCGTTCCAGAACGGCGTCGATCCCGATGCGGTCGAGGTCGCGGCCGAGCTGCCGTACGACCTGCCGAACCAGCTCGTCGACTACGTGCGCCAGGAGCCGCGCCACGTGCCGACCGCGTTCTGGCGCGGCGTCGGCCCGACCCGCGGCACGTTCGTCGTCGAGAGCTTCATCGACGAGCTGGCCGCGCAGACCAAGACCGACCCGGTGCAATACCGCCGCGCGCTGCTCGACAAGACGCCGCGCGCCCGCAACGTGCTCGACGTGGCAACGAAGGCGGCCGGCTGGGGGGCGTCGCTGCCGAAGGGGCAAGGGCGCGGCGTCTCGGTGATGCACGCGTTCGGCAGTTTTTTCTCGATCGTCATCGACGTCGCGGTGGACGGCGGTGAGGTGCAGGTCAAGCGCGTCGTGTGCGCGGTCGATTGCGGCATGTTCGTCAATCCGAACACGATCGAGGCGCAGGTGCAGGGCGGCATCATCTTCGGGATCACGGGCGCGCTGTACGGCGAGATCACGATCGAGGACGGCCGCGTCGTGCAGGGCAACTTCACCGACTACCGGATGATGCGCATCAACGAGACGCCTCCGATCGAGGTTCACCTGGTGAAGAGTGGCGAAGCGCCGGGCGGGATCGGCGAGCCTGGCACGGCCGCGACGGCGGCGGCGCTGTCGAACGCGATCTTCGCGGCGACCGGCACGCGGCTGCGCAAGCTGCCGGTCGGCAACCAGCTGAAGATGGCCTGAGGGAGACACGATCATGCGAAACCTCATGCTGAACACGCTCCGCGCGTCGCTGCTCGCATTGTCCGCGCTGCTGGCCGGCACGGCTGCACACGCGGCGGAAACGGCGCCGGCCGACAGCGCGCTCGTCGCGCGCGGCGCCTACCTCGCGAAAGCCGGCGACTGCGTCGCGTGCCACACCGCGCCGCGCGGCACGCCGTTCGCGGGCGGCCTGCCGATGGTCACGCCGATGGGCGCGATCTATACGACCAACATCACGCCCGATCCGGAGACGGGCATCGGCCGCTATACGGAAGCCGAGTTCGCCGGCGCGCTGCGCAAGGGCGTCGCGAAGGACGGCCACAACCTGTATCCGGCGATGCCGTATCCGTCGTACGCGAAACTGAAGGACGACGACGTGAAGGCGCTGTACGCGTACTTCATGCACGGCGTCGAACCGGTGAAACAGGCGAACCGGCCGTCGGACATCCCGTGGCCGCTCAACATGCGCTGGCCGCTCGCGTTGTGGAACATGGTGTTCCTCGACACGACGCCTTATGCCGACAAATCGGACAAGGACGCGATGTGGAACCGTGGCGCGTATCTCGTGCAGGGGCTCGGGCACTGCGGATCGTGCCACACGCCGCGCGGCGTCGGCTTCCAGGAGAAGGCGCTCGACGAAGGTGGCGCGGCGTACCTGTCGGGCGCGCCGATCGACAACTGGTTCGCGTCGAACCTGACCGGCGAGCACAACACGGGGCTCGGCCGCTGGAGCGAGGCCGATATCGCGCAGTTCCTGAAGACCGGCGCGAACCGGCACGCAACCGCGTTCGGCTCGATGGTGAGCGTGATCAACCACAGCACGCAGGCAATGACCGACGACGATCTGGCCGCGATGTCCCGATACTTGAAATCGTTGCCGGCCGCAGGCGGCACGGGCGCGCCGCCGTACAGTTATGATCCGAAGGCGACGCAGGTGGCACTGGGCCGGCCGGCAACCGACCCGGGCGCGAAGGTGTATAACGCTTACTGCCTGCATTGCCACGGTGTGGACGGGCGCGGTTACGCGCCGCTGCTCGCGCCGCTCGCCGGCAATCCGAACGTGCTCGAGGCCGATGCATCGTCGCTGATCAACGTGACGCTGAACGGCAGTGACACGCTCGTGATCGGCGGTGTGCCGTCCGCGTATCCGATGCCGGCGTTCTCGAACCAGCTGAACGACCGGCAGATCGCCGACGTGCTGACGTTCATGCGCGCCGGCTGGAACAACGGCGCGCCGGCCGTGCAGGCGGCGGACGTCGCGAAACTCCGCAAGGCGACCGCGGCCGCGCGCTGAGCGCGGCGCGATGCGGAACGACGGCAGGCCGGCGTGCCTGCCGTCGAGGCCACCGGGTGCGTGCCAGCCCCGGCGGCCTCGCTCTTTCTGTCAACCGGCGTGCGGCCGTTCGCGGCAGCGCGCGTTTTATCGACGCAATGTAGGGGTGTCTGGATGGCTAACGTGACTTATACGGATACGCAACTGCTGATCGACGGCGAGTGGGTCGACGCCGCGAGCGGCAAGACGATCGACGTCGTGAACCCGGCGACCGGCAAGCCGATCGGCAAGGTGGCCCACGCGGGCATCGCCGATCTCGACCGTGCGCTCGCCGCCGCGCAACGCGGCTTCGAAGCATGGCGCAAGGTGCCCGCGCACGAGCGCGCGGCGACGATGCGCAAGGCGGCCACGCTGGTGCGCGAACGTGCCGACGCGATCGCGCAGCTGATGACGCAGGAACAGGGCAAGCCGCTCACCGAAGCACGCGTCGAAGTGCTGTCGGCGGCCGACATCATCGAATGGTTCGCGGACGAAGGCCGTCGCGTGTACGGCCGGATCGTGCCGCCGCGCAACCTCGGTGCGCAGCAGACGGTCGTGAAGGAGCCGGTCGGCCCGGTCGCGGCGTTCACGCCGTGGAATTTCCCGGTCAACCAGGTCGTCCGCAAGCTGAGCGCCGCGCTGGCAACCGGCTGCTCGTTCCTCGTGAAGGCGCCGGAAGAAACCCCCGCTTCGCCGGCCGCGCTGCTGCGCGCGTTCGTCGACGCCGGCGTGCCGGCCGGCGTGATCGGCCTCGTGTACGGCGATCCGGCTGAAATCTCGTCGTACCTGATCCCGCACCCGGTGATCCGCAAGGTCACGTTCACGGGCTCGACGCCGGTCGGCAAGCAGCTCGCCGCGATGGCCGGCCTGCACATGAAGCGCGCGACGATGGAGCTGGGCGGCCACGCACCGGTGATCGTCGCCGAGGATGCCGACGTCGCGCTCGCGGTGAAGGCCGCCGGTGGCGCGAAGTTCCGCAACGCGGGCCAGGTCTGCATTTCGCCGACGCGCTTCCTCGTGCACAACAGCATCCGCGACGAATTCACGCGCGCGCTGGTCAAGCATGCGGAAGGGCTGAAGGTCGGCAACGGTCTCGAGGAAGGCACGGCGCTCGGCGCACTCGCGAACCCGCGCCGACTCACCGCGATGGCGTCGGTCGTCGACAACGCACGCAAGGTCGGTGCGCGCATCGAAACCGGCGGCGAACGGATCGGCTCGGAAGGCAACTTCTTCGCGCCGACCGTGATCGCGGACGTGCCGCTCGAAGCGGACGTGTTCAACAACGAGCCGTTCGGCCCGGTCGCGGCGATCCGTGGCTTCGACAAGCTCGAGGATGCCATCGCGGAAGCGAACCGTTTGCCGTTCGGTCTGGCCGGCTATGCGTTCACGCGCTCGTTCGCGAACGTGCACCTGCTCACGCAGCGCATGGAAGTCGGGATGCTGTGGATCAACCAGCCGGCGACGCCGTGGCCTGAAATGCCGTTCGGCGGCGTGAAGGATTCGGGCTACGGCTCGGAAGGCGGGCCGGAAGCGCTCGAGCCGTACCTCGTCACGAAGTCGGTCACGGTAATGGCTGTCTGACGGTCGGTCGACCGTGCGCGCGCTGCCGTCGGTGCGGCGCGCACGAACGGCGCAGGCTGGGCATCATGCCCGGCCTGCGCCGTTTTTCGTTGGTTTTCACGATACTGGGCGGGACGATCCCGCCTTCAGTCCGGTGTCGTCACCAGCGCCGCGGTCTGGCCCAGCCAGTCGGCCGGATCGCCGCGATGGTAGATCTGCTCGGACGGCTCGATGTTGTCGATGAAGCGCTGGTAGATCACCGCGCGCCGGGCCGTGGCGATCGGCGCGAGGAGGGCGGCGGCCCGCACCGGGTCGCAGCCGGGCACCCGCGCCAGCCATTCGCGATTCCAGTGCGTCTTGATCGCCGCCGCGTATTCCCGCGGCACCGCGTCGAGAAACGCCGACTGGTCGAGCAATGGGTGGCCGATTCCGCTGTCGCCCCAGTCGAGCAGCGTGAGCGCCGATCGCGTGCCGCGAAAATTGCCGGGATGGCAGTCGCCGTGCACCAGCGTATTCGGCAGTCCGCACGCGTCGAGCGCGGCGAGCCGCGCCGCCAGCCCGTTCACGAAACGAAGCAGCGACGCACGTTCGTCGCCCGACAGTGCGTCGCCATTGCGTGCGACGACATCGGCGATCTCCTCGGACTGATCCGCACGACTCCAGTCGGGCAAGCGCATCGTGCGCAGTTCGTCGATGCGGTCGATCCATGCAGCCTGCAGGTCGATCAGTAACGTCACCATGTCGAACAATTGCGGTAGCGCAGCGTCGTACTGGTCGTCACCGGGAATCTCCGCGAGCAGGATGCGCCCGCATTCGTCATGACCGAGCAGCGTCGGCACGCGCCGGCCGGCCAATGCCGTGATGACGCGGCCCTCGTGCCCCAGAAACGGCGGCACCACTTTCAGCCAGGCCGACTGGCCGCCGATCGGGATCCGCCACACGCTGGACAGGTTCCAGGTTCGCACCTGCACGGGCCGGGCGCTCGCCGACAAGCCGCGATCGGCCAGCACGCGCGCCGCCCAGCCGAGATCGGCCGCGGGGCCGCCCGGCAGCGCGTAGCGCTGGCGCAATGAATGGGGCTCGATGTTCCCGGTCCAGCAATCGGCCGGAACGGGCGACGCAATCTCGGCCAGGTAGGTGACTTCGCCGCCGGGCGCGCGCTCGCGAACGGTTTCCAGCAAACGCAGGATCGTCACGTCGACGCGATGGCGTTCGCGCGCGGCTCGCACGACCGATTCCACTTCCTGCCACCATGGGATCGCGACCGGCATCGGCGGCAGGCAACCGACCACCGTGCCGTCGGGCGTCACCAGCACGAGCCGCGCAACGCGCGGCGGCGGTACGGCCGGATCGAGGGTCCCCGTCATCGTGCTCATGTCGCTCCCGACAGCCTCCGTTGACTGTGCAGGACGAGCTTATCCCGATTCGCGCATGCCTGGCCGTGCAGTTGCCGGTCGCGCGACTCAATGCCGGCTGCTGCCGCGATAGCTTTCGACTTCGGCGTCGTACGCGGCCAGAAACGCCTTGCCGAACACCGACGCGAAATCGTCCTCGATCGCGAACACCGTATCGCGATGGGTCGCCGCATAGCGATCCCACATCCGCGCCTTGTACAGCGCCGGCACGCGCTTCTCGTACCAGCGCATCGCGTCGTCGCGTTCGCGCAGCCGTTGCGGCGAAAAGCGCGTCAGCAGGTCCATCAGCGCGGCGCGCATACCCGCGACCATGCCGATCTGGTGCGCGTGCAGATCCTGGAACGCATCGTTGACCGCGCTCTGCGGCGACATGAAGCCCGGCAGCGGCAGCCCGAACATCTGCCGCAGCACGGCGCCGCCGTCCGGCAGCAGCTTCAGCGGGTTGTTCTCGCGATCGAGCAGCATCGTCATGTGCGCCTTCACCTCGCGCTTCAGGATGCTGCGCGACGACAGCAGCTCGACGGTGCCGTTCGCGAACAGCGCCAGCAGCTGGCCCGCGATGTACAGCTGTTCGGCCGACCACTGGTGCGATTCGGCGGCCACGTCGAGCCCCGCGCCTTCGAAGAACGCGTTCAACAGTTCGTCGGGCGTCGGCGTCGTGCGCGTGGCGTGTGGCGCCGGCTCGTCGGCTGGCCGCGTGTCGGCATGCATGGCCGCCGGCTGAACGCGCACGTGCTGCGTCCACTCGGGCGCATGGTCGGCCTGCGTCGCGTGCGCCGTGTCGCGATCCGCGTTGCCGCGATCGGCCGGCGACGCCGTGCCCGACGCGCCAGGATCGCCCGATGACTGCGCGAACAGGTCGAGCGGATCGATCGACAACTGGTTCAGGTCGCGCTGCGACGGCGCGGGCGGCGCGGCGCGGTGCGCGGGCTGCGGCGCATCCGGGCGTGCGGGACCGCCCGGCCGTGTGCCGGCATCCGCCGCCTTGCCGCGTGGCACGAGGCGATCCTGGAGCAGCCCCCACAGCCGGTTGCCGGCTCCCTTCGGCAAAGGCGAGGGTGGCGCCGCGCCCACCGCGGGCGCATCGCGCTTGCCGGCCGGCGCCCCGGTATCGGGGGCCATGTCGATGACCGGCACGCCGTCGTCATCGTTGCCGTCGTCGCGCTCGGCCCGCAACACGTACGGCCCGATGCGGATGATGTCGCCGGTATTGAGCGGCCGCTCCTGCGCATAACCGACCGGTTCACGATTCACCTCGATCGTCGACACGCTGCTCAGGTTCTTCAGCAGGCACGCGTCGTCGCCGACCTGCAGCAGCGCCTGCAGCCGCGAAATCTGCCGGGTGTCGTCGCGCAGCACCAGATGGTTGTCGGTTGCGCGGCCGATGGTGCCGCCCGGCGGATGAAACACGACGGCGTCGTAGGAGTCGTTTTCGACCGGCTCGCCGGCATGTTCGATCACGATCAGTTGCATGTCATACGTCGCTCGGTGGATGAAGCGCTCGCGTGGATACCGGTTCGTTCAGGAGGCCGACGCATGCCTGCGGCGCGCGAATTCGAACGCGGGCCCCCAGATTGGATGCCCCTTCTCGGCGGATGACAAGTCGAAGCGCGGGTTGAGGTCGAGAATCTTCGAGAACTCCGCGCGACATTGCGCGACGCGGTTCGTCACGCAGTAGCTGAACGCGAGGAGCTTGTGCGCGGCGACCTGCGTGTCGACGTCGGCCCCATCGATCTCCTTCGCATGGTTCAGCAGCGCGATCGTGCGCCCGTAGTCGCCGGCGGCGTACGCGGTGCGCGCGCTGTCGACCGTCGCACGCGCGGCCGACTGCGTCGGGGACGTGCTGCATCCGCCGGCCCCCAGCAGCAACGCACCGAGGAAAAGAACGATCGATGAACGACCTTTCATTATTGAAATAAAAAATGGGTGGTATTGGAAGGTGCCACGCAAACGCTGTTGGATTCTAGTGCCAATCATTGGCATCGATATCTCTGTTACGTTTTGTTTCAACTACCCGATCCGATTCCATTTTCTATTGAAAATAGACTACGAATTTCATTCCTTGTTAAACCGGGAAAACGATCTATAGTTCGCTGTGTTTTTCGGATTCGTCAGTTGTTTTGTCAGCGCTCGTCAATGCACGAAAAAATGGGCCGTCCGTTCGGGCGGAACGAATAGCCTGGCACACCATCAGCGTCGCGAGCGCCTCTTGCTCGGCGGCCGGCCGGCTTATGCCCCGCGCCCATCCGACATGGTGTCCACGCAATAGAGCCGGGCCGCCCAGGCGAACCGGTCGGATTAATTTTTCCGTCAAATGCCAATCTCAACTCAATTGCCAGTCATCCAGCAGAATCGACTTTTACGAATCCCGGATGATTTGACCCGGCTTTTTACCAGAACAATATGCCGGAACAAATTGCAATGGAAGGATATGCGAATTACACAATTACCGATCAATTAATTGTCCCTTTTTTTATCCGAACATCCGGTTTCGCAGTTGAAAACCGGTGCATGGCTATTGGGTGGCGAGGGTGGAATATGCAATGGCGGTCGAGCAGTTTCATCGTATGGGGATGCGTGTCGCTGCTGCCGGCGTGCGGCGCGACGGAGCACGCGGCCGCGGTGCCGTATGCGATCACGGTCGAGGTTGCGCCCGACGTCAACCCTGACATGAACCGCAAGCCGTCGCCGATCGTGCTGAAGGTGTTCCAGCTGCGTGCGGCGTCGGCCTTCGACAGCGCGGATTTCTTCTCGCTGCAGGACAAGCCCGAGAACGTGCTCGGTGCGGACCTGCTCGGCACCGACCGGGTGATCCTGCGGCCCGGCGAGTCGCGCACGCTGCACTATCGCGGCAACGTGGAGGCCGGCGCGATCGGCGTCGTCGCCGAATACCGCATGCTCGAAAAGAACCGCTGGCGGCTGACGGTGCCGTTGCCGCGCGCGAAGCAACTCAACCTGTACAAGTTCTGGCAGACCTCGCCGGGCGAGTTGAAGCTGTCGATCGCGGTCCGGAACGGCGGCGTCGCGCTGAACAATCCGCAGGGGCGCCCATGACCGAACCGACAATGTCCGCGACGCCGGTCGCGGCGCTCCGCCAGCGCGTGGTGTGGACCGAGGGCATGTTCCTGCGCCCGCAGCATTTCCAGCAGCTCGAACGGCACTGGGAGCGCTATGTCGCGTTGCGCTGCCTGCCGCTGCAAGGCTTCTACTGGGGCTTCGACACGCTCGAGATCGATCGCGAACAACTGGCGCTCGGCAAGGTCGCGCTGCGCGCCGCGTCGGGCGTGATGCGCGACGGTACGCCGTTCGACCTGTCGCATCCGGACGATCTCCCCGAGCCGCTCGACGTACCGGCCGACGCGAAGGACCAGCTCGTCGTGCTCGCGCTGCCGCTGTGGCGCGGCGGCGGCGAGGAGGTGTCGTTCGGCGCGGGCCCGGCCAGCAGCGGCAACGGCAACGCGGACGTCGCGCGCTACGTCGTGCGCGAATACGAAGTGGCCGACGCGAACGCGGTCGCGCTCGGCCCTGCGCTGCTGCAGACGGGGCGCCTGAACGTCCGGCTGATGCTCGAAGCCGAGCTGACCGGCGACTGGCACGCGCTCGGCGTCGCGCGGATCGTCGAGCGGCGTACCGATGCGCGGCTGCTGGTCGACGACGGCTACATTCCGCCGCGGCTCGTCGCGCAGCGCGATGCGGTGTTGCTCGCGTATGCACGCGAACTGCACGGGCTGCTCACACAGCGCAGCGAGGCGCTAGGGGAGCGGCTGTCGGAACCGGGGCGGGGCGGCGTGTCGGAAGTCGCGGATTTCCTGCTGCTGCAGCTCGTGAACCGCTATCTCGCGCTGACCTGGCATGTGCAGCAGCAGGTGTCGACGCATCCTGAAATGCTGTTCTGCGACTGGCTGAAGCTCGCGTGCGACCTGAGCACGTTCACGGCGGCCGGCCGGCGCCCGCAGTCGCTCGCGGTCTACGTGCACGACGACCTGCGGACGAGCTTCGCGGAACTGATCGCGGAACTGCGGCGGTCGCTGTCGACGGTGCTCGAGCAAAACGCGATCCAGATCGAGCTGCGCGATGCGGGCAACGGCATCCGCGTCGCGACGCTGGCCGACCCGGCGCTGCGCGACACGGCCGGCTTCGTGCTCGCGGTGCGCGCAGACGTGCCGGCCGACAGCCTGCGCACGCGCTTTCCCGCGCAGGCGAAGCTCGGGCCCGTCGAGCGGATCCGCGATCTCGTGCAGTTGCAACTGCCAGGCATCACGATGCGCCAGTTGCCGGTCGCGCCGCGCCAGATCCCGTATCACGCGGGCCATACGTACTTCGAGATCGACAAGGGCAGCGACCTGTGGAAACAGCTGGCGCGCTCCGGCGGTCTTGCCTTTCATTTCGCCGGCGAATTCCCCGGACTCTCGATGGAGTTCTGGGCGATACGCGGGTGACGGCGGGGCGACGCGATGAATTCTTCTTCCGATCCGATCTCCGCCGGCGCCGGCGGATTCGTGCCGCCGAATCCGGGCGGCATGCATCCGGCTGCCGCGGCGGGCACGACGGCCACACAGCCGCGGCCGGGCCGCTGGGCCGCGAGCGGCACGAATCCGCTCGTCGCCGCCGCGAACCCGCTGCTCAACCTGGTGCCGCAGATCCGCTCGACCGTCCACCATCCGAATCCGGCGTGGCTGCGCGAGCATCTCGTCGTCGAGATCCGCCAGTTCGAGGCGCGCGCGCAGGAAGCCGGCGTGCCGTCGGAAGCGATCATCGGCGCGCGCTACTGCCTGTGCACGGCGCTCGACGAGGCGGCCGCGCTGACGCCGTGGGGCGGCAGCGTGTGGTCGTCGCACAGCCTGCTCGTGTCGTTCCACAACGAGACCTGGGGCGGCGAGAAGTTCTTCCACCTGCTCGAACGCCTGTCGCAGCAGCCGCGCCAGCATCTCGACCTGCTCGAGCTGCTGTATTTCTGTCTCGCGCTCGGCTTCGAGGGCCGCTATCGCGTGCTCGACAACGGTCACGCGCAACTTGACGCGCTGCGCCACCAGCTCGCGCTGACGATCCGCTCGGTGCGTGGCGAATTCGAGCCCGCGCTGTCGCCGCACTGGCGCGACGTCGTCACGCGCGATGTCGCCCGCCGGTTCGGCGTGCCGCTGTGGGTGTGCGTGGCGCTCGCGCTGCTGATCGGTTTCGGCCTGTTCGTCGGGCTGCGCATCGCGCTCGCCGGGCATTCGGACCGGCTGTTCGCGTCGATCGATGCGCTGCACGTGCCGAAGCTGCAGCCCGCGCAGGTGCCGCCGCGCCCGGCGCCGGCGCCGCGCATCGCGAAATTCCTGGCGCCCGAGATCGCGGCCGGCCTCGTGTCGGTGCGCGACGATGCCGATCGCAGCGTGATCGTGCTGCGCGGCGACGGGCTGTTCAAGTCCGGCTCGACGTCGGTGATCGACCGCTACGTGCCGGTGCTCGCGCGCGTCGCCGATGCGCTGGACAAGGTGCCCGGCAACGTGCGCGTGACCGGCTACACCGACGACACGCCGGTGCATACGGCGCGCTTCGCGTCGAACTGGGACCTGTCGCGCGAACGCGCGGAAGCGGTGCGCAGCATGATCGCCGCGCGACTCGATCATCCGGAGCGGCTCGCGGCGGAAGGGCGCGGCACACTCGACCCGGTCACGCCGAACGATTCGCCCGCGAACCGCGCGCTGAACCGGCGCGTCGAGATCACGCTGCTGCCGGCGCCCGGCAGTGCCGCCGTCGGCGCACGCGCGACGCAGGGAGCCAACTGATATGAACCAGGCTGTCGCGCGTTTCGTCCGGCCGTTGCCGTCGCGGGAAATCTGGACCTTTGCCGGTCTCGTCGTGCTTGCGTGCTTCGTGTGGCTCGCGGGCCCGCTGTTCGCGTTCGCCGAGATCCGGCCGCTCGAAAGCGGCTGGGCACGTGGGCTGACGATCGCGGTGCTGTTCATCGCGTGGGGCGTGCGCGTCGCGTGGCGCAGCTGGCACGCCGGCCGCCTCAATGCGCAGTTGCTGAACCAGCTGCGCGAGGCGGCGCCGGGGCCGGCCATCGCCGACGATCCGGCGAAGGCGCAGCTCGACGAGTTGCGCAGCCGCTTCGACGAAGCCGCGACGCTGCTGAAGAAGGTCCGCTTCGGGCAGGCCGATACCGTGCGCAAGGGCCTGCCGCGCTGGTTCGACCGGATGTCGCGCCAGTATCTGTACCAGTTGCCGTGGTACGTGTTCATCGGTGCGCCGGGTTCGGGCAAGACCACCGCGCTCGTCAATTCCGGGCTCAGTTTCCCGCTCGCCGAACAGTTCGGCCGCGCGGCAATACGCGGCGTGGGCGGCACGCGGCATTGCGACTGGTGGTTCACGAACGACGCGGTGCTGATCGACACGGCCGGCCGCTATACGACGCACGAAGGCAATCGCGCACTCGACGAGGCCGAGTGGAAAGGCTTCGTCGACCTGCTGAAGAAATATCGCACGCGCCAGCCGCTGAACGGCGCGATGCTGACGATCAGCGTCGCGGACCTGCTCGGCGCGTCGGAAGCCGAACGCACGCAGCACGCGATGGTGCTGCGCAAGCGGCTGCTCGAACTGCGCGCGCAGCTCGGCATCCGCTTTCCCGTGTACCTGCTCGTGACGAAGGCCGACCTGCTGGCCGGCTTCGCCGAATACTTCGGTGCGTACGGCCGCGCGGAATGCGCGCAGGTGTGGGGGTTCACGTTCCCGCTCGCGCAGAGCGAAACGCCGGGCTTCGACCTGCGCGCGGCGTTCGACCGCGAATACCGGCTGCTGCACCAGCGGCTGAACGACGGGCTGCCCGAGTTGCTCGCCGCGCAGACGGACGCGCGCCAGCGCGAGATGACGTACCTGCTGCCACAGCAGATCGCCGACCTGCAGGACATGCTCGGCCAGTTCGTCGCCGAAGTGTTTTCGGTGTCGAGCTACGAGCCGATGCCGATGCTGCGCGGCGTCTACCTGACGAGCGGCACGCAGGAGGGCACCGCGTTCGATCGCGTGATGAGCGGCATCAAGCGCTTCCTGAAGATCGAGGGCGTGCCGCCGGTCGCTCAAGTCGGCTCGACCGGCCGCAGCTTCTTCCTGAAATCGCTGTTGCAGGAGCACATCTTCCGCGAAGCCGCGCTTGCCGGCAGCGACCTGCGCTGGCACCAGAAGCGGCGCGTGCTGCAGTTCGCGGGCTACGTGCTGCTCGCGCTGGTGTGCGTGGCCGTGCTGGCCGCGTGGCTGCGCAGCTATGCGAACAACCGCGCGTATCTCGACCAGATCGCCGCACGCGTGCCGGCCGTCGATTCGCAGATCGCCGGCGCGAAATTCTCCGATGCGTCCGACATCGCGCGGTTGCTGCCCGTGCTCGACGCGCTCGGCGGGCTCGCGAATGCGGGTGGTGTCGACCTGCAGCATCCACCGCTCGCGTACCGGTGGGGGCTGTTCCAGGGCGAGAAGATCGACGAGGCCGTCGATGCCGTGTACCGGCGCGCACTCGAGGACGTGCTGCTGCCGATCGCCGCGAGCCGGATGGAAGCCGCGCTGCGCGACGCGCGGCCCGACGAAACCGAATATGCGTATGCGGCGCTGAAGGCGTACCTGATGCTGTACGACAGCGCGCACTACGATCCCGCGTTCGTGCAGGCTGTCGTCGACCTCGAAATGGAACGCTCGCTGCCGCCCGATTTCTCGCCGGCCGAGCGCGCGGCGCTGCGTGCGCATCTCGCCGCGCTGTTCGGCGGCCGTGTCGCGGTGTCGCCGTATCCGATGAACGAGCGGCTCGTGGCCGACGTGCGCGACCGGCTGCGGCAGGTGCCGTTCTCGCAGCGGCTGTACCGTCAGCTCACGCGCACGCTGCGTCCGGCGACGTCGGCGTTCGACTTCAGCGTCGCGCGCGCGGTCGGCCCCGACGCGTCGCTGGTGTTCCGCCGCCAGAGCGGCAAGCCGTTGTCGGAAGGCGTGCCGGGCTTCTACACGCGCAACGGCTATCGCAACGTGTTCGCGCCGCGCCTGGCCGGCGAGGTCGAAGCGTACGGACGCGAGGAGGTGTGGGTGCTGAACCTCGGCCTGTCCGAGATCCCCGGGCCGAACGACGCGGCCGCATGGGCGCGCGACATCCGCCAGCTTTACCTGAACGACTACCTGAAGATCTGGGACGACTATCTCGCCGACATCAAGCTGCAACGCACGGCGACGCTCGCGCAGAGCATCCAGGTCGCACGCGCGCTGTCGTCGGCCGATTCGCCGCTCACGCGGCTGATGGTGGCGCTTGCACGCGACACGGCGCTCGGCGATGCGCCGGGCGGTGCACGCAATCTGGCGTCGCGTGCGCAGGACAAGGTCGACGAGGCGCGCAGCTCGCTGTCGCAGATCTTCGCGGGGCAGGCCAGCGACGCGAATCCGTCGGCGGCGGCGCCCGCGAGCCCCGAACAGGTGGTCGACAGCCATTTCGCCGGGCTGCGTGCATTCGCGCCGGGCAGCGGCGACCAGGCCCAGGCGTTCAACGAGGTGCTGAAGTCGATCGACGCGCTGTACACGTACCTGACAGCCACCGACGATGCGCTGAGGAGCGGCGCGCAACCGCCGCCGTCGGACGCCCCCGCACGGCTGCGCGCGCAGGCCGGCCGCCTGCCGACGCCGTTCCGCGAAGTGCTCGACGATCTGTCGAACGTCGCGAACGGCAGCGTCGCGACCGTCGAGCAGCGCAGCGTCGCGCAGCGTGCCGGCGCGAACGTCGGCGACTTCTGCCGGCAGGCAATCGCGGGCCGCTATCCGTTCGCGCGCGGTGCGTCGCGCGACGTCGCGCCGGCCGATTTCGCGCAGATGTTCGCGCCGGGCGGCTTGATGGACGACTTCTTCCAGAAAAATCTGCAATCGATCGTCGATACGACGTCGCACCCGTGGCGCTTCGCAAACCGCAATGCCGACGCCGATCCGTCAGCCGCGGCAATGCTTGCGTCGTTCGAAAAAGCCGCGGTGATCCGCGACGTCTATTTCGGCGGCGGCGCACGCACCGCGCAGTTGAAGGTGCAGGTCCAGCCGCTCGAAATGGATCCGTCGATCACCGAGATGGTGCTCGACGTCGACGGACAGATCGTCCGCTACGCGCACGGCCCGCTCGTGCAGAGCGCGCTCGACTGGCCGGGCCCGCGCGGCAGCAACCAGGTACGGCTGCAGGTGTCGGGCCAGGCCGGCGCGACCGACGGCTTCTCGACCGACGGGCCGTGGGCGCTGCACCGGCTGTTCGACCGCGCCGCCGTATCGGCCGGGCGCGGTTCGGACCAGATGATTGCGCGCTTCACGGTCGACGGCAAACCGATCGTGCTGCAGGTGAATGCGGGCAGTGTCCGCAATCCGTTCCGACTGCCCCAGATGGAGTCCTTTACATGCCCTCCGAAGCCATGAGCCCGACACCGCCGCTCGCGCGCGCCGACGGCGACGCGCCGGCCTGGTACGGGAAGATTCCCGGTGCCGGCGACTTCGTGAACAGCCGGCTGCCGCATGCGCTCGCGCAGTGGTGGGAGCGCTGGCTTCAGCAGGGGATGGCCGCGATGCGCCAGCGCGGCACGGACGAGATCGAACGCCACTACACGGTCGCGCCGGTCTGGAATTTCCTGATCCCGGCGGGTGCCGGCGCATCGTGCGTGCAGTCGGGCTGCCTCGCGCCGAGTTGCGACCGCGTCGGGCGCTATTACCCGGTGATCGTCACGCTGCCGATGCGCGCGGCCGACTACTGGAACGGGCTGCCGGACGCCGCCGACACGTACTACTGGCAGGTTGGCCATGCGCTGCTCGACGCGATCCGCCACGCACGCGCACCGGGCGACCTCGAGCGGACGCTCGAACGCGTGCGGCTCGCGCCAGGCGCCGGTCGCGACGCGGCGGACCTCGTCGAAGGCATGCCGGCGGCGCTGCCGGAGCGGCCGGCGGCAGCGGCATGGCCGGGGCTTTCAGGCTATTTCGATCCGCACGGTGGCACCAGCTTCTGGTGGACCAACCGCGCCGACGGATCGCCGCTGCGCACGCATGCGCACACCGGCACGCCCGACAACGCGTTGTTCCTGACGCTGTTCGGCGGCGGCTAGCGGCCTGGGTGACGGCAGGCGGGCCGCCGCGCGCGGCAGGCGGAAAGGATGCGGTTTCGAGAGGTGGTGGAGATGAAGGACGCTGGATCGAGAGACAACGAGCATGACACGGCGACACGCGGCGACGCATCCGAATTCACGGTGCGGCCGCTGCCGCTCGGCCATCGCCTCGGCGAGCTGCAGCTCGACGAGGTGCTGGGCATCGGCGGTTTCGGCATCGTCTATCGCGCGTTCGACCGCACGTTGCGGCGCGCCGTCGCGATCAAGGAGTACATGCCGTCGATGCTCGCGACGCGCGGCGGCGACTACACGGTGTCGCTGCGTTCGGAGCGGTTCGCGCAGGCGTTCGACGCGGGACGCGGCGCGTTCCTCAACGAGGCGCGCCTGCTCGCGCAGTTCGATCATCCGGGGCTCGTCAAGGTCCTGCACTTCTGGGAAAGCCACGGCACCGCGTACATGGTGATGCCGTTCTACGAAGGGCGCACGCTCAAGCAACTGCTCGACAGCGGGATGCGGATCAGCGAGACGCAATTGCGCAATATCGTCGGCGCGCTGCTCGGCGCGCTCGATACGCTGCATCGCGCGCAATGCTTCCATCGCGACGTCGCGCTCGACAACGTGCTGATCCGCCCGAACGGCAGCGCGATCCTGCTCGACTTCGGCGCGGCGCGCAAACGGATCGGCGACATGGTCGACGACGGCGCGATGATGATCAAGCCGGGCTATGCGCCGATCGAGCAGTACACCGACGATCCTGCGTTCAGCCAGGGGCCGTGGACCGACCTCTATGCGCTCGGCGCGGTGATGCACGCGATGATCACTGGCGAATTGCCGCCCGCGGCCGTCGTGCGCAGCATCAAGGATACGTACCGGCCGCTCGCGTCGCGCGAACTGCCGGCCGGCGAGGTGTACAGCCCGGCGTTTCTCGCGGCGGTCGATCATGCGCTGCAGTTGCGGATTCCGGACCGGCCGGAATCGGTCGCGGCGTTCGCGGCGGAACTCGGGTTGCGGGATTTCGACCGGACGGGAGGCGGGTATGGCGCGGCGGCCGCGCCGCTGGCGGGGGATGCCGGCAAGGGTGGGGAAGGGAAGGCAGATGCTTCGACGGCTTCCGCTGCGTCGGCGATCGGCGAGGGCGGGACGGCTTCGGGCAAGGCCGCAACGCATGTGCCTTCGTCGAAGTCAGCGCATCCGGACGAGATGTCGACGCCGTCGGAAACCGCCTCCGCGTCGTCAGCCGGGTCCGGCGCGAAACCGGAGCCGGAAGGGTCTGCTACATCGAAGGCGGCCGCACAAGGCACTGCGATGGGCGCTACCGGAACGCTCGCGGCTTCGGCGGCAGCGCATGCGGCAAAGCATGATCAATCCGATGCGCCTGACGGAAATGCCGAACGTGCGAAGGAACCGCCGGCAGCCAGCAGCGCAACGCACGACGATCCCGGCACGCGAGCGCCAGGTGCCGACGCCAGGATCGGCAACCGTGACACGGCACCGAAAGTTGGAAATACCAACAGCCATGCTGACCAGCTTGCCGGTGCCTCAGGTGCGAAGACGTCGCGGCCTGCCGCATCGGCCGCGTCGCCCGGCGGCACATCGCCGCCGACCGACACCCCGCGTGCGGCGGCGCCGGCCGGATCACGCAGCCGCCGCGTGCCCGTCTATGTCGGTGGCGCAGTCGTTGCGCTGATCGCCGTCGGCCTCGCCGCAACCTATCTGTCGCGGCCGGCCCGTGTCGCGGACGACACCGCTCCCGCCGCAAGCCAGCCGCTCGCCGGCACGTCATCGCCCGCCAGTACGCCAGCCACCACGCTGGCCCAGCAGGGGCCGACACCGACCGTCGTGCCGCCGTCGAGCCTGCCGGCCGGATCGTCCGCGGATGTTCCACCTCCGATCGCCGCCGCGCCGGCCAGTGCGCCTGCCGTGGAGGCCGCCGCGCCCGTGCCGCAGGTCGCGACGACCGTCACGAATCCGCCTTCGACGCGGGCCGGTGCGAGTTCGACCATCGCCCCGGCCGGCAGCCTCGACGCGTCGGAACGCGTCGTAAACGTCCCGCCCTCGGAAGCGGCCGCCGCACCGGCGACAACGCCAACGCCCGCGCCGAAGCCACCGTCGGAAACCGAGACGGCCGTCGCCGCCGTGAACGCGCCAACGGCGGAATCGCCATCGCGTCCGCCAAAGACGCAGGAAACCGTCCAGGTGCGTTTCAACGTGCGCCCCTGGGGCGACGTCTACGTAAACGGCGCACGGCGCGGCGCGAGTCCGCCGCTGCGTTCGGTGTCGCTGACGCCGGGCGTCTACGTGATCGAGATCCGCAACGGCGCGCTGCCGCCGTTGCACCGCACCGTTGCGATCGACTTCGGCAGCAAACCGGTCAACATCGACTATGCATTCGAATGACGTCAGCCAGGCGGCGCTGGCCGCCGCCGAATATTCCGCGGCATCGCCGCGCGCCGACCTGATCGGCCGACTCCTCGCGGACGTTGCGCCGGATGCGCCGTGCGGCGCGAACCTCGAATACGACGCCGAGTTCCTGCAACTGCAGGAACGCGCGACGCCGCGCGCCGAGCAGCAGTACGGCGACACCGTGATCCCGGCCGAGGCACCCGACTGGCGCACGGTCGAACGGCTCGCGCTCGCGTTGTCCACCCGCACGAAAGACCTGCGCGTCGTGGCCTGTCTCGCGCGCAGCTGGACCGAGCAGCACGGCATTCCCGGCTACGCGGACGCACTCGCGGTGGTCGCGACACTGCTCGAACAGCGCTGGGACGATCTGCATCCGCGGCTCGACGCGGACGGTGAGCCGGACCCGACGCCACGGACGAACGCACTCGCCGACGTCGCCGGTGCGCACGATTGCGCACGCGCGGCGCGCCGCCAGCCGCTCTTCGACGGCGGGCCGAGCGTGCGCGACGCCGAGCGGCTGCTCGACGGCCGCGACGAAACGGGCGCCGCCGCGATCGGCAGCCGCGAAAGCCTGATCGCCGCGCTGTCGGCCGCACGCGACGACGGCACGACACCGCTGGACGCAGCGCGTGCCACATTGCGATCGCTCGATGCGATCCGCGCGTGCGTGGCGGACAAACTCGGTCGCGAATGGGCGCCCGATGAGGGCGATGCGGAAAAGGCGTTGCGCCGGATCGCGCAGGACGTGCCGCTGCCCGAGCCGTCGCAACGCCCACCGGACGGCGCGATGCCTGCACCGCAGGCCGTACCCGGCGGCACCGCACCGGCCGCGCAGGTGGCCATGCCGAATGCCCACGCGTGGCGCGATGCCGAAGTCGCGAGCCGCGACGACGTTCGCATCGGCCTCGACAAGATGTGCCGCTATTTCGAACTGCACGAGCCGAGCCATCCCGCGCCGCTGCTGCTGCGGCGCGCCCAGCGGCTGCTCGCGCTCGACTTCTACGAAATCATCCGCGATCTCGCGCCGGAGAGCCTGCCGAAGCTGGACCTGCTGAGCGGCGAACGGAGCGAATGAACCGAACGAAGGAAGCCGCCACGCGGGCGGCGGCAACGACTCGCGCAACCTGATCGAAGTGAAGGAGTGGACGATGACGGACAGAACCAAGGCAGCGGGCAGCGGACAGAAGTTCATCGCGCGCAATCGGGCGCCGCGCGTGCAGATCGAGTACGACGTCGAGACCTATGGCGCCGAACGAAAGGTGCAGCTGCCGTTCGTGATGGGCGTGATTTCGGACCTCGCCGGCAAGCGTGCCGAGCCGCTGCCGGATTTGCCGGAGCGCAAGTTTCTCGAGATCGACGTCGACAACTTCGACGAACGGATGAAGTCGGTCGCGCCGCGCGTCGCGTTCCAGGTGCCGAATACGCTGACGGGCGAAGGGATGCTCAACGTCGACATGACGTTCGAACAGATCGACGATTTCTCGCCGGCTGCGATCGCGCGCAACGTCGACGCGCTGCGCCGGTTGCTGGAGGCGCGCACCGAGCTGTCGAACCTGCTGTCGTACATGGACGGCAAGCACGGCGCCGAACAGCTGATCGAGCGCGCGATCAACGATCCCGACCTGCTGAAGACGCTCGTGCGCGAACCGCGCGAACCCGCGCAGGGCGGTGACGCGACCCAACCGGAGGCCCGCGATGAATGATCCCGTCCAGTCCCGCGTCGACGCGCGCGACGCCGCGCAACCCGCCGTCGCGCACGACGAGTTCGCGGCGCTGCTGCAGAAGGAATTCAAGCCGAAGACGGCCGAGGCGCGCGAGTCGGTCGAGCGCGCGGTGCGCACGCTCGCGCAGCAGGCGCTCGAACATACGGTAGGCATGACGACCGACGCGTACGGCAGCGTGAAGCAGATCATCGCGGAGATCGACCGCAAGCTGTCCGAGCAGATCAACCAGATCCTGCATCACACCGAGTTCCAGACGCTCGAAGGCGCATGGCGCGGGCTGCATTACCTCGTCACGCACACCGAGACCGACGAGTTGCTGAAGATCAAGGCGCTGCCGGCGTCGCGCAACGAGGTCGCGCGGATGCTGAAGCGCTACAAGGGCGTCGCGTGGGACCAGAGCCCGCTGTTCCGCAAGATCTACGAGGAGGAATACGGTCAGTTCGGCGGTGAGCCGTTCGGCTGCCTGGTCGGCGATTTTCATTTCAATCACAGCCCGCCGGACGTCGAAATGCTCGGCGAATTGTCGAAGATCGCGGCCGCCGCGCATGCACCGTTCATCGCCGGCGCGTCGCCCGAGCTGATGCAGATGGATTCGTGGCAGGAGCTGTCGAACCCGCGCGACCTGACGAAGATCTTCCAGAACACCGAATACGCGGCGTGGCGCAGCCTGCGGCAGTCGGAGGACTCGCGCTACGTCGGCCTCGCGATGCCGCGCTTTCTCGCGCGGCTGCCCTACGGCGCGCGCACCAATCCGGTCGACGAGTTCGACTTCGAGGAAGACACCGACGCCGCGAACCACGACCGCTACACGTGGGCGAACTCGGCGTACGCGATGGCGGCGAACATCAACCGCTCGTTCAAGCAGTACGGCTGGTGCTCGTCGATCCGCGGCGTCGAATCGGGCGGAGCCGTCGAAGGGTTGCCGAGCCATACGTTCCCGACCGACGACGGCGGCGTCGACCAGAAATGCCCGACCGAGATCGCGATCAGCGACCGCCGCGAGGCCGAACTCGCAAAGAACGGTTTCATGCCGTTCGTGCACCGGAAGAACTCCGATTTCGCGGCATTCATCGGCGCGCAGTCGCTGTATCAGCCGGCCGAGTACCACGACCCCGACGCAACCGCGAACGCGCGGCTGTCCGGCCGCCTGCCGTACCTGTTCGCGTGCTGCCGCTTCGCCCATTACCTGAAGTGCATCGTGCGCGACAAGATCGGCTCGTTCCGCGAGCGCGACGACATGGAGCGCTGGCTGAACGACTGGATCATGAACTACGTCGACGGCGACCCCGTGAACTCTTCGCAGGAAACCAAGGCGCGCAAGCCGCTCGCGGCCGCGCAGGTGGTCGTCGACGAGGTCGAGGACAACCCCGGCTACTACACGTCGAAATTCTTCCTGCGGCCGCACTACCAGCTCGAAGGGCTCACCGTGTCGTTGCGGCTCATCTCGCGGCTGCCGACCGCGAAGGCGGCGAACGAGTGAGCGGCGCGGCAGGCAACGATCGGCATTCAACACGGCATTCATCCTGACATCGCACTGAAACGGAGACGGTTATGGGCGTGGCAATGTTTATGAAGGTGGACGGCGTGACCGGCGAATCGGCGGACGCGCAGCACAAGGGCTGGACCGACATCCAGTCGTTCACATGGGGCGCGAGCCAGCCGGGCGCGATGGCGAGCGGCAGCGGCGGCAACGCGGGAAAGGCGAGCTTCAACGATCTCGTCGTCGCCGCATACATGGACAAGGGCGCGCCCGCGATCATCAAGAACTGCGCGAACGGCAAGCATCTTTCATCGGTCGAGATTTCCGCGTGCAAGACCGGCGGCACGCAGGTCGAGTTCATGCGCGTGACGCTGCAGGAGGTGCTCGTCACGTCCGCGCAGGTCGCGGGCATCGATCCGGGCGACGTCGCCGACCGGCTGATGATGCATTACGGCTTCCAGGCCGCGAAGGTGAAGAAGCAGTACTGGCAGCAGAACGACAACGGCGGCAAGGGCGCCGAGGTGACAGTCGGCTGGAACATCAAGGAAAACACCGAGATGTAACGGCGCGGAGACGACCATGGACGACCCGCGAACCCGCGACGCCCGGGAGGGCAACCTGCGCGACCGGCTGCAGCCGGCGTTGCTCGACCGGCTCACCGACGACGCACCTCAACGCGCCGCCGAAGCGCCCGGCGCGTTATGGATCGGCACCGAACGCCTGCGTGCGGCCGTGCTGCGCGATCTCGCGTGGCTGCTCAACACGCGCAACGCCGAGGACGGCTTCGTCGACTGGTCGGCGTTCGCGCACGCGCAGGCGTCGGTGCTCAACTACGGCATGCGGCCGCTCGTCGGCAAGCCGATGTCGGGCGTCGAGCGGATGTCGGTCGAGGCGTCGATCCGCGACGCGATCGTCCGATTCGAGCCGCGCATCGCGCCCGACAGCATCGATGTCCGCAGCGTGATCGACGCGCCCGGCGGCCGCGCCGGCGAGCGGCGTCACAACGTGCTGCTGTTCGAGATCCGCGGCACGCTGTGGTCGATCCCGCATCCGCTCGAATTCGTGCTGCGTTCCGGCCTCGATCTCGAGACGGGCGCGATGTCGCTGCAATCCGTGACGGGAGCCTGACGCGATGGATACGCGCCTGCTCGACTACTACAACCGCGAACTCGCGTACCTGCGCGAGCTCGGCGGCGAATTCGCGCAGCAGTTCCCGAAAGTTGCCGCGCGGCTGCGGCTCAATGAGTCGGGGCCGCCCGACCCGTACGTCGAGCGGCTGCTCGAAGGCTTCAGCTTCCTCACCGCGCGCGTCCAGCTGAAGATGGACGCCGAGTTCCCGCGCTTCACGCACGCGCTGCTCGATGCCGTGTATCCCGGCTATGTCGCGCCGCTACCGTCGATGGCGATCGTGCGGTTCGCGCCGCTGCTGAACGAAGGCAGCCTCGCGCAGGGCTGGCATCTGCCAGCCGGGACCGCGCTGCGCGCGCGGCCGGCCGCGTCCGAGCAGACTCCGTGCGAATTCCGCACCGCGCACGACCTGACGCTGTGGCCGCTCGAGCTGATCGATGCGACCGTCACCGGCGCGCCGTCCGGGCTGCCGCGCGGCGCCGTCGCCGCGCGGCAGGACGTACGCGGTGCGCTGCGCATCCGGCTGAAGGCACGCGGCGGCGCAAAACTGTCGCAACTGCCGCTCGACCGGCTGACGTTCCATCTCGCAGGCCCCGAGCGCGATGCGCTGCATCTGCTCGAACTGATCGCCTCGCATGCGCTCGGCGTCGTGTGCCATGACCCGGGGCAGCCGCCACGCTGGCTGCATACGCTCGACGCCGACGCGATCGTCCACGAAGGCTTCGATCCTGCACAGGCGATCCTGCCCGACGACGGCCGCAGCTTCCACGGCTACCGGCTGCTGCGCGAGTATTTCGCGTTTCCCGCGCGCTTCCTGTTCTTCAGCATCGGCGGGCTGCGCGCCGCGCTCGCGCGTGCGACCGGCGACGAGTGCGAGCTGACCGTGCTGTTCGACCGGCACGACGCGACGCTCGAAGCGGCCGTCGACGCGCGTCACCTCGCGCTGAACTGCACGCCGGCCGTGAATCTGTTCGCACGCCGCGCCGACCGCATTCCGCTGCAACCGGGCGCGCGCGAGCACCATGTCGTCGTCGATCGCAGCCGGCCGCTCGACTACGAGGTCTATGCGGTGCAGCGGCTCGCGAGCGAACAGCGCGACGACGGCCAGTCGCGCGAGTTCCGGCCGTTTCACGCATCGTTCGCCGGCGACGACGGCAACTACGGCGCGTACTACACGGTGCGGCGCGAGCCACGGCTGGTGTCCGCGCAGGCACGCTCGAACGGCACGCGCACCGGTTACGTGGGCAGCGAGACCTACGTGTCGCTCGTCGACAGCCAGTGCGCCCCGTACGACGAGACGATGCGCTACCTCGCAGCCGACACGCTGTGCACGAACCGCGATCTCGTGCTGCTACATCCACCGGGCGACGCGAACACATTCACGCTGCGCGTGTCGGCCCCGGTCGAGCGCATCGTCGCCATCCGCGGCCCGTCGAGGCCGCGCCCGCCGATCGCCGATGCGCAAACCGCGTGGCGGCTGATCCGCCATCTCGGGCTGGCGCGCCACACGCTGACCGATCTCGACGACGAAGAGGGCGCGCATGCGCTGCGCGAACTGCTCGGCCTGCATGCCGACCCGGCCGACACCGCGATGCGCCGGCAGATCGACGGCGTGCAGCGCGTCGCGTTCTCGCCCGTGTTCCGCCGGCTGCCGGCATCCGGGCCGTTGATGTTCGGGCGCGGCGTGCAGGTTGACGTGACCGTCGACGACCATGCGTTTTCCGGCGACAGTCCGTTCCTGCTCGGCTCGGTACTCGAACAGTTCTTCGCCCGCCACGTGTCGATCAACGCGTTCGCCGAATGCGTGCTGACCAGCGCGCAACGCGGCACGCTCGCGCGCTGGCCGGCGCGTATCGGCAGGCGACCGGCGATATGAAACGCGAACCGTCATCCGGCATTCAGCCGGCCGCCGACGCCGCGCGCCGCAACGCGTGGTGGGCGCGGCTGCGTGCCGCGCCGCACGGCTACGACCTGTTCCAGGCGCTGCGCTGGCTCGACGCGCTGTCGCCCGGACGCCCGCCGCTCGGGCGCGCCATCCGGCCGCGCGACGAACCGGTGCGGCTCGGACAGCAGCCGTCGCTCGCGTTCGCCGCGTCGATGCTGGCCGGCATCCACGACGACGACGGCGGCATGCCGCCGCGCATCGCGATCCACGGTTTCGGATTGTTCGGCCCGAACGGGCCGCTGCCGACGCACCTGACCGAATACGCACACGAACGCGCGGCGCAGCACGACGACCCGACGTTTGCCGCATTCGCCGATCTGTTCCATCACCGGCTGATCCTGCTGTTCTACCGTGCGTGGGCCGACGCACAGCCGACGGTGAGCCTCGATCGGCCCGGGCACGCACGGTTCGATGGCTATATCGCGAGCCTGATCGGGCGCGTGGCGCACGGCGACAAGCCGAGCGCGTCGACCAGCGCCGACACGCTTGCGCCGCATGCGCGCAATTTCCATGCGGGCCATCTCGTGCGGCACACGCGCAACCCGGAAGGGCTCGTGCAAATCCTGCGCCGGCATTTCGGCGTCGACGCGCGCATCGTCGAGCACGTGCCGCAGTGGGTCGCAATCGAGCGCTCGCAGCGCTGCACGATCCGGGCAACGCGGCCGACGTTGCGCGTCGGCGCCGTCGCGCTTGGCATCGCGGTGCGCGACGCGCAGTCGCGTTTCCGCATCGTGCTCGGCCCGCTGACGCTCGATGCGTATCGCCGCTTCCTGCCGGGCGGCCCGCACGCGCGGCAGCTCGCACAGTGGGTACGCGAGTACGTCGGCATCGAATTCGACTGGGACGTGCAGCTGGAACTGGCGGCCAACGCAGTGCCAGCGATCGCGCTCGGCGCGCCGCAGGGCATCGGCCGCACCGCGTGGCTCGGCCAGCGGCTCGAACCGGGCCCGGCGCGCGACCTCGTCGTCCGCTACGACGTGCGGCGCGGCGGCACGCCCCTTCATCGCGAAACCGCCTAACCGGGAACCGTCATGTCCGATATCGGCCGCGTCAACCTGTTCGGAAAACTGAATCCGTTCCTCTACGAGACGCTCGAGCAGGCGACCGGGTTCTGCCGGCTGCGCGGCAATCCGTACGTCGAACTTGCGCACTGGTTCAAGCAGATGCTGCAGCGGCCCGACGGCGACCTGCAGCGCGTGTTGCGCCGCTTCGAGATCGACGAGGCCGCAATCGATCGCGGCCTCGTCGCCGCACTCGACAAGTTGCCGCGCGGCGCGGGATCGGTGTCGGACCTGTCGGTGCATATCGACGACGCGGTCGAGCGCGCGTGGGTCTATGCGACGCTGAAGTACGACGCGACGCGGATTCGCGGCGCGGTGCTGCTGCTCGCGATCCTGAAGACGCCGCAGTTGCGCAACGTGCTGGTGGCAATCACGCGCGAATTCGAGCGCATCGTGCCCGACGTGCTCGCCGACGCGCTCGAATCGATCGTAAGCGGTTCACCGGAGGCGCAACCGGCTTCGCAGGGGAGCGATACGGCAGTCCGCGGCACGACCGCCGCCGAAGGCTCGGCACTCGCACGCTTCGCCGTCGACCTGACCGCCCGCGCGCGGGCCGGCGAGATCGACCCTGTCGTCGGCCGCGACGCCGAGATCCGCCAGATCGTCGACATCCTGCTGCGGCGACGGCAGAACAATCCGTTGCTGGTCGGCGAGGCCGGCGTCGGCAAGACTGCCGTCGCGGAAGGTTTCGCGCTGCGGATCGCCGCCGGCGACGTACCGCCGTCGCTGCGCGACGTCGCGCTGTACCTGCTCGACATCGGCCTGCTGCAGGCCGGCGCGAGCGTGAAGGGCGAGTTCGAAAGCCGCTTGCGCGGTGTGATCGACGAAGCGATGTCGTCCGAGCGGCCGGCGATCCTGTTCATCGACGAAGTGCATACGCTCGTCGGCGCGGGCGGGGCGGCCGGCACCGGCGACGCCGCGAACCTGCTGAAACCGGCGCTCGCGCGCGGCCTGCTGCGCACGATCGGCGCGACCACGTGGTCCGAGTACAAGCAGTACATCGAGAAAGATCCCGCGCTGACGCGGCGCTTCCAGCTCGTCCACGTGCACGAACCGGAAGAAACGGCCGCGCTGACGATGCTGCGCGGCCTGGCCGCGAAGCTCGAGGCCCATCACCGCGTGCTCGTGCTCGACGACGCCCTGCAGGCCGCCGTCACGCTGTCGCACCGGTACATTCCCGCCCGCCAGTTGCCGGACAAGGCGATCAGCCTGCTCGATACGGCATGCGCGCGCGTCGCTGTCAGCCAGCACGCGGTGCCCGCGCCGATCGAGGACGCGCGCCGCCACATCGACGGCCTGCGCGTCGAGCAGGAACGGATCGGGCGCGAGTGCGCGCTCGGCACTGGCGACACCGCGCGGCGCGACGCGATCGACACCGAGATTTCGGCTGCGCAGGCAGAACTCGACCGGCTAGACACACGCTGGCAAACCGAGCGCGATGCGCTGGCGGCGATCGTCGATTCGCGTGCCGTGTTGCTCGACGATGATCCGTCGCACGCGCTCGATGCCGACGCGCGTGCCGCCGTCCAGGCGCGCCTTGCCGCCGCTCAGCAGGCACTGGCCGACCTGCAGGGCGATGCGCCGCTTGTGCTGCCCGCCGTCGACACGCACGCGGTGGCGGCCGTCGTCGCCGACTGGACCGGCATTCCGCTTGGCCGGATGGTGCGCGACGAGACGCAGGCCGTGCTGAAGCTCGCCGATACGCTCGGCGAACGCGTCGTGGGCCAGCGACATGCGGTCGAACTGATCGCCGAGCGGGTCCAGACCGCGCGCGCGAAGCTCGACGATCCGACCAAGCCGCATGGCGTGTTCCTGCTGTGTGGCCCGTCCGGCGTCGGCAAGACCGAAACCGCGCTTGCGCTCGCCGACACGCTGTACGGCGGTGAGCACAACGCGATCACGATCAACATGAGCGAGTTCCAGGAAGCGCACACCGTGTCGACGCTGAAGGGCGCGCCGCCAGGCTATGTCGGCTACGGGCAAGGCGGGGTGCTGACCGAGGCCGTGCGCCGCCGGCCGTACAGCGTCGTGCTGCTCGACGAGATCGAGAAGGCGCACCGCGACGTGCACGAGATTTTCTTCCAGGTGTTCGACAAGGGCTGGATGGAAGACGGCGAAGGGCGCGACATCGATTTCCGCCATACCGTGATCTTGCTGACGTCGAACGTCGGCGCCGATCGTGTGATGGAGCGATGCCGCGACCCTGAGCGCCTGCCGGACGCGCACACGCTCGCCGATGCGCTGCGCGCACCGCTGCTCGACGTGTTTCCGGCCGCGCTGCTCGGCCGGCTCACCGTCGTGCCGTATTACCCGCTGACCGACGCGACGCTCGCCCGGATCGTCTCGCTGCAGTTGCGGCGCATCGAGAAGCGGATCGACGCGCATCACGGCATCCGGCTGCACTGTACCGACGCGGCGACCGCGCTGATCGTCGAACGCTGCCGGACCATCGAATCCGGCGGCCGCATGGTCGACGCGATCCTCACGCATACCGTGATGCCACGCATCAGCCGCGCGATCCTGCAGGCCACGCTCGAAGGGCGCGCGCTGGCGTCGATCGAGGTGAGCGCGGCCGACGGCGAATTCGCTTACCGGTTCGACGAGGAGGAAACGACTTGAATCGCGTATTCACACTCGACAGCCCGCATGGCGACGACCTCAAGTTCCATACGCTCGACGGTAGCGACGAACTCGGCCGGCTGTTCGAATTCCGGATCGAGGCGCTTGCCGAAAGCCACAGCCTGTCGCTGAAGGACATGCTCGGCAAACCCGTGACGGTTCACATCGAACAGCAGGACCAGTCGACGCGCTACCTGAACGGGATCGTTGCGCGCGCAACGCTTGCTGGCCGGCGTGCCGAACGGTACTACGGCTACGAACTGGTGGTGCGCCCGTGGCTGTGGCTCGCGACGCGCCGTTCCGACTGCCGGATCTTCCAGAACAAGACCGTGCCCGAGATCGTGCAGGAAGTGCTGTCGATATACGGCTTTCCGATCGAGAACCATCTCGCGGAAATGTACGTTCCGCGCGAGTACTGCGTGCAATACAACGAGACCGATGCCGCGTTCGTGTCGCGGTTGATGGAGTTCGAGGGCATCTATTACTGGTTCAAGCATGCGGAGGACACGCATACGCTGATGCTGAGCGACGCGATGTCGTCGCACACCGCGCTGCCCGGTTACGAGACGATTCCGTACATCGCACGCGATCGCACTGCGATCGCCGACGAGGAGCATATCGACGGCTGGCTGCCCGCGCAGGAGGTGAGCGTCGGCAAGCACCAGACTACCGACTACGACTATACGAAGCCGCGCGCCGATCTTTCGTCGCAGAAGGTCGATCCGCGTGGTCATGATCACGATAGCTTCGCGTCGTTTGAGTGGCCAGGCGGTTATCGCGACGATGCGCCCGGCGCGCATTACAGCCGCGTGAGGCTCGAGGAGCAGCAAGCTGAGCATGAGCGGGCGAGTGCGGATACCGACGTGCGCGGTGCTGCGCCGGGTTACCTGTTCACGCTCGCGCATTGTCCGCGTGCGGACCAGAATCGTGAGTATTTGATCGTGCGGTGCCAGTACCGATTTCAGGAGAACGCCTATGCGAGCGACCAGGGCGCGGCGGCTGTGGTGCATCAGACGATGATGCTCGTTCAGCCGTCAAGCCTGCCTTACCGGTCACCGCGCGATACACCGCGGCCACGTACCAACGGGCCGCAGACGGCGACCGTCGTCGGCCCGCCGGGGGAGGAAATCTGGACCGATCAGTATGGGCGTGTGAAGTTGCAGTTTCGCTGGGATCGGTATGGGCAGAGCAATCAGGATTCGTCGTGCTGGGTGCGGGTGTCGAGTCCTTGGGCCGGTGGTGGATTCGGGGGCGTGCAGATTCCGCGGGTAAGTGATGAAGTCGTCGTCGACTTCCTGAACGGCGATCCGGATGAGCCGATCGTCACCGGACGGGTTTTCAACGGCGAGAAGATGCCGCCGTGGGGGCTGCCGGGGAGTGCGACGCAGAGCGGATTGCTGTCGAGGTCGTCGCCGGGCGGGACGACCGACCATGCCAATGCGTTCCGGTTCGAGGACAAGAAGGGCGCCGAGCAGCTGTGGATGCATGCGGAACGGAATTTCGACGCGGAGACGGAGGCCAATCACACGCTGTCGGTGGGGAACAACCATACGCATACGGTCGGGAACGACGAGACGATGCAGGTGAAGAACAACCGGCAACGGAGCGTGGGGCAGAACGAGACGGTCAATATCGGGCAGAACCGGGTTGCGCAGATTGGCGTGGATGAAACGCATGGGGTGGGCGGAAACCGGACGCGAACGGTCGGGAAGAACGAGACCGTGACGATCGCGTCGGATCGTGCCGCGACGATCGGCGGCAGCCACACGGAAACGGTCACGCATGGCAAGACCGAAACGATCGGCGAAGCCAAGACACTGAACGTCGGACAGATGTATCAGACGACGTCGCAGGACATGAAGACGCTGGTTGCATCGGCGCATACCGAGGAAATCGGCACGCGGACCTCGACGATCGCCAAAGCCCATACGCACACGGTCGGCGGAGAACACACCGTCAACGTCGGGGCGAACCATACGACGAACGTACAGCATCAGGTGACCGTCAACGCCGGCGATCAGCTTTCGCTCGTCTGCGGGAATTCGAGCATCGTGATGAAGAGCGACGGCACGATCACGATCCAGGGTGTCAATGTCACATCGACCGGCACGAACAGCCACAGCGTGAACGGCAAGACGGTGACGTCGTCGGCGACCGCCGAGCACACGGTCGAAGGCGCCGTCCTGAAACTGAATCCGTGACGGAGGCTCGCACGAATGCAGAACTGGCAGCCAACCAATCCGATAGAGCGCAGGTTCATGAATGCGCATTCGGACTGGATGAGTTTCGCGAAAGAGCAGGATGCGCGATTGATGATCTGGCAGACCGACGAGACGGATGCGGAGCTCGTGCGGCTGTATTTCCAGGTTCAGGACGAGACATCGTGTGCGGTCAGGACGATGCGCGCGTCGTTCGTCAATGAAGCGGGTTATGCAAAGGCATTGACGGATGAACTCATCGCGTTCTACGACAGCCGGCGAGAGGGGTCCGCTGCGCAGGGCGTACGGGCGGACTGGCAGCCGCCGTATGACGACGGCAAGAATCCCGTGCTGTATCTGTTCGCGGTTGCCGACAGCCTGATGCAGCACCATCCGGATGTTTTTCCGGCGATGGTGTTCGTGCTGGAGCCTGTGAAGGTGCGGGATGACGCGGCGTGGGTGCGGTGGATGGACGATTTGCTGTCGATCATTGCCGTCGCGCCACCGCTTGCCGAGCGCGTGCGCTTCGTCGTGCCGCGTATCGATATCGCGCCGTTTGCGGCGTTGATGCAACGGCATCGCGCCGCGGTGTACGTCGTGCGCGGCAAGTATTCGATGGCGAGCGTGCCGCGTGAACTGCTGGCGGAATCGGGCGAGCGCGGGCCGAGCGGGGAGTTTCGACGGCATTTCGTGATGCTGACCGAGATGATCGAAGGCAACAATCCTGCTCGGCTGGAGGAACTGCGTGCGGCGGCGCTGAAGGTCGCGGAGCACGAGCAGTGGTTCGATCAGTGCGTGGTCGTGCATCTGATCGCGGGGGCCGCGTATCTGAAATGGTGTGATCGGGAGAAGGCGATCGACGCGTATCGGCGCGCGGCCAGCAGTGGTACGCGGGCGGCTGAGGCCGGGCATCCGGCGGGGCACAAGCTCGTGGCGAACGGGTTGTTCGGCGAGGCGAGCGTGCATCTGACGCACAAGGATTATGCGCACTCGGCATATTGCTACGAGCGTGCGGCTGCGTCGACTACGGCGGCGAAGGACGGGTTGATGACGGTCGAGGCCTGGCGGATGAGTGCCGTTTGCTGGGAACGGGCAGGCGAGCGCGAGCATGCGCTGGAGGCCGGGTTCAATGCGCTCGATGCGGGATTGATGATCGACGAGCCGATGCGGGCGAACAGCAATCTGCCGATGGTGGTCGAGTGGATGGTGTCGCAACTGGGGGCTCATGACCGGCGGCGTAACGCGCTCAGCGAAAAAGTCGCGGCGTTGCGCGGCGGGCGTTGAGCGGGGAGGGCAGAAATCGTGGCGCTACTCGCCGTCAAGCATCTCGATCCGGTTGTTGGCGTGGACGTTCATTCGGTACTGGTCACGCCAGGTACGCCACCGGTGTTCCTGCCGCACCCCCATGTCGGGTTCATGCTCGATAAGCGCGAGTACATCCAGGCCGCAAAGGCCGTGGTCGGCTGCATTGCAACCATGATCGCGCAGGAGAAGCTGACCGAGTACATCGAAGATCATCCAGAAGATGTGAAGAAGCTGGAACACCTCGCCGATGAAGCGAACCAGCAGGTCAATGAACTGATGGGCGGCGGCAAGTTGCCTGACACGGTCGTGGAGGGGATGAAGCTCGCGAACGAGGCCAACAAGATCAAGAACCGTATCAACGACGATCTTGGCTCGAACGTCGGGTCAGGTGGCAGCAGCGGCAGGCCGATTTTCGTGAACGGGATGATGCGGGCCACGGCCGGGACGCATGCGTATCACGTTCCTGGGTTGCATTTTCCGCTCGGCGAATCGTTCGCTCCGCCGCCTGAGGAGGTTGAACCGTCGAATGACGGGGAATCGTTCATGGGCAGCAAGACGGTACTCGCCAACAACGATCCGATGTCGTACATGGCGCTGGAGGCGTTGAGTTGCTGGTCGATCGGGATGGAGCCGCCTCCGCATAACAGCGCGCATACCGATCGGACTTATCCGTCGATGCCGAGTTCGGTGATGTTGCCGATTCCGGCTGGACGGCCGGTGTTGGTGGGCGGGCCGCCGATCATGAACATGGCCGCGGCGGCGAAGGGGTTGTTCAAGGCGTTTCGCGGAAGCAAGTGGGCGAGGGCGCTGGCGGATAAGCTGAATTTGAAGTCGGGGTTCTTGCGGTGCAATGTGCTGAAAGCGGAGCCGGTCGATGCGACAACGGGGGAAGTGGTCGTGGAGCAGCACGATTTCACTGTGTCGGGGCGATTTCCACTCGTGTGGGAGCGAAATTATGCCAGTCATACCGTTTATTCCGGCGCTGTCGGTGAAAGTTGGCAAACGCCGGCTGACATCAGGCTCGAACTCGTTCCGCACAATGGCGCGACAGGCGTCGCTGCATACTTCCCAGACCATTCGAGTGCGTTCGATAAGCTGCCTGCAAATGACGGATGGACGGCCCGCATGTACGACAGGCAATACGACTATGCACTGTACCGCCAAGCCGATCGGTTGATACTACGTACGCGCGACGGTATTGAATACGGATTCATATTGCCGCTGCAATGGCGCCATTCCGTCAGACACCATGCCCGGTTGATTTTGCCGATCAAGAGAATTTCCGATCTGAATGACAATGCGTGGGTCTTTGAGCGCGATCCATACGAACGCCTCACTCGCGTTACAGAATGGACGCGCGACGGGCCGACGGCGCGCTCGGTCGAATGTGAAACAGGGCATTCTTCGCATAGCAAAGATCATTCTGCCTTATTGTTGACCGCGTTAATACTTGTTGATGAGGATGGCCACGCGCATCCGCTCGTCACATACGAACATGACGGTAATCAAAATCTAAGCGCGGCCATCGACGCGATGGCCGCGGCACATCGATTCGACTACACTGATGGCCATCGGATGGTCAGGCACACCAGTGCCCGCGGCGTATCATTCAACTATGCGTATCGTGTCGCAGACAATGGTATATGGCGCGTTGAAAGAGCTTGGGGGGATCACGGCCTCTTCGATTACCGCTTTGCGTACGACATCGAACACAATCAGACGGCAATCACTGATTCTCTCGGCCACGTTACTATCCTGCAGTTGAACGAGCAGCGCACTCCTGTAGCCGAAATCGACCCTCTCGGCGGCATAACGAGCTATAAGTACGACTCCCAAGGTCGTGCCAGCAGCAGAATCGATCCGGTGGGCCGAGCCATCAATTGGTGCTATGACCGGTATGGCAACGTTATCAAGGTAACGTTGCCCGACGGAGAGACGATCAATACAAAATACGACACGGATCATCGCCCCGTGTGCGTAATGTCCAATGGTTATACGAAACGCTATGAGTGGGATGTAAACGGTAACCTGCTCATGCAGATGACTCCGTCAGGAGCCATTTCACGCTTTGCCTACAACGAACACGGCCAGCTTGCCAAATTCACCGGGCCACTCGGCGCGGTCACGCGATTCGAGTACGACCGTACTGGAAATCCGGCCGCCCTGATTAATGCACTCGGCCATAGGGTTCAATATCGGCACGATGCGCGGGGCAACCTCGTTGAAACAATCGATGCGTTCGG
The DNA here is from genome assembly GCF_905339975.1 of Burkholderia sp. BCC1999. Taxonomy (NCBI): domain Bacteria; kingdom Pseudomonadati; phylum Pseudomonadota; class Betaproteobacteria; order Burkholderiales; family Burkholderiaceae; genus Burkholderia; species Burkholderia sp. BCC1999. Next base: position 2,978 of record NZ_CAJPHP010000015.1, on the reverse strand, counting down.
ACAGCATAGCTACTATCACTACGACCGAAGCGGCAACCTGACCCGAGCTATCGAACCTGGTGGGGTCGAAATCCAATGCGCTTACGATACCGACGGCAACCTGATTCGCTACCGCGACGCAGCCGGGTGTGTGACACAGATTGACTATTCGGCACTCGGTGAAGTTGAGAGACGAGTTGCGCCAGACGGAACCGCCGTCCAGTATCGATACGACACCGAGAATCGTCTGATCTGCGTCGTCAACGAGCGTGGCGAACTCTATGAACTTGAGCGGGATGCGCTCGGGAGAGTTAGCGTCGAGACCGATTACTGGGGACAAGCGCGACGGTATCAATACGGTAACGGCGGCGAACTACTTCGCAGCACCGATCCGTGCGGGCGAGAAATCGAATATGAAACAGACCGCCGCGGTCGTATTACGCGCAAACGCGTGCCTGATCCAAGACGCTCTACTGGTATTCGGACGGAAAAGTTTTCGTACGATCTCCACGGAAACCTGATTGTCGCGGAAAACGACGACTACCGCGTCGAACTGACGTACGACCCGGAGGGGCGAGTCATTCAGGAAAAGCAGGGTGACGATTTCGTCATTACCGAGACGTATGACATTTCCGGCAATCGTACGGAACGTCGAACCGAGCTTGCAGCCAACGGCGCGCTCAGCGTGCATACGGTTCGATATGAATACGACGCACTCGATGCAATCAGTTCGATCCAGATTGACGATTCGGATCCGATCGCCTTCGAACGAGACGTGCTCGGGCGCATCAACGTTGAGTTGCTTGGCGAAGCACTACGGCGAGAACTGTCCTATACAGCCGAAGGCTCATTGGCGAACCAGGTGCTAGTTTCCAGCACTGGCCCAGTGTTTTCGATCGAATACACATACGAATCCAACGGTGAACTGACGGAAAAACGCGACTCCCGTATCGGAGTCGAGAGTTTTCGATACGATCCGCTAGGACGGCTGGTCGCGCATTTCGATACCGGCGGCAAGTTACGTCAATTCCTGTATGACCCGACCGGAAGCTTGTTGACCACGAGGGTTCATCGCGACAACGGTCCGAATACAGCCGCTCCGGACGCGCAAAGAGACGACACATGGGTTCGGGACGGTAAGTTCGGCGATTGCTACTTTGCATTCGATCGCTCTGGAAATCTGGTCCACAAGCAGAGTTCACAGAGAGATTTGACTCTGCTCTGGGACGGTGATGGATTGTTGGTTGAGTCGAGAAACGCTTGTGGAGCAGCCGCAGGGGTCGGGCGATCGAGCTATGCTCAGCACAGTCACACTGACTACGTGTATGACGCGCTCCATCGCAGGGTTAAAAAAATTACGCATGTGGTGAATGGGACAGCGACAAACGGCACGCGTGAAAACACTCCGGCATTATCAACGAGGATCAGCCGTTTTTTTTGGAGTGGCAATGCGCCAGTCACGGAGCTCATTGAGCGTGCCGACAAGAGTGGCAAGGTACAAAGTCGAAGCGCTGCTGAATGGGTCTACTATCCTGGGACCTTCCGCCCATTGGCATCAATTCGATACGCTCATTCTCCGGATGTCAGGGAAAGCGAAAATCAAGAGAGCACTTCTTACCCAAATTCCTCAAACATTTTATTTTTTCATTTGGATGTCAATGGATCCCCAATTAAAGTTACCGATCAATCAGGCCATATAGTCCTCGAACATTCTCACTTATCACCAGGATATTTATCAGAAATTGATTCTATTGGAACCCTCGAACAACCGCTTCGCTTTCAAGGTCAATATTTCGATAACGAAAGCGGGCTGCACTACAACTTACATCGTTACTATGACCCGGAGATCGGATGTTACATCAGCCAGGATCCAATTGGCCTCTACGGCGGCACGAATCTCTATCAGTACGCAACCGATCCATTAGGATGGATTGATCCGCTTGGCCTCGCCCCAAGGCCAAGCGGACACGCATTGCTTCGCGGCGATGCTTATCTGCACGAAAAAACAAATGCAAAAGGTATCGGAAAACCCCATATTGACGCGGACGGAAATCTGGTTCCCGCTAACATTGGACCGGTACCGGTCGTTCGCCATGTTCTTGGCGGCTACAGAAGGTCCTCCAAAGGAAAAAGTCCGTTCACGAGTTTTTCACCTCATCAATCGATAGCTGATGGTTATGGAAGTCCGACAATAGTGCTTGATCTCCCCGCACTTCGGCGCGCGATTCGATCCGGGGAAGTAACCGGCGTTGCGATACTCAACCCGAAGCAAGTCCAACGACTTATTCAAGACGGACCGGAGGGAAAGTTTTTCACTGATATGGCGCTTGGATTTGCGCGTCGCGATACCGAATACCTAGTCTATGGGACCGTACCCAGTAGATTCATCAAGATTCGAAAGGGTTGCAGTGCCCCTGGGCCAGTACCGTAGCACGTGAGCCGCACTCGTGGCTATCATGCGCGCGACTGACCATGGCCATCTACTCAGTCAGAATGAAAAAGAGGGGACTTGACGCAAAATTCAGTGTTCACATCCTTCACGTCTGGCATCATTGATGTCTTCTACTTCACCACACTGGCACCAACCACGGATAGCGGATATGGACCTCATCTTTGATGACCAACTGGTCGGAAAAATATCGGATGCCGCCCAAGAAGGTTCTTGGTTCATGGGCAGCATAACCCTAAGCCCCTTCGGTACGTCGTTAGTCAAATTTTTTGCGTTTATGACCGACGAATCCGGTGAATTATCCGAATCGGATTTCGATTCCAAACTTCTCGACGAGAAAAACTGGTGGATCTCTGACCAGGGGGAAAGAAAGGCAATCTCTTTGCCGGCGGTGTACATCGATGACAACAGCGTCTACTGGCGATGGGCGTAGCGCATTGCCGGGAACGTCGCTACAAAGAGCAGCGGGTGATCAACGGAAACCTTGCGCCCGGATCCAGACAAATACGGAATGCTTGCCGGCGAAAGCCTTCGCGATCATCTTTATTAT
>NZ_CAJPHP010000014.1:0-214866 GCF_905339975.1 Burkholderia sp. BCC1999 | reverse complement strand
GCGACGGAAATGTGCGTGAGCTGGCCAGGCGCAATGCCGCCGGAACCGGGGCGTTGACGACGTCGATCCGGGCCGAGGTCGTATCCTCGCAATCGGCGCAAATTCATTCCGGCTACCCGGGTTGGCCAAGCACTAGCAACTGGTGTTGCCAAGGCTGCTATCCCCTCGCCCCCTGTTCGAAGTGGCGGCGCTCTCAGTTGGCAGCCGATATGGTCGAGCGCTCGAACGACTATTCGCGGCAACTTCCTCTCGGCGGCTTCGCACAACACCGCGGCACGGCGCAATACGTCTTGCCGCCCGGCAATCTGCCATCTCATCCCATCTGCGCGCTTATTGAGCGCTTTTCCTGCGAAAACCGCGACATTTATCACGATGCTACGAGGTGTGCTTTGCATTTCTCGCACCCCAGTTCGCCGCCCGTGTGAGCGGTGTACTGGGTTCGGCTCGTATGAACTCCGACGTTTCTTGTCGAAGGCACCGAATGATCGAGGAGCAATGAAGCTGCGCGCCAGAATTGCGTCGGATAACGCGATGTGGCGTTATCAAGCGTCGTTCTTCGCTTAATCCTCAAGATATCGCACGCAATCGGCTCATCCGAGGCGTTGAGCGCCCGGTTCGTAGCAAAGGCCAGGGATCCGGACGCAGCGCCGGTTGCAGCGCGTGTGCGCGTCGCCGGGCGGGCGCCGTCAAAAATCAGTGCTGTTCCTTTTGGTGGGTATCGGTTGGCCGTCTCGTAACTCGTAGATTTCCTCGATGAGCGAATAGGCGGTACCGCCGAAGCAATCCCTTCCTTCCTCGATCAGCGCAAAGCTTGTGTTGACGCCGATCGATTGCACCGAGCACTCCGTGTTTGGGTCGCTCGGTGCGGAATCTTTGCCTGGCGGAAACCGGCGCATCGCGCTCCGGCCTTGATCCCGGGTCAGCGCGAGCATCGCTGACCAGCGCTGACCAGCGCGTGTCGGACGTCAACGCCACGGAGCTGCAGGCCAACTCTCCAGCATCTTCGGAGTTATGCGGCGCGGCGAAAGCGCCCGCTTCGAACCTCACGCAAATATTCGCGTTCAGCTGAACGCGGCGTGCGTCGAACGGGCACTCAGGATGCCGGGTGTACGGCGAGGATTCGCTGCGATAAGCCGACCGGATGCTGACGTTGGCCGGCTTGCACGACGACGGGGCGAGGCAACGCGCGCTGCCCCGTAGGACGTTTGCCGAGGTCGCGGCGCGGAGCTTGTGAGACAAGCCTGCGTGTGGAGGCATATCGTCGCCGAGCAAGGGCTGTTACGCGTCCAGGCAGGCCGTACCGTCGGATTTGGTTGGCGGAGCACTGTCGCCGGCGGCGATGACGTAGACGGACTCATCGTTGAGCAGGAGTGCATGGGCTGTCGCGTCCTAATCCATTGACCGCGCGGCGGACGAGCGGCTATGTATCGAGCTCAGGCGTCCGGCATCGAGCGCCGGCTTCAGCCTGTCATACGCAGCGGGCGCTACACCTGGCCTGGGGCGTTTCGCAGTGCGGCTGCCTTCCGAGGTTGGATGACGGATCTCTGCGATCGTGCTCGAACGACAGCAGTTGTCGGCCGGGTTGGTGGCATTTGCGATCAAGGCCATGAAGGCAATCGCAAGAGCCGGCAGGTGCACAAGAAGTCGCACGGGAAGATGATCGGAGGCTTGGAGTGGTATTGCGCCGGCCGCCGACGTCGCCAGAGGCGGGGGAATCTGCCGGCGTTTCGTGCGAACGCGCTGGAGCCGTTGCCAGGCCCACGCGCCGGGGAGCGCGAATAAACCCCGCTGGGTACGGTCGGCAGATCGAGCCAGGCAGCCGCGAAATGGGTAGCGCGAAACCCCGATTTCCGGCAAACAGTCGGGTACTGAAGCCGTCGCGAACGCCGCAGACGGGATCGACGAAGCCGCCCGGCATGAAATTTGCGGAAATTTGCGTCTACCCGCTTGGCATTGTGCGAAAGAGGTCGTATGATGGCGGTCTTTCGTTTTTAGCGCAGATGCAGATCGGCGCTAAGGGCGGAGTCTGACGAAGATGTGGCGCCGGTCGGCAGCGTCTCGTACTTGCCTTAGCCGGGCAGGGGCGGGGGATCGGCGGTAAAGCAGGAGTCGGGAAGAAAGTGAAAATAATCTTCCGGATATGCTTGACACGAGTGCGATGCACCCCCATAATCGTCAGTTCTCTACGGAGGGGTGCCCGAGTGGCTAAAGGGGGCAGACTGTAAATCTGTTGGCTTACGCCTACGTTGGTTCGAATCCAACCTCCTCCACCAAGATATCAGCGCAGTGAGCGGTAAGGAATCGTTAGTGGCCCGTGCGGGTGTAGCTCAATGGTAGAGCAGAAGCCTTCCAAGCTTACGACGAGGGTTCGATTCCCTTCACCCGCTCCAGACCGCTAAGTTGAAGCGTTAAGCGCCCATGTGGCTCAGTGGTAGAGCACTCCCTTGGTAAGGGAGAGGTCGGCAGTTCGATCCTGCCCATGGGCACCAGCAGTAAAAAAAGTCAGTGTCTTGTTTGCGCGCGGCGCAACCTGTGAAATTCCTTTTGGGAGTCGAAAATGGCCAAGGGTAAATTTGAGCGGACCAAGCCGCACGTGAACGTTGGTACGATTGGTCACGTTGACCACGGCAAGACGACGCTGACGGCAGCGATCACGACGGTTCTGACGAAGAAGTTCGGCGGCGAAGCGAAGGCATACGACCAGATCGACGCGGCACCGGAAGAAAAGGCGCGCGGTATCACGATCAACACGGCACACGTCGAGTACGAAACGGCTAACCGCCACTACGCACACGTTGACTGCCCGGGCCACGCTGACTATGTGAAGAACATGATCACGGGCGCAGCGCAGATGGACGGCGCGATCCTGGTTTGCTCGGCAGCTGACGGCCCGATGCCGCAGACGCGTGAGCACATCCTGCTGGCACGTCAGGTTGGCGTTCCGTACATCATCGTGTTCCTGAACAAGTGCGACATGGTGGACGACGCTGAACTGCTCGAGCTGGTCGAGATGGAAGTTCGCGAACTCCTGTCGAAGTACGACTTCCCGGGCGACGACACGCCGATCGTGAAGGGTTCGGCGAAGCTGGCGCTGGAAGGCGACACGGGCGAGCTGGGCGAAGTGGCGATCATGAGCCTGGCCGACGCGCTGGACACGTACATCCCGACGCCGGAGCGTGCAGTTGACGGTGCGTTCCTGATGCCGGTGGAAGACGTGTTCTCGATCTCGGGCCGTGGTACGGTTGTGACGGGTCGTGTCGAGCGCGGCATCGTGAAGGTCGGCGAAGAAATCGAAATCGTCGGTATCAAGCCGACGGTGAAGACGACCTGCACGGGCGTTGAAATGTTCCGCAAGCTGCTGGACCAAGGTCAAGCAGGCGACAACGTTGGTATCCTGCTGCGCGGCACGAAGCGTGAAGACGTTGAGCGTGGCCAGGTTCTGGCGAAGCCGGGTTCGATCACGCCGCACACGCACTTCACGGCTGAAGTGTACGTGCTGAGCAAGGACGAAGGCGGCCGTCACACGCCGTTCTTCAACAACTACCGTCCGCAGTTCTACTTCCGTACGACGGACGTGACGGGCTCGATCGAGCTGCCGAAGGACAAGGAAATGGTGATGCCGGGCGACAACGTGTCGATCACGGTGAAGCTGATCGCTCCGATCGCGATGGAAGAAGGTCTGCGCTTCGCAATCCGCGAAGGCGGCCGTACGGTCGGCGCCGGCGTCGTCGCCAAGATCATCGAGTAAGCCAGTTATTCGTTGATCGACAGTTTTGGGGCTGGCAACAGCCGGCCCCAACATGGTTTAGGGGTATAGCTCAACTGGCAGAGCGTCGGTCTCCAAAACCGAAGGTTGGGGGTTCGATTCCCTCTGCCCCTGCCAAAAAATAGCCACGTGTCCTACGTGGCATTTGTTTTAAGGTGTTATGGCGAATCCATCCGTCGAAACTGTAAATACCTCCGGCGATAAGCTGATGCTGGCCCTGGGCGTATTGCTGGTGTTGGCCGGATTCGTGGGCTTCTTCTGGCTGGCTAATCAGCAGTGGTATGTCCGCGGTGCCGCGTTGGCGGTAGGTATCATCGCCGGCGTGGCCGTCGGGCTGATGTCCGCCCCTGGCAAGAGCCTCATCGCCTTTGCCAAGGATTCGTACAAGGAAGTCCGGAAGGTCGTTTGGCCCACCCGCAAGGAAGCAACGCAAACCACACTCGTCGTGTTCGGTTTCGTGCTCGTGATGGCGATTTTCCTCTGGTTGAGTGACAAATCGATCGAATGGGTGATTTTCTCGGCGATTCTGGGTTGGAAATGATATGAGCGATACTCCGGCATCCCCGAGCGGAAAACGTTGGTACGTCGTGCACGCCTACTCCGGTATGGAGAAGAGCGTGCAACGTGCGCTTCAGGAGCGCATCGAACGTGCTGGCATGCAGGACAAATTCGGTCAGATCCTGGTCCCGACCGAAGAAGTGGTCGAAGTCAAGGGCGGCCACAAGGCCGTGACCGAGCGTCGTTTCTTCCCCGGCTACGTGCTGGTGGAAATGGAAATGACGGACGAAACGTGGCACCTCGTGAAGAACACCGCGAAGGTCACCGGTTTCGTCGGCGGTGCGCGTAACCGCCCGACCCCGATTTCCCCGAAGGAAGTCGAGAAGATCATGTCGCAGATGCAGGAAGGCGTCGAAAAGCCGCGCCCGAAGACCCTGTTCGAAGTCGGCGAGATGGTGCGTGTCAAGGAAGGCCCGTTCACGGACTTCAACGGCACCGTCGAAGAAGTCAACTACGAAAAATCGCGCGTGCGTGTGTCGGTCACCATCTTTGGCCGATCGACCCCGGTCGAACTCGAGTTCGGCCAGGTCGAAAAAGTTTGATCCCGATTCGGTGGGCAGCCTCGGCTGCCCACCTTCGCGCTTACGGCCCGCGTCATGGCCGTTGAGGAGCGTCAGTAGCCAGCGGCGAACGCGCGTTATTACTCACCGAACGCCCCTCCGGCGTTCCAATGAGGTTCACAAATGGCAAAGAAGATTATCGGCTTTATCAAGCTGCAGATCCCTGCAGGTAAAGCCAACCCGTCGCCGCCGGTCGGTCCGGCACTGGGCCAGCGCGGCCTGAACATCATGGAGTTCTGCAAGGCGTTCAACGCGCAGACTCAAGGCATGGAGCCGGGTCTGCCGGTGCCGGTGGTCATCACGGCATTCGCTGACAAGAGCTTCACGTTCGTGATGAAGACGCCGCCGGCAACCGTCCTGATCAAGAAGGCGGCGAAGGTGGACAAGGGCTCGAGCAAGCCGCACACCGACAAGGTCGGTTCGATCACGCGCGCTCAAGCTGAAGAAATCGCAAAGACCAAGATGCCGGACCTTACGGCAGCTGATCTGGACGCAGCCGTTCGCACCATCGCTGGTAGCGCACGCTCGATGGGCATCACTGTGGAGGGCGTGTAAATGGCTAAGATCTCCAAGCGCCGTCAGGCATTTGCCGCCAAGGTTGATCGTCAGAAGCTGTACGCGATCGAAGACGCACTGAGCCTCGTGAAGGAATGCGCGAGCGCGAAGTTCGATGAGTCGATCGACGTCGCAGTCCAGCTCGGCATCGATGCAAAGAAGTCGGACCAGGTCGTTCGTGGTTCGGTCGTTCTGCCGGCCGGTACGGGCAAGTCGGTTCGCGTTGCCGTGTTCGCGCAAGGCGAAAAGGCCGAGCAAGCTCGTGCAGCAGGCGCGGAAATCGTCGGTATGGAAGACCTGGCTGAGCAGATCAAGGCTGGCCAGATGGACTTCGACATCGTGATCGCTTCGCCGGACACGATGCGTATCGTCGGTACGCTCGGCCAGATCCTCGGCCCGCGCGGCCTGATGCCGAACCCGAAGGTCGGTACGGTCACGCCGGACGTCGCAACCGCCGTCAAGAACGCGAAGGCTGGTCAGGTGCAATTCCGTGTCGACAAGGCCGGTATCATCCACGCGACCATCGGCCGTGCATCGTTCGAGCCGACCGCACTGCGTTCGAACCTGTCGGCACTGATCGAAGCGCTGCAGAAGGCCAAGCCGGCAACGAGCAAGGGCGTGTACCTGCGCAAGATCGCACTGTCGAGCACGATGGGCGTCGGCGTGCGTGTCGACCAGGCTACGCTGGCAGCACAGTAAGCAAGTATTCGGGCCGCTTCGTTCGCGAAGCGGCCTACATGGGCTTTGGGCGGTTGTTCGTGCAGTGTGGCGGGCAACCGGTTATCAAAGACCGTTGGTGGGGCGCAGCAGTCAGGTGATCCCTTAATTCAAGCCAACGCAGATGGCGAACCCGAAAAAGTTTTGCAGTGGTGAAGCCGCAGGCCGTGAAGCGATTCGCGGCGTGAGGTGGAAATACTCCTAACGAGGTCGGACGCCGTTGTTGAACGAGGTACGTGAGGTTTCGGCCATGCCGGCCGCGCCGAACGTATCGTTTCTGGAGGCTAACCGTGCCGCTTAATAGAGAAGACAAGCAAGCCGTCGTCGCTGAGGTTTCCGCGCAAGTCGCGAAGGCCCAGACCGTTGTGCTGGCTGAGTATCGTGGAATTGCGGTTGGCGATCTGACCAAGCTGCGCGCGAAAGCGCGTGAGCAACAGGTTTACCTGCGCGTGTTGAAGAACACGCTGGCGCGTCGCGCCGTCGAAGGTACGCCGTTTGCTCCGCTGGCAGAGCAGATGACTGGTCCGCTGATCTACGGCATCTCGGAAGATGCAATTGCTGCTGCTAAGGTCGTCAACGACTTCAGCAAGAGCAATGACAAGTTGGTCATCAAGGCTGGTGCGTTCGATGGCAAGGTGATGGACAAGGCTGGCGTGCAAGCGCTGGCAAGCATCCCGAGCCGCGAAGAACTGCTCTCGAAGCTGCTGTTCGTTATGCAATCGCCTGTTTCGGGTTTCGCGCGCGCTCTGGCCGCGCTGGCCGAGAAGAAGCAAGCGGAAGCTGCGTAATCGAGCGTGCATCAGCGTCATTGATCGCTGGCTGTATCCGAATTCAATTTAGGAGTATTTCAAATGGCAATCGCAAAAGAAGACATCCTGGCAGCAGTCGAAGGGATGACCGTTCTGGAACTGAACGAACTGGTCAAGGCGTTCGAAGAGAAGTTTGGCGTGTCGGCAGCTGCAGTGGCAGTCGCTGGCCCGGCAGGCGGCGGCGCTGCTGCTGCAGCTGAAGAACAGACCGAATTCACGGTCGTTCTGGCTGAAGCTGGCGCCAACAAGGTTTCGGTCATCAAGGCCGTTCGCGAACTGACGGGCCTGGGCCTGAAGGAAGCGAAGGACCTGGTTGACGGTGCACCGAAGGCCGTCAAGGAAGGCGTCGCCAAGGCTGCTGCTGAAGAAGCCAAGAAGAAGCTGGAAGAAGCAGGCGCGAAGGTCGAAATCAAGTAAGTTTCGACGCGCTGTGCGAAGGCTGGCGGTATTTTCACCGCCGGCCTTTTTGTGCTTTGTGGGAACGTTATTCTGGCACTCATTCGGGAGGCCGAATAATCGACCCTAGAGGCCAAAGAAAACCGCCTGATCGTTGTGAAAGATCACTCACGATTGGCGGTTCTCTTTGTCTTCTGAAGCGACTGCAGAAGGCAAGTTTGGTCGGGTAGCGGGCAACACAGGCATCCGCTGCCGTCAGCCAGCGGTTGGTAGCGGCCAACCACCAAGCTTCTCGGCTCGTTCAAGCCGTCAACGGCCATCGGGTCTCAGTCGGTGAACACTCGGGTTTGAAACGTCCAGGTATTCCGCCTCGATAGCACCCGCCGTGATTCGGAGATCGTATGCAATATTCCTTCACCGAGAAGAAGCGCATTCGCAAGAGTTTCGCGAAGCGCCCCATCGTTCACCAAGTTCCGTTCTTGCTGGCTACCCAGCTTGAATCATTCAGCACGTTTCTGCAAGCCGATGTGCCGGCGACACAACGCAAGCCTGAAGGTTTGCAGGCCGCGTTCACATCGGTATTTCCCATTGTTTCGCACAACGGTTTCGCGCGCCTCGAGTTCGTGAGCTATGCGCTGTCCTCGCCGGCATTCAACATCAAGGAATGCCAGCAGCGGGGCCTGACGTACTGCTCCGCGCTGCGCGCGAAGGTCCGCCTTGTCATTCTCGACAAGGAATCGCCGAACAAGCCGGTCGTCAAGGAAGTGAAGGAGCAGGAAGTGTACATGGGCGAAATTCCGCTCATGACGCCGACGGGCTCGTTCGTCATCAACGGCACCGAGCGTGTCATCGTCTCGCAGCTGCACCGTTCGCCGGGCGTGTTCTTCGAACACGACAAGGGCAAGACGCACAGCTCGGGCAAGCTGCTGTTCTCGGCACGGATCATTCCGTACCGCGGCTCGTGGCTCGACTTCGAATTCGATCCGAAGGACATCCTGTACTTCCGCGTCGACCGTCGCCGCAAGATGCCGGTGACGATCCTGCTGAAGGCCATCGGCCTGACGCCGGAACAGATCCTCGCGAACTTCTTCGTGTTCGACAACTTCACGCTGATGGACGAAGGCGCGCAACTCGAGTTCGTGCCCGAGCGCCTGCGTGGTGAAGTCGCGCGTTTCGACATCACGGACCGTGATGGCAAGGTCATTGTCCAGAAGGACAAGCGGATCAACGCGAAGCACATTCGCGACCTCGAAGCCGCGAAGACCAAGTTCATCTCGGTGCCGGAAGACTATCTGCTCGGCCGCGTGCTGGCGAAGAACGTCGTCGACGGCGACACCGGCGAAGTGATCGCGAGCGCGAACGACGAAGTCACGGAAAGCGTGCTCGAGAAGCTGCGCGAAGCGGGCATCAAGGACATCCAGACGCTCTACACGAACGACCTGGACCAGGGCCCGTACATCTCGTCGACGCTGCGTGTCGACGAAACGACCGACCGTACGGCCGCTCGTATCGCGATCTACCGCATGATGCGCCCGGGCGAGCCGCCGACCGAAGAAGCGGTCGAGGCACTGTTCAACCGTCTGTTCTACAGCGAAGAAGCGTACGACCTGTCGAAGGTCGGCCGTATGAAGTTCAACCGCCGCGTCAGCCGTGACGAAATCACCGGCCCGATGACGCTGCAGGACGACGACATCCTCGCGACGATCAAGATCCTCGTCGAGCTGCGCAACGGCAAGGGCGAAGTGGACGACATCGACCACCTCGGCAACCGTCGCGTGCGTTGCGTCGGCGAACTGGCGGAGAACCAGTTCCGCGCCGGTCTCGTGCGTGTCGAGCGCGCGGTCAAGGAACGCCTCGGCCAGGCCGAAAGCGAAAACCTGATGCCGCACGACCTGATCAACTCGAAGCCGATTTCGTCGGCGATCCGCGAGTTCTTCGGTTCGTCGCAGCTGTCGCAGTTCATGGACCAGACCAACCCGCTGTCGGAAATCACGCACAAGCGCCGTGTTTCCGCACTGGGCCCGGGCGGTCTGACGCGCGAACGCGCAGGCTTCGAAGTCCGCGACGTGCACCCGACCCACTATGGCCGCGTGTGCCCGATCGAAACGCCGGAAGGTCCGAACATCGGCCTGATCAACTCGCTCGCACTGTACGCGCACCTGAACGAGTACGGCTTCCTCGAGACGCCGTACCGCAAGGTCGTGGACAGCAAGGTGACCGATCAGATCGACTATCTGTCGGCGATCGAGGAAGGCCGTTACATGATCGCGCAGGCAAACGCCGCGATCGACGAGAACGGCCAGTTGATCGACGAACTCGTGTCGTCGCGCGAAGCCGGCGAAACGATGATGGTCACGCCGGACCGTATCCAGTACATGGACGTCGCGCCGTCGCAGATCGTGTCGGTTGCAGCCTCGCTGATTCCGTTCCTCGAGCACGATGACGCGAACCGTGCACTGATGGGTTCGAACATGCAGCGTCAGGCCGTGCCGTGTCTGCGTCCGGAAAAGCCGGTCGTCGGGACGGGCATCGAGCGCACCTGTGCGGTCGACTCGGGTACGACGGTTCAGGCGTTCCGTGGCGGCGTCGTCGACTATGTCGACGCAGGTCGTATCGTGATTCGCGTGAACGACGAAGAAGCGGTCGCAGGTGAAGTCGGTGTCGACATCTACAACCTGATCAAGTACACGCGTTCGAACCAGAACACGAACATCAACCAGCGTCCGATCGTGAAGATGGGCGACAAGGTCTCGCGCGGCGACGTGCTGGCCGACGGCGCCTCGACGGACCTGGGCGAGCTCGCGCTCGGCCAGAACATGCTGATCGCGTTCATGCCGTGGAACGGCTACAACTTCGAGGATTCGATCCTGATCTCGGAGAAGGTGGTCGCGGACGATCGCTACACGTCGATCCACATCGAAGAGCTGAACGTCGTTGCACGTGACACGAAGCTCGGGCCGGAAGAAATCACGCGCGACATCTCGAACCTGGCGGAAATCCAGCTCGGCCGTCTCGACGAATCGGGCATCGTGTACATCGGTGCGGAAGTCGAAGCGGGCGACGTGATGGTCGGCAAGGTCACGCCGAAGGGCGAGACCCAGCTGACGCCGGAAGAAAAGCTGCTGCGCGCGATCTTCGGCGAGAAGGCTTCGGACGTGAAGGACACGTCGCTGCGCGTGCCGTCGGGCATGAGCGGCACCGTGATCGACGTCCAGGTGTTCACGCGTGAAGGCATCCAGCGCGACAAGCGTGCGCAACAGATCATCGACGATGAACTGAAGCGCTATCGTCTCGACCTGAACGACCAGCTGCGCATCGTGGAAGGCGACGCGTTCCAGCGTCTCGCACGCATGCTCGTGGGCAAGGTCGCGAACGGCGGCCCGAAGAAGCTCGCGAAGGGTACGAAGATCGACCAGGCTTACCTGGAAGACCTCGACCACTACCACTGGTTCGACATCCGCCTCGCGGACGACGAAGCAGCGGCGCAGCTCGAAGCGATCAAGAACTCGATCGAGGAAAAGCGTCACCAGTTCGACCTCGCGTTCGAAGAGAAGCGCAAGAAGCTCACGCAAGGCGACGAACTGCCGCCGGGCGTGCTGAAGATGGTCAAGGTGTACCTCGCGGTGAAGCGTCGTCTGCAGCCTGGCGACAAGATGGCAGGCCGTCACGGTAACAAGGGTGTCGTGTCGAAGATCGTCCCGATCGAAGACATGCCGTACATGGCCGACGGCCGTCCGGCAGACGTCGTGCTGAACCCGCTCGGCGTGCCGTCGCGGATGAACGTGGGTCAGGTTCTGGAAGTGCATCTCGGCTGGGCCGCGAAGGGTCTCGGCTGGCGTATCGGCGAAATGCTGCAGCGTCAGGCGAAGATCGAGGAAATGCGCGCGTTCCTGACGAAGATCTACAACGACTCGGGCCGCCAGGAAGATCTGGAAAGCTTCACCGACGACGAGATCCTCGAACTCGCGAAGAACCTGCGCGAAGGCGTGCCGTTCGCAACGCCGGTGTTCGACGGTGCAACCGAGGAAGAAATGGGCAAGATGCTCGACCTCGCGTTCCCGGACGACATCGCTGAACAGCTCGGCATGAACCCGTCGAAGAACCAGGTCCGTCTGTACGACGGCCGCACGGGTGAAATGTTCGAACGTCGCGTGACGCTCGGCTACATGCACTACCTGAAGCTGCACCACTTGGTCGACGACAAGATGCACGCGCGTTCGACCGGCCCGTACTCGCTCGTCACGCAGCAGCCGCTGGGTGGTAAGGCGCAGTTCGGTGGCCAGCGTTTCGGTGAAATGGAAGTGTGGGCACTCGAAGCGTACGGCGCGTCCTACGTGCTGCAGGAAATGCTGACGGTGAAGTCGGACGACGTGAACGGCCGGACCAAGGTCTATGAGAACCTGGTCAAGGGTGATCACGTCATCGATGCAGGCATGCCGGAATCCTTCAACGTGCTCGTGAAGGAAATCCGCTCGCTCGGTATCGACATCGATCTCGACCGCAATTAATCGGACTACGGAGAGAAAGCAATGAAAGCTCTGCTCGATCTATTCAAGCAAGTCCAACAGGAAGAAGTTTTCGACGCGATCAAGATCGGTCTGGCTTCGCCTGACAAGATCCGTTCGTGGTCGTTCGGCGAAGTGAAGAAGCCGGAGACCATCAACTACCGTACGTTCAAGCCGGAACGCGATGGTCTCTTCTGCGCGAAGATCTTCGGGCCGATCAAGGACTACGAGTGCCTGTGCGGCAAGTACAAGCGTCTGAAGCACCGCGGCGTCATCTGCGAGAAGTGCGGCGTCGAAGTGACGTTGGCGAAGGTGCGTCGTGAACGGATGGGCCACATCGAACTGGCCTCGCCGGTCGCGCACATCTGGTTCCTGAAGTCGCTGCCGTCGCGTCTGGGCATGGTGCTCGACATGACGCTGCGCGACATCGAACGCGTGCTGTACTTCGAAGCATATGTGGTGATCGAACCGGGCATGACGCCGCTGAAGGCGCGGCAGATCATGACCGAAGAGGATTACTACAACAAGGTCGAGGAATACGGCGACGAATTCCGTGCCGAGATGGGCGCGGAAGGCGTGCGTGAACTGCTGCGCGCGATCAACATCGACGAGCAGGTCGAGACGCTGCGCACCGAGCTGAAGAACACCGGCTCGGAAGCGAAGATCAAGAAGTACGCGAAGCGCCTGAAGGTCCTCGAGGCATTCCAGCGCTCGGGCATCAAGCCCGAGTGGATGATCCTCGAAGTGCTGCCGGTGCTGCCGCCGGAACTGCGTCCGCTCGTGCCGCTGGATGGCGGCCGTTTCGCGACGTCGGACCTGAACGACCTGTATCGCCGCGTGATCAACCGTAACAACCGGTTGAAGCGTCTGCTCGAGCTGAAGGCGCCTGAAATCATCGTCCGCAACGAAAAGCGGATGCTGCAGGAAGCCGTCGACTCGCTGCTCGACAACGGTCGTCGCGGCAAGGCGATGACGGGCGCGAACAAGCGTCCGCTGAAGTCGCTCGCCGACATGATCAAGGGCAAGGGCGGTCGTTTCCGTCAGAACCTGCTGGGCAAGCGCGTCGACTACTCGGGCCGTTCGGTCATCGTGGTCGGCCCGACGCTGAAGCTGCACCAGTGCGGCCTGCCGAAGCTGATGGCGCTCGAGCTGTTCAAGCCGTTCATCTTCAACAAGCTGGAAGTGATGGGCGTCGCGACGACCATCAAGGCTGCGAAGAAGGAAGTCGAGAACCAGACGCCGGTGGTGTGGGACATCCTCGAAGAGGTGATCCGCGAGCACCCGGTGATGCTGAACCGTGCGCCGACGCTGCACCGTCTCGGTATCCAGGCGTTCGAGCCGGTGCTGATCGAAGGCAAGGCAATTCAGCTGCACCCGCTCGTCTGCGCGGCGTTCAACGCCGACTTCGACGGCGACCAGATGGCCGTTCACGTGCCGCTGTCGCTCGAAGCGCAGATGGAAGCGCGTACGCTGATGCTGGCGTCGAACAACGTGCTGTTCCCGGCCAACGGCGATCCGTCGATCGTGCCGTCGCAGGATATCGTGCTGGGTCTGTACTACGCGACCCGCGAAGCGATCAACGGCAAGGGCGAAGGCCTGTCGTTCACGGGCGTGTCGGAAGCGATCCGCGCGTACGAGAACAAGGAAGTCGAGCTCGCATCGCGCGTCAACGTGCGGATCACCGAAATGGTCCGCAACGAAGACACGTCGGAAGGCGCGCCGGAATTCGTGCCGAAGATCTCGCTGTACGCGACGACCGTCGGCCGCGCGATCCTGTCGGAGATCCTGCCGCACGGCCTGCCGTTCTCGGTGCTGAACAAGCCGCTGAAGAAGAAGGAAATCTCGCGCCTGATCAACACGGCATTCCGCAAGTGCGGTCTGCGCGCGACGGTGGTGTTCGCCGATCAGCTGATGCAGTCGGGTTTCCGTCTTGCGACGCGTGCCGGCATTTCGATCTGCGTGGACGACATGCTCGTGCCGCCGCAGAAGGAAACGATCGTCGGCGACGCCGCGAAGAAGGTGAAGGAGTACGACCGTCAGTACATGTCGGGTCTCGTTACCGCGCAGGAACGCTACAACAACGTGGTCGACATCTGGTCGGCAACGTCGGAAGCGGTCGGCAAGGCGATGATGGAGCAGCTGTCGACGGAGCCGGTGACGGACCGCGACGGCAAGGAAACGCGCCAGGAATCGTTCAACTCGATCTACATGATGGCCGACTCGGGCGCCCGGGGTTCGGCGGTTCAGATTCGTCAGCTGGCCGGTATGCGAGGCCTGATGGCGAAGCCGGACGGCTCGATTATCGAGACGCCGATTACCGCGAACTTCCGCGAAGGCCTGAACGTGTTGCAGTACTTCATCTCGACCCACGGTGCACGTAAGGGTCTGGCTGATACGGCACTGAAGACCGCGAACTCGGGTTACCTGACGCGTCGTCTCGTCGACGTCACGCAGGATCTGGTCGTGGTGGAAGACGATTGCGGCACGTCGAACGGCGTCGCGATGAAGGCGCTGGTCGAAGGCGGTGAAGTCGTCGAAGCGCTGCGCGACCGTATCCTCGGCCGCGTCGCGGTTGCGGACGTCGTCAACCCGGAAACGCAGGAAACGGTGTACGAATCGGGCATGCTGCTCGACGAAACGGCGGTCGAGGAAATCGAACGCCTCGGCATCGACGAAGTGCGCGTGCGCACGCCGCTGACCTGCGAAACGCGTTACGGCCTGTGCGCAGCCTGCTACGGTCGAGACCTCGGCCGCGGCTCGCTCGTGAACGTCGGCGAAGCAGTCGGCGTGATCGCGGCACAGTCGATCGGTGAACCGGGCACGCAGCTGACGATGCGTACGTTCCACATCGGTGGTGCGGCATCGCGTGCGGCAGTGGCTTCGTCGGTCGAAGCGAAGAGCAACGGTATCGTGCGCTTCACGGCGACGATGCGCTACGTCACGAACGCGAAGGGCGAGCAGATCGTCATTTCCCGTTCGGGCGAAGCGATGATCACCGACGACTTCGGTCGCGAGCGCGAGCGTCACAAAGTGCCGTACGGCGCGACGCTGCTGCAGCTCGACGGCGTGACGATCAAGGCAGGCACGCAGCTCGCCACGTGGGATCCGCTGACGCGTCCGATCATCACCGAGTACGGTGGTACGGTGAAGTTCGAGAACGTCGAGGAAGGCGTGACCGTCGCGAAGCAGATCGACGACGTGACCGGCCTGTCGACGCTGGTCGTGATCGACGTGAAGCGTCGCGGTTCGCAGGCTTCGAAGAGCGTGCGTCCGCAGGTGAAGCTGCTCGACGCGAACGGCGAAGAAGTGAAGATTCCGGGCACGGAGCACGCAGTGCAGATCGGCTTCCAGGTCGGCGCACTGATCACCGTGAAGGATGGCCAGCAGGTGCAGGTCGGTGAAGTGCTCGCACGTATCCCGACCGAAGCGCAGAAGACGCGTGACATTACCGGCGGTCTGCCGCGGGTGGCGGAACTGTTCGAAGCGCGTTCGCCGAAGGATGCCGGCATTCTCGCGGAAGTCACCGGTACGACGTCGTTCGGTAAGGACACGAAGGGCAAGCAGCGTCTCGTCATCACGGATCTCGAGGGCAACCAGCACGAGTTCCTGATCGCGAAGGAAAAGCAGGTTCTGGTTCACGATGCACAGGTCGTCAACAAGGGCGAAATGATCGTGGACGGTCCGGCCGATCCGCACGACATCCTGCGTCTGCAGGGTATCGAGGCGCTGTCGCGCTACATCGTCGACGAAGTGCAGGACGTGTATCGTCTGCAGGGCGTGAAGATCAACGACAAGCACATCGAGGTGATCGTTCGCCAGATGCTGCGTCGTGTGCAGATCACCGACAACGGCGATACGCGCTTCATCCCGGGCGAACAGGTCGAGCGTTCCGACATGCTGGACGAGAACGATCGCATGATCGCCGAGGACAAGCGTCCGGCTTCGTACGACAACGTGCTGCTCGGTATCACGAAGGCATCGCTGTCGACCGACTCGTTCATCTCCGCGGCATCGTTCCAGGAAACGACCCGCGTGCTGACCGAAGCGGCGATCATGGGCAAGCGCGACGATCTGCGTGGCCTGAAGGAAAACGTGATCGTCGGCCGCCTGATTCCGGCCGGTACGGGTCTCGCGTTCCACAAGGCACGCAAGGCGAAGGAATCGTCGGATCGCGAGCGTTTCGACCAGATCGCAGCGGAAGAGGCATTCGACTTCGGCACGCCGAGCGCGCCTGCTGCGGAAGAGCCGCAACAGCACCCGGCAGCCGAGTAAGCGCGGGCGGCGCGAGCCGCCTTGCCTCACCACGCTGTCACCGAAACCGCCCGGTTCTGCCGGGCGGTTTTTTTTCATCTGTCGTTCACGTGCATGACGTGCCTGCGCAGTAACGCCGCATGCCCGGAGATTGCTTGCGGCGCGGCCGCGGCAGGCCCGTGATGCACGCGAACGAACCCTGGCCGAACGACCAACTTCGAACGATTCGCCACGCGCTGCGCGAGCGGGTTGTTAAAATTGCGGTCATCGTTTAGCCGTCCTTGTTCTCATTCATGTCCCGCGCCCTCGAAATTCTCGACGAAGTCTTTGGTTATTCCGCCTTTCGCGGCCAGCAGGGCGAGATCGTCGAGCACGTCGCCGGCGGCGGCGATTGTCTCGTGCTGATGCCGACCGGCGGCGGCAAATCGCTGTGCTACCAGATTCCCGCGCTGCTGCGTCGCGAGGCCGGACAGGGTGCCGGTATCGTCGTGTCGCCGCTGATCGCGCTGATGCAGGATCAGGTCGCCGCACTGAGAGAAGTGGGCGTGCGCGCGGCGTATCTGAATTCGACACTGTCGGGCGCCGAGGCCGCGGCCATCGAGCGCGCGCTGCGCGAAGGCGAAATCGACCTGCTGTACGTCGCGCCCGAACGGCTGATGACGGGGCGCTTCCTCGACCTGCTCGAGCGCGCGAAGATCGGCTTGTTCGCGATCGACGAAGCACACTGCGTGTCGCAATGGGGGCACGATTTCCGTCCGGAATACATCCAGCTGTCGGTACTGCACGAGCGGTTCCCGGCGGTGCCGCGCATCGCGCTGACGGCCACGGCCGACGCGATCACGCGTGACGAGATCATCCATCGTCTCGCGCTCGACGACGCGCGCGTGTTCGTGTCGAGCTTCGACCGCCCGAACATCCGCTACCGGATCGTCGAGAAGGACAACGCGCGCTCGCAGCTGCTCGACTTCATCCGCGCCGAACACACGAATGCCGACGGCACGACGGACGCCGGCGTCGTCTATTGCCTGTCGCGCCGCAAGGTGGAGGAAACGGCCGAGTGGCTGAAGGCGCAGGGCGTGCGCGCGCTGCCGTATCACGCGGGGATGGAGTTCGAGGTGCGGCAGAAGCACCAGGAAATGTTCCAGCGCGAGGAAGGCATCGTGATGTGCGCGACGATCGCGTTCGGTATGGGTATCGACAAACCCGACGTGCGCTTCGTCGCGCACCTGGATCTGCCGAAGAGCGTCGAAGGCTACTACCAGGAAACGGGCCGGGCGGGCCGCGACGGGATGCCCGCGAACGCATGGATGGCGTACGGTCTCGGCGATGTCGTCCAGCAGCGCAAGATGATCGACGAGTCCGATGCGGACGACGCGCACAAGCGCGTGCAGACGTCGAAGCTCGATGCGCTGCTCGGGCTGTGCGAGACGATCTCGTGCCGCCGCGTGCGGCTGCTGAACTACTTCGGCGAAGAGAGCCAGCCATGCGGCAACTGCGACACGTGCCTCGAGCCGCCCGCATCGTGGGATGCCACGCGCGAGGCGCAGATGGCGTTGTCTTGCGTGTTCCGCGCGCAGCGCGCGAGCGGCTTCAATTTCGGCTCGAGCCACCTGATCGAGATCCTGCGCGGCGGGCGCACCGAGAAGGTGTTGCAGCGCGGCCACGACCAGCTCACGACGTTCGGGATCGGCGCATCGCTGTCCGAGCCCGAATGGCGCGCGATTTTCCGTCAGCTCGTCGCGTACGGTTACCTGGCCGTCGATCATGGCGGCTTCGGCGCGCTGGTGCTGACCGAGGCCGCGAAGCCCGTGCTGAAGAACGAGGAGAAGGTCACGCTGCGCCGCTACGTGAAGCCGCAGCGCACGCGCCAGTCGTCGAGCCGCGGCGGCACGCGTGTCGACCCGACGGCCGGCATGGGCACGCGCGAGCGCGCGCGGTGGGACGCGCTGCGCGCGTGGCGCGCGGAAACCGCCAAGACCGACGGCGTGCCGGCCTACGTGATCTTCCATGACGCGACGCTCGCGGAAATCGCGCGCAACGCGCCGGAGTCGATCGACGACCTGCGCCACATCCCCGGCATGGGCGTACGCAAGCTCGAACGCTTCGGCGACGAGATCATCGACGTCGTTGAATCGGCCTGATACAGGCGTTCCGACCCTTCCAGTAAACCACGCAGTCGACCGGCAAATCACGCAAGCCGTTGACTTAGTTGGCATTTCCGGAATATGATGCTGGGTTCCGGTATTCGGTGGGCTGTGTCGCGTTCGAAAGCTCGCACCCGATTCGCCAGTTCGGAAGTCAACTGTGCGCCGATTCTCGCTTTGCCCGAAATCGATGCGCAGATTTTGTTCAATTTCAGGAATAAACAATGCCAACCATCAACCAACTGGTTCGCAAAGGCCGTCAGTCGGAAACGACGAAGAGCAAGAGCCCGGCCCTGCAGGACTGCCCCCAGCGTCGCGGCGTGTGCACCCGTGTGTACACGACGACGCCGAAGAAGCCGAACTCGGCACTCCGTAAGGTCGCCAAGGTTCGTCTGACGAACGGCTTCGAAGTGATTTCGTACATCGGCGGTGAAGGCCACAACCTGCAGGAACACTCGGTTGTGCTGATCCGCGGCGGCCGTGTGAAGGACTTGCCGGGTGTGCGTTACCACATGGTTCGCGGCTCGCTGGATACCCAGGGCGTCAAGGACCGTAAGCAAGCGCGCTCGAAGTACGGCGCGAAGCGTGCAAAGGCTGCCAAGTAAGCAGTTTTTGATCAGGGATCGCCGCAGGGCGGTCAAGGCGGGAGTGCCGGATTGCTGGTGCTGTCGAGTAAGTGGTCACCCGGCCAAGCTGGTTAGTCGTGAAGATGTGATCGGGTTTGTTGGTGGCCGCGGAGCTGGAACCAGCTCCAACTGAACAAGTAAAGGAAGAATCATGCCGCGTCGTCGCGAAGTCCCCAAGCGGGAAGTGTTGCCGGATCCGAAGTTCGGTAACGTTGATGTTGCCAAGTTCATGAACATGCTGATGCTGTCCGGCAAGAAGTCGGTCGCAGAGCGCATCGTTTATGGCGCATTCGAACAAATCCAGACCAAGGGTGGCAAGGACCCGCTGGAAGTGTTCACGGTTGCGCTCAACAACGTGAAGCCGGTGGTCGAAGTGAAGAGCCGCCGCGTTGGTGGTGCCAACTATCAAGTTCCGGTCGAAGTGCGCCCGTCGCGTCGTATGGCATTGGCGATGCGCTGGCTGCGTGAGGCTGCGAAGAAGCGTAGCGAGAAGTCGATGGCCCTGCGCCTGGCAGGTGAACTCTCCGAAGCGGCCGAAGGCCGTGGCGGCGCGATGAAGAAGCGCGACGAAGTTCACCGCATGGCAGAAGCCAACCGCGCGTTCTCGCATTTCCGTTTCTAAGCGCCTGGCTGGGCTGTTAGCGGAAATAAATTCCGGGCGGGTGCGCTTTTCAGGCGCCTCGCCCGTTTGTGTTGAAGCATGATGCAGCCGGGCTGCATCGTGTCATCCCAGTAGAGGATCAAAGTGGCTCGCAAGACTCCTATCGAGCGCTACCGCAATATCGGTATTAGCGCTCACATCGACGCCGGCAAAACGACGACGACCGAGCGCATTCTGTTTTACACCGGTGTGAACCACAAGATCGGTGAAGTCCACGACGGCGCAGCCACGATGGACTGGATGGAGCAGGAACAGGAACGTGGCATCACGATCACGTCCGCTGCTACCACGGCCTTCTGGAAGGGCATGGGCGGCAACTATCCGGAACACCGCATCAACATCATCGACACCCCGGGCCACGTCGACTTCACGATTGAAGTCGAGCGCTCGATGCGCGTGCTCGACGGCGCATGCATGGTGTACTGCGCAGTGGGCGGCGTGCAGCCGCAGTCGGAAACGGTGTGGCGCCAGGCGAACAAGTACAAGGTGCCGCGTCTCGCGTTCGTCAACAAGATGGACCGTACCGGCGCGAACTTCTTCAAGGTCTACGACCAGCTCCGTCTGCGCCTGAAGGCGAACCCGGTTCCGGTCGTGGTGCCGATCGGTGCGGAAGAAGGCTTCAAGGGCGTCGTCGATCTGATCAAGATGAAGGCGATCATTTGGGACGAAGCGTCGCAAGGTACCAAGTTCGACTACGTCGACATCCCGGCGGAACTCGTCGACACGTGCAACGAATGGCGTGAAAAGATGGTCGAGGCGGCTGCAGAGTCGAGCGAAGACCTGATGAACCAGTACCTGGAAGCAGGTTCGCTGACGGAAGACGAGATCGTGAAGGGTCTGCGTGACCGTACGATCGCGTGCGAAATCCAGCCGATGCTGTGCGGTACCGCGTTCAAGAACAAGGGCGTGCAGCGTATGCTCGACGCCGTGATCGACTTCCTGCCGTCGCCGGTCGACATTCCGCCGGTTACGGGCGAGCTCGAAAACGGCGAGAAGACGGAGCGTCGTGCTTCCGACGACGAGAAGTTCGCGTCGCTCGCGTTCAAGATCATGACCGACCCGTTCGTCGGCCAGCTGATCTTCTTCCGCGTCTACTCGGGCGTCGTCAATTCGGGCGACACGCTGCTCAATGCGACCAAGGGCAAGAAGGAACGTCTCGGCCGTATTCTGCAGATGCACGCGAACCAGCGCGAAGAAATCAAGGAAGTGCGCGCAGGCGACATCGCTGCAGCGGTCGGCCTGAAGGAAGCGACCACGGGCGACACGCTGTGCGATCCGGCACATCCGATCGTGCTCGAACGCATGATCTTCCCGGAGCCGGTGATTTCGCAGGCCGTCGAGCCGAAGACGAAGGCTGACCAGGAAAAGATGGGCCTGGCGCTGAACCGTCTGGCTCAGGAAGATCCGTCGTTCCGCGTGCAGACCGACGAAGAATCGGGTCAAACGATCATTTCGGGCATGGGCGAGCTCCACCTCGAAATTCTGGTTGACCGGATGAAGCGTGAATTCGGCGTGGAAGCGACCGTTGGCAAGCCGCAGGTTGCTTACCGCGAAACCATCCGCAAGTCGGCCGCGGACGTCGAAGGCAAGTTCGTCAAGCAGTCGGGCGGTCGCGGTCAGTACGGCCATGCGGTCATCACGCTCGAGCGCAGCGAACTGGGCAAGGGCTACGAGTTCATCGACGCGATCAAGGGCGGCGTGATTCCGCGTGAATACATCCCGTCGGTTGACAAGGGTATCCAGGAAACGCTGAAGAGCGGCGTGCTGGCAGGCTTCCCGGTCGTCGACGTGAAGGTCACGCTGACGTTCGGTTCGTACCACGACGTCGACTCGAACGAAAATGCGTTCCGCATGGCCGGTTCGATGGCGTTCAAGGAAGCAATGCGCCGCGCTGATCCGGTTCTGCTCGAGCCGATGATGGCAGTGGAAGTGGAAACGCCGGAAGACTTCATGGGTAACGTGATGGGCGACCTGTCGGGTCGTCGCGGCATTATCCAGGGCATGGACGACATGGTTGGCGGCGGCAAGATCGTGCGCGCCGAAGTGCCGCTGTCGGAAATGTTCGGCTATTCCACGTCGCTGCGCTCGCTCACGCAAGGTCGTGCAACGTACACGATGGAGTTCAAGCACTACGCTGAAGCTCCGAAGAACGTTGCAGAAGCGATCATCAGCGCGAAGTCGAAGTAATTCGCTATCACAATCGATTATTATTGAAAGAAGAGAATCATGGCAAAAGGTAAATTCGAGCGGACCAAGCCGCACGTGAACGTTGGTACGATTGGTCACGTTGACCACGGCAAGACGACGCTGACGGCAGCGATCACGACGGTTCTGACGAAGAAGTTCGGCGGCGAAGCGAAGGCATACGACCAGATCGACGCGGCACCGGAAGAAAAGGCGCGCGGCATCACGATCAACACGGCACACGTCGAGTACGAAACGGCTAACCGCCACTACGCACACGTTGACTGCCCGGGCCACGCTGACTATGTGAAGAACATGATCACGGGCGCAGCGCAGATGGACGGCGCGATCCTGGTTTGCTCGGCAGCTGACGGCCCGATGCCGCAGACGCGTGAGCACATCCTGCTGGCACGTCAGGTTGGCGTTCCGTACATCATCGTGTTCCTGAACAAGTGCGACATGGTGGACGACGCTGAACTGCTCGAGCTGGTCGAGATGGAAGTTCGCGAACTCCTGTCGAAGTACGACTTCCCGGGCGACGACACGCCGATCGTGAAGGGTTCGGCGAAGCTGGCGCTGGAAGGCGACACGGGCGAGCTGGGCGAAGTGGCGATCATGAGCCTGGCCGACGCGCTGGACACGTACATCCCGACGCCGGAGCGTGCAGTTGACGGTGCGTTCCTGATGCCGGTGGAAGACGTGTTCTCGATCTCGGGCCGTGGTACGGTTGTGACGGGTCGTGTCGAGCGCGGCATCGTGAAGGTCGGCGAAGAAATCGAAATCGTCGGTATCAAGCCGACGGTGAAGACGACCTGCACGGGCGTTGAAATGTTCCGCAAGCTGCTGGACCAAGGTCAAGCAGGCGACAACGTTGGTATCCTGCTGCGCGGCACGAAGCGTGAAGACGTTGAGCGTGGCCAGGTTCTGGCGAAGCCGGGTTCGATCACGCCGCACACGCACTTCACGGCTGAAGTGTACGTGCTGAGCAAGGACGAAGGCGGCCGTCACACGCCGTTCTTCAACAACTACCGTCCGCAGTTCTACTTCCGTACGACGGACGTGACGGGCTCGATCGAGCTGCCGAAGGACAAGGAAATGGTGATGCCGGGCGACAACGTGTCGATCACGGTGAAGCTGATCGCTCCGATCGCGATGGAAGAAGGTCTGCGCTTCGCAATCCGCGAAGGCGGCCGTACGGTCGGCGCCGGCGTCGTCGCCAAGATCATCGAGTAATATCGACGATCCGCGGATCCCGCCGGGGTCCGCGATTCCGCGGTAGGCAGTTGTACCGCCGAAACCGGGTGTCCAGCTTGCGCTGGCACCCGGTTTTGTTTTTGGGCGGCGCGTTGCGCTGCTCGAGAAATGCTCGCCACGGTTTCGGAATTTCGTGTAGAATCGCGGGCTTAGCAGTGGAAGTGCCGTTAGGAACATGATGTCTCGCTCCCCGCAGGCGTCGTGTTTCACGTTCTTTTAGTGTCCGGCGATGCAACATCGCCTCGCTCTTTTCAAGGAATCGTCATGCAGCAACAGAAAATCCGCATTCGCCTGAAGGCATTCGACTATCGTCTGATCGATCAATCGGCTGCCGAGATCGTCGATACCGCGAAGCGGACTGGCGCAATCGTCCGTGGCCCGGTGCCGCTGCCGACGCGCATTCAGCGTTTTGACATCCTGCGTTCGCCGCACGTCAACAAGACGTCGCGCGATCAGCTCGAAATCCGCACCCACCAGCGCCTGATGGACATCGTCGACCCGACGGACAAGACCGTTGACGCGCTGATGAAGCTCGATCTGCCGGCTGGCGTCGACGTGGAAATCAAGCTGCAGTAAGGCTTTCGGCGCCAACCGGCTCGCTGGGCGGTGCTAAGTCTTTGTATTGCTTGCGGAAATCGCGAAGTCGGGCTATACTGCTTGGCTTTTCGCGTATTCGCGTAAAAAAGTTGGGCCTTGCGTGCCCGGCATTTTGTAAATCAGCCCCGACCAATCGCAGTCGGGAATGGAGAAAATGATGAGCCTTGGACTCGTAGGTCGCAAGGTTGGCATGACCCGTATCTTCACGGCTGAAGGGGATTCGATTCCCGTCACCGTGCTGGACGTGTCGGACAACCGCGTGACGCAGATCAAGACTGTTGAAACCGACGGCTACACGGCCGTGCAGGTTGCATTCGGCTCCCGTCGTGCATCGCGCGTGACGAAGCCGCTGGCAGGTCATCTCGCCAAAGCCGGTGTCGAAGCCGGTGAAATCCTCAAGGAATTCCGCATTGACGCGGCCAAGGCAGCTGAGCTGTCGAATGGCGCCGTTGTCGGTGCTGATCTTTTCGAAGTGGGCCAGAAGGTCGACGTGCAAGGCGTGTCGATCGGTAAGGGCTACGCCGGTACGATCAAGCGTTACAACTTCTCCTCCGGCCGTGCCACGCACGGTAACTCGCGCTCGCACAACGTGCCGGGCTCGATCGGTATGGCGCAGGATCCGGGTCGTGTTTTCCCGGGTAAACGCATGACGGGTCACATGGGTGACGTGACGGTGACGGTGCAGAACCTCGAAATCGCTCGTATCGACGCAGAGCGCAAGCTGCTGCTCGTGAAGGGTGCGATTCCGGGCGCGAAGGGCGGCAAGGTCTTCGTGACGCCGGCCGTCAAGACCAAGGGGGCGAAATAATGGAACTCAAGCTCCTGAACGAAAATGGTCAGGAAGGTGCAGTGGTCAACGCATCGGACGTCGTGTTCGGTCGTGACTACAACGAAGCGCTGATCCACCAGGTCGTCGTCGCTTACCAGGCGAATGCTCGCCAGGGTAACCGCGCACAGAAGGACCGTGAGCAAGTCAAGCACACGACCAAGAAGCCGTGGCGCCAGAAGGGTACGGGCCGCGCTCGTGCCGGTATGTCGTCGAGCCCGTTGTGGCGTGGCGGTGGTCGTATCTTCCCGAATTCGCCGGAAGAAAACTTCTCGCACAAGGTCAACAAGAAGATGCATCGCGCAGGTCTCTGCTCGATCTTCTCGCAGCTGGCCCGTGAAGGCCGTCTGTCGGTCGTCGAGGACATCATCCTCGAAGCGCCGAAGACCAAGCTGCTGGCCGACAAATTCAAGACCATGGGTCTCGACTCCGTGCTGATCATCACCGACACGGTTGACGAAAACCTGTACCTGGCATCGCGCAACCTGCCGCACGTGGCAATTGTCGAGCCGCGCTACGCTGACCCGCTGTCGCTGATCTACTTCAAGAAAGTGCTGGTCACGAAGGCTGCGGTCGCCCAGATCGAGGAGTTGCTGTCATGAGCGAGATTCGCAAGAACGATCATCGTTTGATGCAGGTCCTGCTCGCACCGGTGATCTCGGAAAAGGCGACGCTGGTTGCCGACAAGAACGAGCAAGTCGTGTTCGAAGTCGCACCGGATGCCACGAAGCAGGAAGTGAAGGCGGCTGTCGAGCTGCTGTTCAAGGTTGAAGTTGATTCCGTCAACGTGCTGGTTCAGAAGGGCAAGCAAAAGCGCTTTGGCCGTTCGATGGGCCGTCGCAAGGACGTGAAGAAGGCGTACGTTTGCCTGAAGCCCGGCCAGGAAATCAACTTTGAAGCGGAGGCCAAGTAATCATGGCAATCGTTAAAGTTAAGCCGACATCGCCGGGTCGCCGCGCGATGGTCAAGGTGGTCAACAAGAATCTGCACCAGGGCAAGCCGTTCGCGGCACTGCTCGACTCGCAGAGCTCGACCGCCGGCCGTAACAACAACGGTCGTATCACCACGCGTCACAAGGGTGGTGGTCACAAGCAGCACTATCGTATCGTCGATTTCCGTCGCACGAAGGATGGCATCCCGGCAAAGGTCGAGCGTCTCGAGTACGACCCGAACCGTAGCGCGAACATCGCGCTGGTGCTCTACGCAGACGGCGAGCGTCGCTACATCATCGCCCCGAAGGGTCTGACGGTCGGCCAGCAGCTGATGTCGGGTTCGGAAGCGCCGATCCGTGCAGGCAACACGCTGCCGATCCGCAACATTCCGGTCGGTACGACGATCCACTGCATCGAGATGCTGCCGGGCAAGGGCGCGCAAATGGCGCGTTCGGCTGGTACGTCGGCCATGCTGCTGGCACGTGAAGGCGTCTACGCGCAGGTTCGTCTGCGTTCGGGCGAAATCCGCCGCGTGCACATCGAGTGCCGTGCAACGATCGGTGAAGTCGGCAACGAAGAGCATAGCCTGCGCCAGATCGGCAAGGCTGGCGCGAACCGCTGGCGCGGTATCCGCCCGACGGTGCGTGGCGTTGCGATGAACCCGGTTGATCACCCGCACGGTGGTGGTGAGGGCAAGACGGCTGCAGGTCGCGATCCGGTTAGCCCGTGGGGTACGCCGGCTAAGGGTTATCGCACCCGTAGCAACAAGCGCACGACGACGATGATCGTCCAGCGCCGTCACAAGCGTTAAGGAGTAGGCAATGGCACGTTCTGTTAAAAAAGGTCCGTTCTGCGACGCCCATTTGCTGAAGAAAGTTGAGGCGGCTGCAGCTTCGCGCGACAAAAAGCCGATCAAGACCTGGTCGCGTCGCTCGACGATTCTGCCGGATTTCATCGGCCTGACGATCGCTGTTCACAACGGCCGTCAACACGTTCCGGTGTACATCTCGGAAAACATGGTCGGCCACAAGCTTGGCGAGTTCGCACTGACCCGTACGTTCAAGGGTCACGCAGCCGACAAGAAGGCCAAGAAATAAGGGGCAATCAAGATGGAAGTGAAAGCAATTCATCGCGGTGCCCGCATCTCGGCGCAAAAAACGCGCCTTGTGGCTGACCAGATCCGCGGTTTGCCGGTCGACAAGGCGCTGAACGTTCTGACGTTCTCGCCGAAGAAGGCGGCTGGCATCGTGAAGAAGGTTGTGCTGTCGGCAATCGCGAATGCGGAGCACAACGAAGGCGCCGATATCGACGAGCTCAAGATCAAGAGCATCTACGTCGACAAGGCTGCATCGCTCAAGCGTTTCACCGCGCGCGCCAAGGGCCGCGGTAACCGCATCGAGAAGCAATCCTGTCACATCACTGTGACGGTCGGGAATTAAGGAGCCATACGATGGGACAGAAAATTCATCCGACTGGCTTCCGCCTGGCTGTCAGCCGTAATTGGGCTTCGCGTTGGTACGCGAACAACAACAATTTCGCGGCGATGCTGCAGGAAGACATCGGTGTTCGTGAATACCTGAAGAAGAAGCTGAAGAACGCTTCGGTCGGTCGGGTCGTCATCGAGCGTCCGGCGAAGAACGCGCGTATCACGATTTACAGCTCGCGTCCGGGTGTTGTCATCGGCAAGAAGGGTGAGGATATCGAGCAGCTGAAGACGGAACTGCAACGCCGCATGGGCGTTCCGGTTCACGTCAACATCGAAGAAATCCGCAAGCCGGAAACCGATGCTCAGCTGATCGCTGACTCGATCACGCAACAGCTCGAGCGCCGGATCATGTTCCGTCGCGCGATGAAGCGTGCGATGCAGAACGCGATGCGTCTGGGTGCTCAAGGCATCAAGATCATGAGCGCGGGCCGTCTGAACGGTATCGAAATCGCTCGTACGGAGTGGTATCGCGAAGGTCGCGTGCCGCTTCACACGCTGCGTGCCGATATCGACTACGCGACTTCGGAAGCGAAGACGACTTACGGGATCATCGGCGTCAAGGTGTGGGTCTACAAGGGCGATACGCTCGGCCGCAACGACGCACCGGTGGTGGAAGAAGTAGCCGAAGACAAGCGTCCGCGTCGCAATGCGCGTCCGGGCGACCGTCGTCCGCGCCGTGATGGCGAAGGCGGCGCTCCGGGTGCTCGTCGTGGCGCACCGCGCCGTGGCGCCGGCAAGCCCGAAGACGGCAAGACTGGAGAATAACGATGCTGCAACCGAAACGCAGAAAGTATCGTAAAGAGCAGAAGGGTCGTAACACCGGCAAGGCGACGCGCGGCAACGCAGTGTCGTTCGGTGAATTCGGCCTGAAGGCTATCGGTCGCGGTCGTTTGACCGCACGCCAGATTGAAGCGGCGCGTCGTGCAATGACGCGTCACATCAAGCGTGGCGGCCGCATCTGGATCCGGATCTTCCCGGACAAGCCGATTTCGCAGAAGCCGGCCGAAGTACGTATGGGTAACGGTAAGGGTAACCCGGAGTACTACGTCGCCGAGATTCAGCCGGGCAAGATGCTCTATGAAATGGACGGCGTAACCGAAGAACTGGCACGCGAAGCGTTCCGTCTGGCTGCAGCCAAGCTGCCGCTGAAGACGGCATTCATCGTGCGCCAGCTCGGCGCCTAAGGAGAAAACATGAAGGCTTCCGAACTTCTCCAGAAAGACCAGGCCGCGCTCAACAAGGAGCTGGCGGACCTGCTGAAGGCGCAATTCGGCCTGCGCATGCAACTCGCGACCCAGCAGCTCACGAACACGAGCCAGCTGAAGAAGGTTCGTCGCGACATCGCACGTGTGCGGACCGTCATGACTCAGAAGGCGAACCAGAAATGAACGATAGCGTGAAAACCTCGCTGAAGCGGACGCTGGTCGGTCGGGTCGTCAGCAACAAGATGGACAAGACCGTCACCGTGCTGATCGAGCACCGCGTCAAGCATCCGATCTACGGCAAGTATGTCGTGCGCTCGAAGAAGTACCACGCGCATGATGAAGCGAACACCTGCAACGAAGGCGATCTCGTCGAAATCCAGGAAACTCGTCCTGTTTCGAAGACGAAGGCCTGGACGGTGTCGCGCCTCGTCGAAGCCGCTCGCGTCATCTAAGCGGGCAGCGCAGTAGGCAGTAACAGGCACTTCTCCACGAAGTGCTTGAAATCGCAAAGTTTTTGCTTGCGTGACCAGGATTATTTGTTATAATCCTGGTCTTCCCTCTTTATGGGAGCCCCGTCGCGGGCGAAGTTGGTGGGGGAAGCGGACTGGCGCCTGCCTGTCCGAAAGATTCACCGAATTGCGATGGCGGGTTTCGTTTGCCGTCGCTGCTGTTCCAACCCAAGCAGCCGATTGGCTGACGGGACCAAGACTGACCGAATGCATCATGGTGGTGCATCCGGATTAAGTTGGGAAAGACAAACCATGATCCAGACCGAATCTCGGCTCGAAGTAGCCGACAACACGGGTGCACGTGAAGTCATGTGCATCAAGGTGCTCGGCGGCTCGAAGCGTCGTTATGCCGGCATTGGCGACATCATCAAGGTGACCGTCAAAGAGGCAACGCCGCGCGGGCGCGTGAAGAAAGGCGAAATTTACAACGCCGTGGTGGTCCGCACCGCCAAGGGCGTGCGCCGTCAAGACGGCTCGCTGATCAAGTTCGACGGCAACGCCGCTGTGCTTTTGAATAACAAGCTCGAGCCGATCGGCACCCGTATCTTCGGGCCGGTGACGCGTGAGCTGCGTAGCGAACGATTCATGAAGATCGTTTCGCTGGCGCCGGAAGTGCTGTAAGGAGTCGCGATGAACAAGATTCGCAAGGGTGACGAAGTCATCGTCGTCACTGGCAAGGACAAGGGCAAGCGCGGCGTCGTGCTGGCTGTCGGTGCTGAACATGTGACGGTTGAAGGTATCAACCTCGTCAAGAAGCATGTGAAGCCGAACCCGATGAAGGGTACGACGGGTGGCGTGGAAGCGAAGACGATGCCCCTGCATATTTCGAACGTCGCACTGGTCGACGCGAATGGCAAGGCGTCGCGTGTTGGCATCAAGGTCGAGGAAGGCAAGAAGGTTCGCTTCCTGAAGACGACCGGTGCCGTACTGAGCGCCTGACGCAGCGGAGTAAAAAATGGCTCGTTTTCAAGAGTTTTACAAAGAAAAGGTTGTGCCCGGCCTGATCGAGAAGTTCGGTTACAAGTCGGTCATGGAAGTGCCGCGCATCACCAAGATCACGCTGAACATGGGTCTTGGCGAAGCGATCGCTGACAAGAAGATCATCGAGAACGCCGTTGGCGACCTCACGAAGATCGCCGGCCAGAAGCCGGTCGTCACGAAGGCTCGCAAGGCAATCGCAGGCTTCAAGATCCGCCAGGGTTACCCGATCGGCGCGATGGTGACGCTGCGTGGTCAAGCGATGTACGAATTTCTCGACCGTTTCGTAACGGTTGCCCTGCCCCGCGTGCGAGATTTCCGCGGCGTGTCGGGTCGTGCTTTCGATGGCCGTGGCAACTACAACATCGGTGTGAAAGAGCAGATCATTTTCCCCGAAATCGACTACGACAAGATCGACGCACTGCGTGGGCTGAACATCAGCATCACGACGACTGCGAAGACCGACGACGAAGCAAAGGCTCTGCTCGCCAGCTTCAAGTTCCCGTTCAGAAACTGAGGTTACCGTGGCTAAACTGGCACTGATCGAACGTGAAAAGAAGCGCGCCCGCCTGGTCGCGAAGTTCGCAGCAAAGCGCGATGCGCTGAAGGCGATCGTCGAAGACCAAAGCAAGTCGGAAGAAGAGCGCTACGAAGCACGCCTTGAGCTGCAGCAACTGCCCCGCAACGCAAACCCGACCCGCCAGCGTAACCGCTGCGCGATCACGGGCCGTCCGCGTGGCACGTTCCGTAAATTCGGCCTCGCGCGTAACAAGATTCGTGAAATCGCATTCCGTGGCGAGATTCCTGGCCTGACCAAGGCGAGCTGGTAATAGGAGAAACGTAAATGAGCATGAGTGATCCTATCGCCGATATGCTGACTCGCATCCGCAACGCGCAGATGGTCGAGAAGGTATCGGTTGCGATGCCCTCGTCGAAGGTCAAGGTTGCAATCGCGCAAGTCCTCAAGGACGAAGGTTATATCGACGATTTCGCCGTGAAGGCGGAAGGTGCGAAGTCCGAACTGAATATCGCGCTGAAGTACTACGCAGGTCGCCCGGTCATCGAACGCCTCGAGCGCGTGTCGAAGCCTGGTCTGCGCGTGTACCGCGGCCGTAACGACATTCCGCAGGTCATGAACGGCCTCGGCGTGGCTATCGTGTCGACGCCGAAGGGCGTGATGACTGATCGCAAGGCGCGCGCTACCGGCGTCGGCGGCGAAGTCATCTGCTACGTCGCTTAAAGCCGAGGAGAGAGAAACATGTCTCGAGTAGGTAAGAGCCCGATCGCGCTGCAAGGCGCGGAAGTCAAGCTGGCCGACGGTGCTATCACCGTCAAGGGCCCGCTGGGCACCATCACGCAAGCGATCAATCCGCTCGTGAACGTGGCGAACAACGACGGCACGCTGAATCTGGCGCCGGTCGACGAAAGCCGCGAAGCAAATGCACTGTCGGGCACGATGCGCGCGATTATCGCGAATGCCGTGCACGGCGTGACCAAGGGTTTCGAGCGCAAGCTGACGCTGGTTGGCGTCGGTTACCGTGCGCAAGCGCAAGGCGACAAGCTGAACCTGTCGCTGGGTTTCTCGCACCCGGTGGTGCACCAGATGCCGGAAGGCGTCAAGGCTGAAACCCCGACGCAAACCGAAATCGTGATCAAGGGGATCAACAAGCAACAAGTCGGTCAAGTGGCTGCGGAAGTCCGCGGTTACCGTCCGCCGGAGCCCTACAAGGGCAAGGGCGTGCGTTATTCCGACGAGGTTGTGATCCTCAAAGAAACGAAGAAGAAGTAAGGGTGCGCAATCATGGATAAGACTCAATCTCGCCTGCGCCGCGCTCGCCAGACGCGTATCAAGATCGCTGAGCTGCAGGTCGCGCGTCTCGCCGTGCATCGCACGAACACGCACATCTACGCTCAAGTGTTCTCGCCCTGCGGCACCAAGGTGCTCGCCAGCGCGTCGACGCTCGAAGCTGAAGTGCGCGCCGAGCTCGCCGACAAGTCGGGCAAGGGCGGCAACGTTAATGCTGCGACGCTGATCGGCAAGCGTATTGCCGAGAAGGCAAAGGCCGCCGGCATCGAATCCGTCGCCTTCGACCGCTCGGGCTTCCGCTACCATGGCCGCGTCAAGGCGCTGGCTGAGGCAGCTCGCGAAGCTGGGCTCAAGTTCTAAGGAAGGAATTCGTCATGGCAAAGATGCAAGCGAAAGTTCAGGCTGACGAGCGCGACGACGGCCTTCGTGAAAAGATGATTTCGGTCAATCGCGTGACCAAGGTCGTGAAGGGTGGCCGTATTCTCGGCTTCGCCGCACTGACCGTGGTTGGCGACGGTGATGGCCGCATCGGTATGGGCAAGGGCAAGGCGAAGGAAGTGCCGGTCGCTGTCCAGAAGGCAATGGAACAAGCTCGCCGCAACATGTTCAAGGTGCCGCTCAAGAACGGCACGCTGCAGCACGAAGTGCACGGCAAGCACGGCGCATCCGCTGTCCTCCTCGCTCCGGCGAAGGCAGGTACGGGCGTGATCGCCGGCGGCCCGATGCGCGCAGTGTTCGACGTGATGGGCGTTCAGAACGTCGTGGCGAAGAGCCACGGTTCGACGAACCCGTACAACCTCGTTCGCGCCACGCTGGACGGTCTGCGCAAGCAGTCGACCCCGGCAGACATCGCGGCGAAGCGCGGCAAGTCCGTCGAAGATATTTTGGGCTAAGCCCGGGTGGTCACCATGTCTGAAAAAACTGTCAAGGTTCAGCTCGTTAAGAGCCTGATCGGGACCCGCGAATCGCACCGCGCGACCGTGCGTGGCCTGGGCCTGCGCCGACTCAACTCGGTCAGCGAGCTCCAGGACACGCCGGCGGTCCGCGGCATGATCAACAAGGTCTCGTACCTCGTTAAGGTCATCGCGTAAGCGGCCCTACGGATCAAGGAGTTGATATGGAATTGAATAACCTGAAGCCGGCCGCTGGTGCCAAGCACGCCAAGCGTCGCGTCGGTCGTGGCATCGGTTCGGGCCTCGGCAAGACGGCTGGCCGTGGTCACAAGGGTCAGAAATCGCGTTCGGGCGGCTTCCACAAAGTCGGTTTCGAAGGCGGTCAGATGCCGCTGCAACGTCGTCTGCCGAAGCGCGGCTTCACGTCGCTGACGAAGGAATTCGTCGGTGAAGTGCGCCTGGGCGACCTCGAGAAGCTGCCGGTCGACGAGATCGATCTGCTCGCACTGAAGCAAGCCGGCCTGGTCGGCGAGCTGACGAAGAGCGCAAAGATCATCGCGACGGGCGAACTGAAGCGCAAGATCGTCGTGAAGGGTCTCGGTGCCACCAAGGGTGCGCGCGCTGCGATCGAAGCGGCTGGCGGTTCGTTCGCCGAGTGACACGCGTAGCGCGTCGTCACTTGCATTCATCGGAGAAGGTACTTGGCTAACAGCCCGAGTCTTGCAAAACCCGGTCGAAGCACGGCGAAATTCGGCGATCTGCGTCGGCGAGCGATGTTCCTGCTCCTGGCGCTGATCGTCTATCGCATCGGCGCGCACATTCCCGTGCCGGGCATCGATCCGGATCAACTGGCTAAGCTGTTCCAGAGCCAGGCGGGCGGCATCCTGGGCATGTTCAACATGTTCTCGGGTGGCGCGCTTTCCCGCTTCACGATCTTTGCGCTGGGGATCATGCCGTACATCTCGGCGTCGATCATCATGCAGTTGCTGGCGATCGTATCGCCGCAGCTCGAGGCGCTGAAGAAGGAAGGGCAGGCAGGGCAACGGAAGATCACGCAGTACACGCGGTATTTCACCGTGGTGCTCGCGACCTTCCAGGCGTTCGGTATCGCGGCTGCGCTGGAAAACCAGCCGGGCCTCGTCACCGACCCCGGCATGCTGTTCCGTCTGACGACGGTCGTGACGCTGGTTACCGGTACGATGTTCCTGATGTGGCTCGGCGAGCAGATTACCGAGCGTGGTCTGGGCAACGGTATCTCGATCATCATCTTCGGCGGGATCGCAGCAGGGTTCCCGAATGCCGTGGGTGGGTTGTTCGAGCTGGTGCGTACGGGTTCGATGAGCATCATTTCGGCGATCATCATCGTCGTTCTGATTGCCGCGGTGACTTACCTGGTCGTGTTCATCGAACGCGGTCAGCGCAAGATCCTCGTGAACTACGCGAAACGCCAGGTCGGCAACAAGATCTACGGTGGGCAGTCGTCGCATCTGCCGCTGAAGTTGAACATGTCGGGCGTGATTCCGCCGATCTTCGCATCGTCGATCATTCTGTTCCCGGCAACGATTCTCGGCTGGTTCAGTACCGGTCAGCCGACGGGAAGCTGGATTTCCAATACGTTGCATAACGTAGCGGAAGCGCTGAAGCCGGGCCAGCCGGTCTATGTGCTGCTGTACACGCTGGCGATCGTGTTTTTCTGCTTCTTCTACACCGCACTGGTGTTCAACAGCAGGGAAACCGCGGACAACCTGAAGAAGAGCGGCGCGTTTGTTCCGGGCATCCGTCCGGGCGATCAAACCGCACGATATATCGACCGCATCCTCACGCGTCTGACGCTGGCCGGTGCGATCTACATCGTCTTCGTGTGTCTGCTGCCGGAATTTCTGGTGCTGCGCTGGAACGTGCCGTTTTATTTTGGTGGAACGTCGCTGCTGATCATTGTCGTCGTCACGATGGACTTTATGGCGCAGGTGCAGTCGTACGTTATGTCGCAACAGTATGAGTCACTGCTCAAGAAGGCGAACTTCAAGGGCGGCAACATCCCGATGCGTTAAGGACTATGGCCAAAGACGATGTAATCCAGATGCAGGGCGAGGTGATTGAAAACCTCCCGAATGCGACCTTCCGTGTGAAGCTGGAAAACGGCCATGTCGTGTTGGGACATATTTCCGGAAAGATGCGGATGCACTACATCCGCATCCTGCCGGGCGACAAGGTGACGGTTGAGTTGACGCCTTACGATCTGTCTCGTGCGCGGATCGTGTTCCGGGCGAAGTGATTTGAAAAAAGGGTATTATCATGAAAGTGATGGCATCGGTTAAGCGCATTTGCCGCAATTGCAAGATCATCAAGCGCAAAGGCGTCGTTCGCGTGATCTGCAGCTCGGATCCGCGCCACAAGCAGCGCCAAGGCTGACCGCGCGTTTGTTTGCGCTTTTTGTTTGAGGAAAAACAATGGCTCGTATCGCAGGGGTTAACATCCCGAATCACCAGCACACCGAGATTGGCCTGACGGCTATCTTTGGTGTCGGCCGCACCCGTTCGCGCAGCATCTGCGTGGCAGCTGGCGTCGATTTTTCGAAGAAGGTCAAGGATCTGACCGACGCAGACCTGGAAAAGCTGCGTGAAGAAGTGGGCAAGTTTGTCGTCGAAGGCGATCTGCGCCGTGAAGTGACGATGAACATCAAGCGCCTGATGGACCTCGGTTGCTACCGTGGCGTCCGTCATCGCAAGGGCCTGCCGATGCGCGGTCAGCGTACGCGTACGAACGCACGTACCCGTAAGGGTCCGCGTCGTGCAGCGCAAGCGCTGAAGAAGTAAGCGGAACTGACAGTTACAGGAAAACGTAATGGCTAAGGCTTCGAATACCGCGGCGCAACGCGTTCGCAAAAAGGTTAAGAAGAACGTCGCTGAAGGCGTGGTTCACGTTCACGCGTCGTTCAACAACACGATCATCACGATCACCGATCGCCAAGGCAACGCTCTGGCATGGGCGACGTCGGGCGGTCAGGGCTTCAAGGGCTCGCGCAAATCGACGCCGTTCGCTGCTCAGGTCGCAGCCGAGTCGGCTGGCCGCGTCGCGATGGAATACGGCGTGAAGAATCTGGAAGTGCGGATCAAGGGCCCGGGCCCGGGTCGCGAGTCGGCAGTGCGCGCACTGCACGGCCTCGGGATCAAGATCACCGCGATTTCGGACGTCACCCCGATTCCGCACAACGGCTGCCGTCCGCCGAAGCGTCGTCGTATCTGAGGATGTGCTGGCACGTTCGT
Source organism: Burkholderia sp. BCC1999 (assembly GCF_905339975.1). Lineage (NCBI taxonomy): Bacteria > Pseudomonadati > Pseudomonadota > Betaproteobacteria > Burkholderiales > Burkholderiaceae > Burkholderia > Burkholderia sp. BCC1999. Next base: position 179,381 of record NZ_CAJPHP010000014.1, on the reverse strand, counting down.
GCTAGCGCATTGCCTGTCGCCGCTCAGCGTCGACGGGCGTTGCTTTTTTGATTGACTAAGCCCACCGTTCGCCCCAAAGGGAGCGGACTAGCGCGGATTTCGATCCGCGTGACTGATTGATAAAGGAATGCAAAGTGGCACGTTATATCGGCCCCAAAGCCAAGCTGTCCCGCCGTGAAGGCACCGACCTGTTCCTGAAGAGCGCACGCCGCTCGCTCGCCGACAAGTGCAAGCTCGACAGCAAGCCGGGTCAGCACGGCCGTACCTCGGGCGCACGTACGTCCGACTACGGTACGCAGCTGCGTGAAAAGCAGAAGGTCAAGCGCATCTACGGCGTGCTGGAGCGTCAGTTCCGCCGCTACTTCGCCGAAGCCGACCGCCGCAAGGGCAACACGGGTGAAAACCTGCTGCAACTGCTCGAGTCGCGCCTCGACAACGTCGTGTATCGCATGGGCTTCGGCTCGACCCGCGCTGAAGCGCGTCAGCTGGTGAGCCACAAGTCGATCACCGTGAACGGCGTCGTCGCAAACGTCCCGTCGCAGCAGGTGAAGGCAGGTGACGTCGTCGCGATCCGCGAAAAGGCGAAGAAGCAAGCGCGTATCGTCGAAGCGCTGTCGCTGGCCGAGCAAGGCGGCATGCCGAGCTGGGTTGCAGTCGATGCGAAGAAGTTCGAAGGCACGTTCAAGCAAATGCCGGAACGCGTTGAGATCGCAGGCGACATCAACGAAAGCCTGATCGTCGAATTGTATTCGCGTTAATCCGATTGACGGCCGAGGTACCCCGATTGCGTTGCGCAAGGAGGGGCCTCGGCTGTTTATTTTCTGGTTGTTACCGGTCAGCCTTATCGGTGTAACGAGCCGAGGGTATTGAAAAGGAAAGCCCATGCAAACCAGTTTGCTGAAACCCAAGATCATCGCCGTGGAATCGCTTGGCGAGAACCACGCGAGGGTGGTCATGGAACCGTTCGAACGCGGTTACGGCCATACCTTGGGCAATGCGCTTCGCCGCGTGCTGCTGTCGTCGATGGTTGGCTACGCGCCGACCGAAGTCACGATCGCAGGCGTGGTGCACGAGTACTCGACGCTGGATGGCGTGCAGGAAGACGTCGTCAACCTGCTGCTGAACCTGAAGGGCGTGGTGTTCAAGCTGCATAACCGTGACGAAGTGACGGTTACGCTGCGCAAGGAAGGTGAAGGCGTTGTCACGGCCGGCGATATCGAGCTGGCCCACGATTGCGAAGTCATCAACCCGAATCACGTGATTGCGCACCTGTCGAAGGGCGGCAAGCTCGACGTTCAGATCAAGATCGAAAAGGGTCGCGGCTATGTGCCCGGCAACGTCCGTCGCTACGGCGAAGACACGGCCAAGATCATCGGCCGCATCGTCCTCGACGCATCGTTCTCGCCGGTTCGCCGCGTGAGCTACGCTGTCGAAAGCGCACGTGTCGAGCAGCGTACCGACCTCGACAAGCTCGTGATGAACATCGAAACGAGCGGTGTGATCACGCCGGAAGAAGCGATCCGTCAATCGGCTCGCATCCTGGTCGACCAGCTGTCCGTGTTCGCGGCGCTGGAAGGCACGGAAACGGCAGCCGAAGCGCCGTCGCGCGCTCCGCAGATCGACCCGATCCTGCTGCGTCCGGTGGACGATCTCGAGCTGACGGTTCGTTCGGCGAACTGCCTGAAGGCCGAGAACATCTACTACATCGGCGATCTGATCCAGCGCACGGAAAACGAGCTGCTGAAGACGCCGAACCTCGGTCGCAAGTCGCTCAACGAGATCAAGGAAGTGCTCGCTTCGCGCGGTCTCACGCTGGGCATGAAGCTCGAAAACTGGCCGCCGGCTGGTCTCGACAAGTAAGCCCGCTTGTAGCGCTGCTGTTGCTGTAGTTGGCAAAGATGCGGATTTTCCTTTAAAATCCGCATCTTGCTTTTTTCGCTACCGGCCCGTGCACCCTCGAGGTGCGATAGAAGAGCTGGATCAAAACTTTGAATCAAGGAAACTGAAATGCGCCATCGTCATGGTCTGCGGAAACTGAACCGCACGAGCAGCCACCGTCTGGCTATGCTCCGTAACATGTCCAACTCGCTGATCGAGCACGAAGTCATCAAGACGACGCTGCCGAAGGCGAAGGAACTCCGTAAAGTCGTCGAGCCGCTGATCACGCTCGGCAAGAAGCCGTCGCTGGCAAACCGTCGCCTGGCGTTCAACCGCCTGCGCGATCGTGACTCGGTCGCGAAGCTGTTCGACGTCCTCGGTCCGCGTTTCGCGAACCGTCCGGGCGGCTACCTGCGCGTGCTGAAGTTCGGCTTCCGCGTGGGCGACAACGCACCGATGGCACTGGTCGAACTGCTCGACCGTCCGGAAGTCGACGAAACGGAAACCGTGCAAGAAGCTGAGTAAGCTTCCGGTACGCTGCAGTATCTGAAAAGGGCCGAGCGATTGCTTGGCCCTTTTTGTTTTTGAGGCGCCGGCTGCGATCGATTGTCGCAGGCCAGCACCGGCAGCATTGCGCGGGCTGCGCTACGATACGGGCAGCCGGCGTGATCCGAGGATATGCAATTCGCGCCGGCCGGAGCCGGTAGACCAGTCAGGAGGGCGCGGATGATAGTGGTGCTGATGCTGACGACGGTGCCCGATGCGGCGACGGCCGCGGCGCTGTCCGATGGCGCGCTCGACGCGCGGCTGGCCGCGTGCGTGTCGGAGCTCGGTGCGATCAAGTCGCGCTATCACTGGCAGGGCAAGGTCGAAACGGCCGACGAGATCCAGTTGTTGTTCAAGACGAGCCCCGTGCGGGCGCTCGAACTGGAGCGATTTATTCTCGCGCATCATCCATACGAGACGCCCGAAATCGTCTCGTGGCAAACGACGGCATCGGCCGCGTACGGCCAGTGGGTGACCAGCGAAACTCAACGTCTATTTCATGTTTAACGGTATGGCGCTTTCCGTGCGCGTGCGCGCGCTGCGGTTCCTTGCAGTTCTGTTGTCGGTCGCGGTCATGCTGGGCGGCCTGTCGGTCGCGCGCGCGGCCGATGATTTCCTCGATCCGTCGGTCGCGTTCAAGTTCAGCGCGAGCGAATCGCCGGGACAGGTGGACGTTCGCTTCAAGGTAGCCAACGGTTATTACATGTACCGCGAGCGGTTTGCCTTCGCGGTGAAGAGCGGACAGGCGACGCTCGGCGAACCGCAATTCCCGGCCGGCCACGTCAAGTTCGACCAGACGTTCCAGAAGAACGTCGAGACCTATCGTGACGAAGTCGTCATCCACGTGCCGGTGAAGCAGGCGGCCGGGCCGTTCGAGCTCGCGGTGACGTCGCAGGGGTGTGCGGACGAAGGAATCTGCTATCCGCCGGCCGAGCACGTCGTGAAGGTCGACGGCGCCGCGCTCGGCGCGGCATCGTCGTCCGGCGGCGACACGGCAGCCGCGGGCAACTGGTTCGACAAGGTCACGAGCGCCGATTTCGCGCAGTCGCTGCTCGAAGGGCACGGCTTCTTCACGATCGTCGCACTGTATTTCGTCGCGGGCGTCGTACTGAGCCTCCTGCCCTGCTCGTACCCGATGATTCCGATCGTGTCCGCGATCATCATCGGCCAGGGCACGCGCGCGACGCATGCACGCGGCTTCGCGCTGTCGCTGACCTATGTGATCGGCATGGCGCTCGTCTACACGGTGCTCGGCATCGCCGCGGCGCTGGTCGGCCAGAGCCTCGGCGCGTGGCTGCAGAACCCGTGGGTGCTCGGCGCGTTCGGCGTGCTGCTGACCGCGTTTGCGGTGTCGCTGATCTCGGGCAAGGACATCGCGTTGCCCGCACGCTGGCAGAACGGTGCGGCCGAAGCATCGAGCATGCGCCAGGGCGGCCACTTCATCGCGGTCGCGGCGATGGGCGCGCTGTCGGCGCTGGTGGTCGGCGCATGCATGACGGCGCCGCTGTTCGCGGTGCTCGCCTTCATTGCGCACACCGGCAATGCATTGCTCGGCGGTGCGGCGCTGTTCGCGATGGGGCTGGGGCTCGGCGTGCCGCTGCTGGTCGTCGGCGTGGGCGCCGGGACGGTGCTGCCGCGCGCAGGCGCATGGATGGACGGTGTGAAGGTGTTCTTCGGCATCGTGCTGCTCGCGGCCGCGCTGTGGATCGTGTGGCCGGTGCTGGCGGGCGGCTTGAAGATGGTGCTCGCCGCGTTGTGGCTGTTGATCGCGGCCGCGGCGCTCGGCCTGTTCACGCCGAATGCCGGCGCCGCGTCGATCTGGCGCCGCCTGGGCCGCGGCGTGGGCGCCGCGCTCGCAATCTGGGCCGCGACGCTGCTCGTCGGCCTGGCTGCCGGCTCGACGGATCCCGTGAAGCCGCTGGCCGTGCTGGCGACGCGCACGGTGGCGTCCGGCGGGGCTGCGACGGCCGGCACGGCCGCTGCGCAGGACGGTCCGGCGTTTGCATCGGTGCGCTCCAGCGGTGAGCTCGACACGCTGCTGAAGACGTCGGGCCAGCCCGTGATGCTCGACTTCTATGCCGACTGGTGCGTGAGCTGCAAGGAGATGGAGCATCTGACGTTCACCGATGCCCGTGTGCAGGCGCGCCTCGCGCAGCTCCACCTCGTGCGCGCGGACGTCACCGCGAACAACCCGGACGACCAGGCGCTACTCAAGCGCTTCAACCTGTTCGGGCCGCCGGGCATCATCTTCTTCGATCGCAGCGGTAACGAGATCGGTCGCGTGGTCGGTTATCAGGCGGCCGAGACGTTCCTGCGCAGCCTGGATCGCGCCGCCGTCCCGACGGTATAGCGAACCGGGGCGCTCGACGCGGCCACGGCCACGATCGACGGTAAACAAAAAACGGCGGAACACCGAGGTGTCCCGCCGTTTTTTCTTGGGCCTGCCGACGCGCGATCAGCGCTGCGCTTTCAGCAGGCGCGCCGCGTCGAGCGCGAAGTACGTGAGTACGCCGTCGGCGCCCGCACGCTTGAACGCGAGCAGCGATTCGAGCACGACCTTGTCGTGGTCGAGCCAGCCGTTCATCGCGGCCGCCTTCAGCATCGCGTATTCGCCGCTCACCTGGTACACGTAGGTCGGGAAGCGGAATTCGTCCTTCACGCGGCGCACGATGTCGAGATACGGCATGCCGGGCTTGACCATCACCATGTCGGCGCCTTCGTCGATGTCGAGGCGCACCTCGCGCAGCGCTTCGTCGCTGTTCGCCGGATCCATCTGGTAGGTCATCTTGTTGCCCTTGCCCAGGTTGGATGCCGAGCCGACCGCGTCGCGGAACGGGCCGTAGAACGCCGACGCGAACTTGGCCGAGTAAGCCATGATCCGCGTGTGGATGTGGCCGTCGCTTTCCAGCATTTCGCGGATCGCGCCGATGCGGCCGTCCATCATGTCCGACGGCGCGACGATGTCGACGCCGGCCTCGGCCTGCGCGCGTGCCTGCTCGATCAGGATCTCGATCGTGTCGTCGTTGATCACGTAGCCGTTCTCGTCGAGCACGCCGTCCTGGCCGTGGCTCGTGTACGGGTCGAGCGCGACGTCGGTCAGCACGCCGAGCTCGGGGAAGCGCTTCTTCAGCTCGCGCACCGCGCGCGGAATCAGGCCTTCCGGATTGGCTGCCTCGCGACCGTCGGGCGTTTTCACCGACGGGTCGATGGCCGGGAACAACGACAGCACGGGCACGCCGAGTTCGACGCATTGCTCGGCGACCTGCATCAGCAGATCGACCGATACGCGCTCGACGCCGGGCATCGACGGCACTGGCTGCCGCTCGTTGGTGCCTTCGACGACGAACACCGGATAGATCAGGTCGTCGGTGGTCAGGCGGTTTTCGCGCATCAGGCGGCGGGAGAAGTCGTCGCGGCGCATCCTGCGCGGACGATGAAGCGGATGGAAGCTCATGGCGATTTGGCAGAAATCAGGGCAGTAAGGACCTTACGGAACCCTTAGGTGATTTTTGGGAGCGTTGGTATATGATAGCGATCGAGCGGCACGCGTCGCGTGTAGCTCCCCGCTTCTCCTCCCTGAGCGGGTGCCTGTCGTTTTTCGATTAGGCTGTTTGACCCGCCGTTCAACGGCGGGTTTTTTTATGAGCCGGCCGAATCCGCAGGCGCCGTCAGGAGCGCGCCGCCGAACCCGGCCGCGCGTTGCCCGATCATTGTGCTACAGGCTCGCTTTCTTCGTCGGCGACGGACGGCCGCAGCCAGCTCTCGATCAGCTCGTGCGCTTCGTCGAGCCCCGTGCGCTTCAGCGCGGAGAACAGCTGGACCGTCAGCTTGCCCTGGACGCCCTGGTCACGATACGCATCGAGCCCCTTTTGCGTGGTCCGCAGCGCATTGATGCTTTCCTGGCGCGTCAATTTGTCGCACTTGGTCAGCAGCGTGTGGATCGGCTTGCCGGTCGGCGCGAACCACTCGATCATGCGGCGATCGAGGTCGGTCAGCGGACGGCGCGAATCCATCATCAGGATCAGGCCGCAGAGCTGCGAGCGCGTCGCCAGGTAGGACGACAGCAGCATCTCCCAGTGCGCCTTGGCGGCGCCGGGCACTTCCGCGTAGCCATAGCCGGGCAGGTCGACGAGGTTCGCGACGGGCTCGGCGGCCGGGCCGACGGAGAAGTAGTTGATATGCTGCGTGCGGCCGGGCGTCTTCGACGCGAAGGCCAGCCGCTTCTGGTTGCACAGCACGTTGATCGCCGTCGACTTGCCGGCATTCGAGCGGCCCGCGAACGCGATTTCCGGCTGGACCGTCGGCGGCAGGTCGCGCAGATGGTTGACGGTCGTGTAGAAACGGGCTTGATGGAGCAGAAAGGCCATGGGAACCGGAAGGACGGGCGGCGCAAGCCGCTTGGTGGAGGCGGGGTAGCCCCGATAGGCGCCGGAGCTTTCAACACGATATTGTACAATACGGCGGTTTTACCAAAGGCTACCGGGCGCCTGCCTCGCGCTTTTATGTAGCTTCTGCGGTAGACTGAACGCCGTCGTTTTTTGCAGAACCTCAAATTCCCACAAGACGAAACAGGGTGTGCGAATGAATCGACTGTGCAAGTCTCTGATGGTGCTTCAGGTTGCAGCAGGGTTCGTAGGTTTCGTAGCGGAGGCAAACGCGGCGGATGCGGCAAAGCCGGATCTCGACCGCGGCAAGGCGATTGCCGGGCAGGTCTGCGCGTCGTGTCACGGCGCCGACGGCAATAGCGCGTCGGGCAGCTTCCCGAAGCTGGCCGGCCAGCATCCCGAATATCTGGTCAAGCAGTTGAACGACTTCAAGGCGCAGCCGGGCGCGAAGGGGCCGGTGCGTAACAACGCGGTGATGGTCGGATTCGCGAGCGCGTTGAGCGCGGACGACATGCGCAACGTCGCTGCGTACTACGGGTCGCAGACGACGAAGCTCGGTACCGCACGCGATGCGGCGACCGTGCCGGTCGGCCAGAAGATCTATCGCGGCGGCATCGCGGAGAAGGGCGTACCTGCCTGCGCGAGCTGCCACGGGCCGACGGGCCAGGGGATGCCGGTCCAGTATCCGCGTCTGTCGGGGCAGTGGGCCGATTACACGGTCGCGCAGTTGACCGCGTTCCAGCAGGGTGCCGGCGCGCGCAACAACAACGAGGCGATGCATCAGATCGCCACGCGCCTGTCGGACAACGAGATCAAGGCCGTCGCGGATTACATCGCGGGCCTGCGTTGACCGGCCGGTCGCGAAGGGAATGACCGGTCGCCCGAAGGGCGGCCGGAGTCAGAACAAGAAAAGGGTGGGGCGCCGCAACGTTGCGGCCGCCTTGCCCTTTTTTGTTGGCACTCGCCGGACCAAGTCGGGCTGGAGAGGCTTGCAGGGCGATGGGGGCTGCGTCCCCCAAGCGAACATAGTGAGCGTAGGGGCTGTTTCCCCTTAGTCGGAGTTTGAATGAGCGTTACCACGTCGGGGTTGCAGTCGAAGTCGAGTCAGGGTGCGTCGAAGCGCGCGGTCGAGCTGTTGAGCTCGATGCGCTTCGCCATTGCGCTGCTGGTGGTGCTGTCGATCGCGAGCATCATCGGCACGGTCCTGACCCAGGACGATCCGTATCCGAACTACGTGAACCAGTTCGGGCCGTTCTGGGCGGACATCTTCCGCTCGCTCGGCCTGTACAACGTGTACAGCGCGTGGTGGTTCATGCTGATCCTGATCTTCCTCGTCACGTCGATCTCGCTGTGCGTGATCCGCAACGCGCCGAAGATGCTCGCCGATGCGAAGAGCTGGAAGGACAAGGTCCGCGAAGGCAGCTTGCGCGCGTTCCACCACAAGGCGGAGTACTCGGCTTCCGGCACGCGTGCGACCGTCGCGGCGACGCTTGCCACGTTCGTCACCAAGGCTGGCTACAAGCACGTCGTGCGTGAAAGCGACGGCGCGACGCTGATCTCCGCGAAGCGCGGCGCGATGACCAAGTGGGGCTACATTTCCGCCCACCTCGCGATCGTCGTGATCTGTATCGGCGGCCTGCTCGACAGCAACCTGCCGATCAAATTCCAGATGTGGATGTTCGGCAAGAGCCCGGTCAACACGAGCGCGACGATCAGCGAGATCTCGCCCGACCATCGACTGTCCGCGTCGAACCCGACGTTCCGCGGCTACGCGTGGGTGCCCGAGGGGCAGTTCGTGTCGACCGCGATCCTGAACCAGCCGAGCGGCTCGCTGATCCAGGACCTGCCGTTCTCGATCCAGCTCAACAAGTTCATCGTCGACTACTACACGACGGGCATGCCGAAGCTGTTCGCGAGCGACATCGTCGTGATCGATCGCGAGACCGGCCAGAAGATCCCGGCGCGCGTCGAGGTCAACAAGCCGTTCACGTACAAGGGCGTGTCGATCTACCAGTCGAGCTTCCAGGACGGCGGCTCGCAGATGCAGATGACGGCCTACCCGATGACGGGCGGCAACGCGACGACCGTCCCCGTGAAGGGCACGATCGGCAGTTCGGCGCCGCTGCAGGTGCCGGGCGCCGATGGCGACACGATCGAGTTCTCCGATTTCCGCGCGATCAACGTCGAGAACATGGCCGACGCGAACGGCAAGCCGGACGTGCGCGGCGTCGCGACGACGAGCTCGCTCAAGGAAGTGTTCGACGAGCGGCTCGGCTCGGGCGCGAAGTCGTCGAAGCCGACGCAGCTCCACAACATCGGGCCGTCGGTGCAGTACAAGATCCGCGGCAAGGACGGTCAGGCGCGCGAATTCAACAACTACATGCTGCCCGTCGACATGAACGGCGAGCGTGTGTTCCTCGCCGGCGTGCGCGCGAGCCCGAACGATCCGTTCCGCTACATGCGGATCCCGGCCGACAGCCAGGATTCGATCGGCGAATGGATGCGCCTGCGCGCCGCGCTGGAGGATCCGGCCGTGCGCACCGAGGCCGCCGCGCGCTTCGCGCAGCGTTCGTTGCCGGGCACCGACGCGTCGCTGCGCGGCCGCCTGCAGGACAGCGCGTCGAAGGTGCTGACCCTTTTTGCTGCAAGCGACGACAGCGTCGGCCGCGGTGCCGACGGCCAGCCGGTCGGCGGCTTCCAGGCGGTGGCGACGTTCATCGACCGTTCGGTGCCGAAGGCTGAGCAGGAGAAGGCGGCGAGCCTGCTGCTGCGGATGCTCGAAGGCTCGATGTGGGAGGTCTGGCAGATCGCGCGCGAGCGCGCCGGCGAGCCGGCCGCCCAGAACGGCGCCGAGACGGTTCGCTTCGTGCAGAACGCGATCAATGCGCTATCCGACAGCTTTTTGTATGGATCGCCGGTCTATTTGCAGCTTGACTCATTCAAGCAGGTGCAAGCTTCGGTATTTCAGCTGACGCGCGCACCCGGCAAGAATCTGGTGTATCTTGGCAGCCTGCTGCTGGTCGCCGGCATCTTCTCGATGTTCTACGTGCGCGAGCGGCGCCTCTGGTTCTGGCTGAAGGACGCCGGTTCGGGCGTCGATGTGGTGATGGCAATGTCCACGGCCCGCAAGACCTTCGATTTCGAGAAAGAATTCGTGCAGACGCGCGACGCGGCCGGCGTCGCCTTGCGCGCCGCACCTCGCGACGCCGCGCCCACCGGTGCGGCTTCGACGGCCCGCCCGCCTGCCGGCAGCGGTTCCGATTCCGAGAATTCCACCCGGTAACATCATGGATCTCACGCAAGTTTCCTCTTCCCGTGCGGCGTCGGCCCAGGCGCCGGTTTCGTCGCCGTTGTTCGACGACCGTCCTTTCCTCGCGCGCCTGTCGCTGTTCGACTGGCTGTTCGCACTGGCGCTCGTGGTGGGCGCGGGCTATGCGCTCGTGCACTACAACGCGCACATGGATTACTACGACAAGGCGGTGATGATCGGCACCGTGCCGGCGCTCGTCGCGCTCGGCTGGCGCTGGAAGCCCGCCCGGCTGATGATGGCGTCGATCGCCGTGCTGTCGCTGCTGTCGATCCAGATCTACCAGGGCGATCTCGCGCGCGCCGATTCGGCGTTCTTCCTCAAGTACTTCCTGTCGAGCCAGTCGGCGATCCTGTGGATGAGCGCGCTGTTCGTGCTCGCGACGATCTTCTACTGGATCGGCCTGCTCGCGCGCTCGGAAACGGGGGCGGCGATCGGCCAGAAGCTCACGTGGGTCGCCGTGCTGATGGGCTTCACGGGGCTGATGGTGCGCTGGTACGAGTCCTACCTGATCGGTGCGGACGTCGGCCACATCCCCGTGTCGAACCTCTATGAAGTGTTCGTCCTGTTCAGCCTGATCACCGCCCTGCTGTATCTGTATTACGAAGGCCACTACGGCACGCGTTCGCTCGGCGCGTTCGTGCTGCTGGTCATCAGCGCGGCAGTCGGCTTCCTGATGTGGTACTCGGTCGCGCGCGATGCGCAGCAGATCCAGCCGCTCGTGCCGGCGCTGCAAAGCTGGTGGATGAAGATCCACGTGCCGGCGAACTTCATCGGCTACGGAAGCTTTGCGCTGTCGGCGATGGTGTCGGTCGCTTACCTGATGAAGGAACGCGGCGTGCTTGCCGATCGTCTGCCGACGCTCGAAGTGCTCGACGACGTGATGTACAAGTCGATCGCGGTCGGTTTCGCGTTCTTCACGATCGCGACGATCCTCGGCGCATTGTGGGCAGCCGAGGCGTGGGGCGGCTACTGGAGCTGGGATCCGAAGGAAACCTGGGCGCTGATCGTGTGGCTGAACTACGCGGCGTGGCTGCACATGCGATTGATGAAGGGCTTGCGCGGCGCGGTCGCCGCTTGGTGGGCACTCACGGGCCTGCTGGTCACGACGTTCGCGTTCCTCGGCGTCAACATGTTCCTGTCGGGGCTGCACAGCTACGGCAAGCTGTAAGATTTCCGCCGCTCGTCCGACTATCGAACCGCCGGTGCACTGCGTGCCCGGCGGTTTTGCTTTGTAACGGGCGGGCGAACCGGGCGTCGAACGGCGCATGATGGGCCGGGTCGAACGCACATGAAGCATGCGCACCGCGCATGCAGGAGGAGCTGCACGATGTGGATCAAACGCCCTTTGCGCAACGTACTGACCGGCGGTGATATTTCGCCCGGCGAGATCACGCCGCGCACGGTATTCGAGAACCGGCGGCGCGTGTTGCAGGCGGCCGGCCTCGCGGCGGCAGGCGGCTTGTTTGGCGCCAGCAACGCGGCATTCGCCGCGTATGCGTCGCCGGACGCGCGGGCGGCGAAGCTCGCGGCCAAGACGAACCCGAAATTCGTCGCCGCCGACAAGGTGACGCCGTTCAAGGACATCACCTCCTACAACAACTTCTACGAATTCGGCACCGACAAGAGTGACCCGGCGCAGAACGCCGGCACGCTGCGGCCGCGCCCGTGGCGCGTGAGCGTCGAGGGCGAGGTGCTGCACCCGAAGGTGTTCGATCTCGACGAACTGCTGAAGCTCGCGCCGCTCGAGGAGCGCGTGTACCGGCTGCGCTGCGTCGAAGGGTGGTCGATGGTGATCCCGTGGATCGGCGTGCCGCTGTCCGAGTTGATCAAACGCGTACAGCCGACCGGCAACGCGAAATACGTGCAGTTCGTCACGCTTGCCGACCCATCGCAGATGCCGGGCCTGTCGACACCTGTGCTCGACTGGCCGTATTCGGAAGGGCTGCGGATGGACGAGGCGATGAACCCGCTGACGTTGCTGACGATGGGCGTCTACGGGCAGGTGCTGCCGAACCAGAACGGTGCGCCGGTGCGGATCGTCGTGCCGTGGAAGTATGGTTTCAAGAGCGCGAAGTCGCTCGTGAAGATCCGCTTCGTCGACAAAGAGCCGAAGACGAGCTGGAACACCTACGCATCCAGCGAGTACGGCTTCTATTCGAACGTGAACCCGAACGTCGATCATCCACGCTGGAGCCAGGCGACCGAGCGGCGCATCGGCGAGGACGGCTTCTTCACGCCGAAGCGCAAGACGCTGATGTTCAACGGCTACGGCGATCTCGTTGCGTCGATGTATCAGGGCATGGACCTGAAGAAGAACTTCTGAGCGCGACATTGGAAAACGACATGCCTCCTTCGACGCTCACGCCCGCGCGTCCAGCCGGCGCCGGGCCTGCCGCACGCACGACGCGGGCCGGTGCAGTCCGTCCCGCCGCGCCGCGCTGGCTCGTGCCGGCCAAGGTGCTGGTGTTCGCGGCCGGTCTGTATCCGCTCGCGCGTCTCGTGCTGTTCGGGCTGACTGACCGGCTCGGCGCGAATCCGATCGAATTCATCACGCGCTCGACGGGCCTCTGGACGCTCGTCTTGTTGTGCATCACGCTCGCCGTCACGCCGCTGCGGCGCATGACGGGGTTCGCCGCGCTGTTGCGTTTTCGCCGGATGATCGGGCTGTTCGCGTTCTTTTACGCGACGCTGCACTTCACGACCTACCTGTGGTTCGACAAGTGGTTCGACGTCGTCGCGATCCTGAAGGACGTCGGCAAGCGCCCGTTCATCACGGTCGGCTTCGCCGCGTTCGTGCTGCTGATTCCGCTCGCCGCGACGTCGACGCGCGCGATGGTGCGCCGGCTCGGCCGCCACTGGGCGACGCTGCATCGCGCGATCTACGCGGTCGCACTGTTCGGTGTGCTGCACTTCTGGTGGATGCGGGCCGGCAAGCACAATCTCGCGCAGCCGAAGCTTTACGCGGCGGTCGTCGCCGTGCTGCTCGGTTGGCGGCTGATCGCGTGGGGATGGCGGCGCGTGCGCGCGTGACGGCGCAGCCCGAAAAACAAAAGGCGATGACCGTGAAGCCATCGCCTTGTTTCGCCTGCCGCGCGAGCGGCGTTGCTTCCGTTACTTCGCGGCCGGGCTCGATGCCGGTGCGGGCACGGCCGATGCGCCGCTCGACAGCTCGGGCGACAGCATCAGCGGTGAGCCCGACGTGTCGGGTGTGTCGTCGGACGATGCGTTTTCATCGGTCGGTTTCACGTCCGACGGCGGCGTATTCTGCTGCTGGAGTGGCTTGGGCATCGGAGGCACGGTGGGCAGATAGAGCGCGCCGCTTTGACCGCAGCCGGCAAGAATCGCCAAAGCCGCTACAATCGCGCTCATCCGGAAAACGACTCGCATGATCGTCCCTGAACAATTGAACCGATAGAGTTTAGCATGTCCGATACCGAATACCTGACCCGTGCCGAGGCCGTACTGATGGCCGTCGAGCGTACCGTCGACACCGCGAACGATGGCGACCACGACATCGATCTGGAGCGTAACGGCAGCGTCCTGACGCTGACGTTCGAGAACGGCTCGAAGATCATCGTCAACCTGCAACCGCCGATGAAGGAAGTGTGGATCGCCGCGAAGGCGGGCGGATTCCACTACCGTTTCATCGACGGAGAATGGCGCGACACGCGCACGGGCACCGAGTTCTTCTCGGCGCTCACCGAATACGCGACCCAGCAGGCCGGCCTGCCGATCACGTTCAGCATGTGACGCGCCGGGGCGCCGGACCCCGAACGTTGCAGCCAAAGAAAAAGCGCCCCTCGGGCGCTTTTTTCATGTCCGGGCCGGGTGTCAGTGGCCGCGGAACAGGTTCATGATGTCCTGCTTCTCCTGCTCGTCGACGTGCGGCACGGCTTCGTCGGTGTTCTGCGCGGCCGGCGCCTGCGGTACGCCGACCGTCGACACGAAGCCGTGGCCCGGCGTGAAATCGGTGAAGTACAGCTCGCTGCCGAGCGACTCGACACCTTCGGGTACCGTCGGTTTGTACTCGGGCACGCCCTTCAGCGCCGCGCCCATGTACTCGATCCAGACCGGCAGCGACAGGCCGCCACCCGTTTCGCGATCGCCGAGGCTGCGCGGATTGTCGTAGCCGATCCACGCGATCGCGGCGAGCGTGTGCTGGTAGCCGGCGAACCACGCGTCGTGCGAGTCGTTCGTCGTGCCGGTCTTGCCGGCGAGGTCGGTGCGCTTCAGGATGTTGGTCCGCGCGCCCGTGCCGCGTTGCGCGACGCTCTGCAGCAGGCTGTTCATCACGTACGCGTTGCGCGCGTCGATCGCGCGCGGCGCGTTCTGCTCGGCGACGAGCGGCTGCGCGCGCGCGACGATCGCGCCGTTCGGATCGGTGACTTCTGCGATCAGGTACGGATTGACGCGGTAGCCGCCGTTCGCGAACACCGAGTACGCGCCGGCCATCTGCAGCGGCGTGACCTGGCCCGCGCCGAGCGCCATCGGCAGGTAGGCCGGATGGCGCTCGGCGTCGAAGCCGAAGCGCGTGATGTATTGCTGCGCGTACTTCGTGCCGATGTGGTTCAGGATCCGGATCGACACGAGGTTGCGCGAGCGCTGCAGCGCGGTGCGCATCGACATCGGGCCTTCGAAGCCGCCGCCGTAGTTCTTCGGCTCCCACGGCTGGCCGCCCGTTTCGGCGGCGCTGAAGTACAGCGGGCCGTCGTTGATCACGGTCGCGGGCCCGAGGCCCTTGTCGAGCGACGCCGAGTAGATGAACGGCTTGAACGACGAACCCGGCTGCCGCCACGCCTGCGTGACGTGGTTGAACTTGTTCTTGTTGTAGTCGAAGCCGCCGACGAGCGAGCGGATCGCGCCGTCCTGCGGGACGATCGACAGGAATGCGCCTTCGACCTGCGGCAACTGCGTGATCGACCATTTGCCGGTGTCGTTCTTCACGACGCGGACGATCGCACCGGGGCGGATGCGGCGGTTCGGCTGCGCGTTGGCCGACAGTGCGCCCGACGCGAAGCGCAGGTTGTCGCCCTCGACCGTCGCCGTGCTGCCGTCGATGAATGCCACCGTGATCTGGCGCGGGCTCGCGGCCGTGACGACCGCAGCAATCAGCTCGCCGTTGTCGGGGTGTTCGAGCAGCGCGTCGTCGATCGCCTGTTCGCGGTCGTCGGCACCGGCGGGCAGCTCGATGAAGCCTTCCGGCCCGCGATAGCCGTGGCGGCGCTCGTAATCCATGATGCCCTTGCGCAACGCGGTGTACGCGACCTGCTGGTCCGCGGAATCGATCGTCGTGACGACGTTGAAGCCGCGCGTGTAGGTTTCCTCGCGGTACTGCGCGTACATCATCTGTCTGACCATTTCCGCGACGTACTCGGCGTGCACGCTGAAATCGCGTCCCGGGCCCTTGACGACGAGCGGTTGCGCGACGGCTTCGTCGTACTGCTCGCGCGTGATGAAGTTCAGTTCGAGCATCCGCTGCAGGATGTATTCCTGGCGCACCTTCGCGCGCTTGGGATTGACGACCGGGTTGTACGCGGACGGCGCCTTCGGCAGCCCCGCGAGCATCGCGGCTTCCGCGAGCGTGATGTCCTTCAGATCCTTGCCGAAATAGACCCGCGCGGCGCTCGCGAAGCCGTACGCGCGCTGGCCGAGATAGATCTGATTCATGTAGACCTCGAGAAT
Source organism: Burkholderia sp. BCC1999 (assembly GCF_905339975.1). Taxonomy (NCBI): domain Bacteria; kingdom Pseudomonadati; phylum Pseudomonadota; class Betaproteobacteria; order Burkholderiales; family Burkholderiaceae; genus Burkholderia; species Burkholderia sp. BCC1999. The sequence goes on along the minus strand of NZ_CAJPHP010000014.1, from coordinate 163,580 downwards.
CTGATCCTTCGTCAGCGCGCGCTCGATCCGGTACGCGAGCAGCATCTCGTAGATCTTGCGCGTGTAGGTCTTCTCGCTCGACAGGAAGAAGTTACGGGCGACCTGCATCGTGATCGTGCTCGCGCCCTGCGACGCGTGGCCGTTCGTCAGCGCAACGATGCCGGCGCGGACGATGCCGGTGAGGTCGACGCCGCCGTGATCGTAGAAGCGCGCGTCCTCGATCGCGAGGATCGCCTTCTTCAGCGAGTCGGGCACGTCCTTGAAATGGACGACGTCGCGGCGCTCCTCGCCGAATTCGCCGATCAGCACGTGATCGGACGTATAGATGCGCAGCGGCACCTTCGGGCGATAGTCGGTCAGCGCGTCGAGCGACGGCATGTTCGGCCAGGCGACGACGAGCGCGTAGCCGAGCACGAGGCCGCCGGCCACGACGAGGGCCACGCACATCGCGGCGAAGCCGAGCAGGACTTTTTGCCACCAGGGCCGCTTCTTCGGCGCCGGGGCAGGAGGCGGGGACGTAGGAGTCGTGGATTGCATAGGCATACCGGAAAACAGTCCCGCGATTATAGCTGCCCGGTAAGACCGGTCCTGACGCGGGGGCCGCCCGCAGGAAAGCGGCGGGTCGGCGTACCGCCAGTATGGCCTGCGCACGGTCGCCGCCAGCCGTTGCTGGCCGTTTGGCCGACTGTCGGCCATGCGCGCCGCTTTGCAGAATCAGGTCTCGGAAACGCGGCATGGGCCGCGACGATTTCGGGAGGCTGGGATGGCGGGACGGTGGGTAGCGCAGTTTGCGCAGGGCAGGCACAGGTCGACGGGAATCGACGTCGGCGCGGACGAGGTGAGGGTGGCCGTGCTGAGCCGGCGCGGCCGGGTCGCGGATGTGCGGGTCGAGGGGCTGGAGCGGGAGCCGGTCGGGTTGGCGGGCGGGCCGGAAGACGCGCGCTGGGCCGCGGTCGCGCGTGCGCTGGCGGCAGCCGTCGCGCGGCTGTCGGCGGCCGACGTGCGGTGCGACGCGCGTGGCGTGATGGCGCTGCACGATGACGAGATTCGTACGGCGACGCTCGACCTCGCCGGGCGTCATGACATCCCGGACGCCGCGCGGCAGGCGGCCGAGCGTATCTCGGGGCTGGCGCCGGGCAGTTTCGCGTTCGACTGGCGGCAGCACGGCGGCGCGCGTTCCGGCGAGATCGCGTTGACCGTGGCCCCGCTGGCGCTGCTGGAGCGGCGGATCGACGTGGCGGCGCAGGCCGGTATCGACCTGACGGCGGTCGACGGCGAGTCGGCCGCCATGCTGCGCGCGTTGCGCTATGCCGCGCAGTTCGAACTCGACGCGCAAGGCGCCTACGCCGCGCTCTGGTTCTGCGACTCGGGTGTTCGCGGCTGGCGAATCGACGGGCCGTTGGCGGTTCCGGTGTTCACGCTGTCCGGCACGTTGCCGGAGGCGCTCCCCGATGCACTGCGTCGGCGCGTGCTCGGGGCCGTGCGGTGTGTGTTCGTTGCCGGGGACGAACGGAACATCGCGCGCTTCGATACGTCCGTCGCCGAGATCGGCGACCTGCTCGGCTCGGCGGCGGTGCCGTTCGACTGCACGGGCTGGGACGGGCAGCCGTGTCCGCCCGCCGGCATGCCGGGCGGCCCGGCATTCGCCGTTGCGTTCGGGCTGGCGTTGCGCGGGGTGTGGGAATGACGGCCGATCAGGCGGCACTGGGCGGCTTCAACCTGCTGCCGCACCGCGAGCGACTGGCGCATGCGCTGCGGCGTCGCCGGGCTGCGCAGTGCGGGGCGGCGATCCTGCTCGGCGTGCTCGGCGCCGTGCTGTGGACGGGCGCGGCCACCTGGATGCGGTGGCGCACGGATGCCGCGCGCGCAAGCGTGGAGACGCGGCTGCGGCAGTTGCAGCCGCAGGTGAATGCCGTGATGCGCGCTGCCGATGCGGCGGCTGTCATCGCGCGGCGTGACGCGCAGGCAGCGGCGCTTGCCGCACCGCACGGGCGCGTCACAGGGCTGCTGGCGACACTGGCGCAGGTGCGCGACGACGGCGTCCGGCTCGACGCGCTGCGCACGACACCGGCCGGCGCCGTGCTCGATGTGCGGGCCACGAGCTACCGGGCGGCCGCGCGTTGGCTCGCCGGGATGGCGCGCGAGCAACGTGACTGGCGGATCGACGTGGATGCGTTGGCGCCTGTGTCGAGTGCGCGGACCCCGCTGGCCGGGATGCCGTTCCGGTTCTCGGTTCAGTTGCGCTGGCACGATGCGATGCCGTCGCGGACGGCGTCGGGAGGTGGCGCATGACGGCGATCACGCATTGGCTTGCGCCGCGTGGCGATGGGCGGCTGGGCGGCATGCCGCGCGTCCCGCCGGGGGGAATGCATGCCGCCGGCTGCGTGCTGGCGTTCGTGGCCGTGCTGGCAGGCGGCATTCATTTGGCAAATGCGGCTGACTGGAGCGGGCTCGCGCATAGTCGCGCGTTGCTGGCTGCAGCGCAGGGGCGTGCGGCCGACGCGCAGCGCGTCCTTGAGTCTGCGGAACGACGGCGCAGTGCACATCCTGCGCCGGGGCAGGATAACCACGCGTCGCGTACGCCGGAATGGGCCGCGCTGATGCTGGGACTGGCCGATCTCGCCGCGTCGAGCGGGCTGCACGGAGTATCGATCGAGCCGCAGCGTATCGATGGCGCGGCACCGGAGGGCCGGCGCACCGTGCGCATCGTCGCGGACGGCGGCTTTCGCGCATTGTCGACGACGGTCGGCGGGCTGGCGCGCTTTCCGGTGCTGGCAGTGCCGTCGGCGCTGCGTGTCGAGCGAGGCATGCAGGCGACGCGGATGGACATGTCTGTCGACGTGTTTCCGGCGCTGCCGGCGGCATCGCCCGCAGGCGGTACGGTGCCGGTTCAGGCTGCTGCGCTCGACGCCGATCCGTTCGGCGGTGGGGCCGATGGAATCGCGGCCCGCCTCGCCGGCACGATTCGCGACGCGCGTGCCGGTCTCGCGTTGTTCGATGGCGGCGATGGCGCATTCACGGCCGTGGCGCCCGGCGAAGCGCTCGGGCCGGCCCGCGTGGTGCGCGTCGAGCCCGCGGCGGTGATGCTCGCGATGGCGGACGGGGCGCACCGGGTCGTCATGAACGACGGAGTGTGGCCATGACGAAGTACGGCCGTTGGGTGCTCGCCGTCTGGGCCGGATTGACGGCGGCCAGTGCAGGCGCGTCGTTGCCGCCGCTGCCGGCAGTCTGGCCTGCCGCGTCGATGGAGGCGCCGGTGCCGAGTCTGCCGCTGCCGCACGGCAGGGTGGACGGTGTTGACATCGCGGTATCGGAGGAAGCCGGCCCGCCGCCGCTCGACCAGGCCGCTCGCGCGGCACTTCAGGCGGAACCCGCGGTATCGGCACCGCAGCTGGAGGGGCCGCCGATCCCGTTGGCGCCGCCGGCCCGGATGAGCGACGTCACTGCCCGGCAACCCGGCGATGCGGACGACGCGCGGCGGATCTCGCTGAATCTGCAGGGCGCCGGGCTCGCGGCCGCGTTCGACGCATTCGCGCGGTTCACGGGGCTCAATATCGTCGTCGGCGAGCAGGTGCGCGGCACGGTCACGTTACGTCTGAACAATGTCCGCTGGCGCGAGGCCTTCGACACGCTGCTCGACACGCACGGGCTCGCGATGTCCCGGCGCGGCAACGTGATCTGGGTCACGCCGGCGGCCGAGCTGGCCGCCCGTGAGCGCGAGCGCTTCGAAATGCATGCGCGGGCCGCCGATCTGGAGCCGCTGGCGAGCCGCACGTTCGCGCTGCGCTACCCACGCGCGCAGGACGTGCAACGGCTGCTGGCCGGCGCGACCGGCCAGCGCCTGCTGTCGAAACGCGGCGCTGCGGCGGCCGATCCGCGCACGAACCTGCTGTTCGTCACCGATCTCGCGCCGCGCATTGCGCAGATCGCGGGTCTGATCGACGCGATCGACCGGCCGTCACGGCAGGTCCGGATCGAGGCCCGCATCGTCGAGGGTGAGCAGGGCTTCTCGCGCAACCTCGGCGCACGTGTCGCGCTGCGGGCGCAGGGGCGGCCGTCGGCGGGCGAGGGCGCCACGTTCGCGGCCGACGCGCGCAACGCGCTCGACCTGGCCGCGCGGCCGCTCGGCGGCTTCGACGCGGCGACTGCCGGTTTTACGCTGTTCGCCGCGCCGCTCAGCCGCGTACTCGACGTCGAACTGAGTGCGCTCGAAGCGCAAGGGCGGGGTCAGATCGTTTCGCGGCCGCGCGTGGTGACGGCCGACCGCGTCAAGGCGATCGTCGAGCAGGGTTCCGAGCTGCCGTACCAGGCGAAGGTGGGCAACGGCATGAGCGGCGTGCAGTTCCGCCGCGCGACGCTCAAGCTCGAGGTCGAGCCGCGGATCACGCCCGACGGGCGCGTGGTGCTCGACCTGGACGTGACGAAGGACAGCGTCGGCGAGCCGACGGCGGCCGGCCCCGCCATCCATACGAAGCATGTACAGACGCGTGTCGAGGTCGAGAATGGCGGGACGGTTGCGATCGGTGGTATCTATGAGCAACTGAACCGGAACGATGTGACGCGCGTGCCGCTCTTGGGCAAAATACCGTTTCTGGGCGCGCTTTTCCGGCACCGCGCGCAGCGCGACCAGCGCAACGAACTGGTCGTGTTCATCACGCCGACTGTCGTCGATGCGCGCTGCGATGCGCTCGGCGCGGGCGACGCGGATGCCGATAAAACGGGGCCGGAAGCCGCCGACGCAGGCTCGACAAGGCAGCCGCTTTGCCAGTAAGCTGCGCCACACACCAGCAAGATTGAAGCAGAGGAAGCCGTTGCAAGCGCGGGACCCACATGCAAACGTATTTTTCGTCGGCCTTATGGGAGCGGGTAAGACCACCGTGGGCCGTGCGGTCGCGCGTCGTCTCGACAGGACGTTCTTCGACTCCGACCACGAAATCGAGGCCCGCACGGGCGCGCGCATTCCGGTGATCTTCGAGATGGAAGGCGAGGCCGGGTTTCGCGATCGCGAAACGCAGGTGATCACCGATCTCACGCAGCGCGAGAACATCGTGCTCGCGACGGGCGGCGGCGCAGTGCTGCGCCCGGAAAATCGCGACTGCCTGAAAAGCAACGGCATCGTCATCTACCTGCGCGCCAATCCGCACGATCTGTGGCTGCGCACGCGCAAGGACAAGAACCGCCCGCTGCTGCAGACCGAAGACCCGAAGGGGCGTCTCGAAGCGCTGTACGAAGTGCGCGACCCGCTGTACCGCGAATGCGCGGATTTCGTCATCGAGACCGGCCGTCCGTCGGTCAACGGTCTCGTCAACATGGTGTTGATGCAACTCGAACTGGCGGGCGTCATCGCCAAGCCGCTACAAGCATGATTACTGTCAACGTCGATCTGGGCGACCGCGCCTATCCGATTCACATTGGTGCCGGCCTGATCGGCCGCACCGAGCTGTTCGCGCCTCACATCAAGGGCTCGTCCGTCACGATCGTCACGAACACGACGGTCGATCCGCTCTACGGCGACGCGCTGCGCGCGGCGCTCGCGCCGCTCGGCAAGCGCGTCTCGACGGTCGTGCTGCCGGACGGCGAGGCATACAAGAACTGGGAAACACTGAACCTGATCTTCGACGGCCTGCTGAGCGAACGCGCGGATCGCAAGACGACGCTCGTCGCGCTCGGCGGCGGCGTGATCGGCGACATGACGGGCTTTGCCGCCGCGTGCTACATGCGCGGGGTGCCGTTCATCCAGGTGCCGACGACGCTGCTGTCGCAGGTCGATTCGTCGGTCGGCGGCAAGACCGGCATCAACCACCCGCTCGGCAAGAACATGATCGGCGCGTTCTACCAGCCGCAGGCCGTGATCGCGGACATCGGCGCGTTGACGACGCTGCCCGATCGCGAACTGGCGGCCGGCGTCGCCGAAGTCATCAAGACCGGCGCGATTGCCGATGCGGCATTCTTCGACTGGATCGAGGCGAACGTCGACGCGCTGAACCGCCGCGACCCGGCTGCGCTCGCGCACGCGGTGAAGCGTTCGTGCGAGATCAAGGCAAGCGTCGTCGCGGCCGACGAGCGTGAAGGCGGCCTGCGCGCGATCCTGAATTTCGGCCACACGTTCGGCCACGCGATCGAGGCCGGGCTCGGCTACGGCGAGTGGCTGCACGGCGAGGCGGTCGGCTGCGGGATGGTGATGGCGGGCGATTTGTCGGCGCGGCTCGGCCTGCTCGACGAAGCGTCGCGGCAGCGCCTCGACGCGGTGATCGCGGCCGCGCGCCTGCCGATCCGCGGGCCTGCGCTCGGCGACGCGCGCTACATGGACCTGATGCGCGTCGACAAGAAGGCCGAGGCCGGCGCGATCAAGTTCATCCTGCTGAAGCGATTCGGCGATACGCTGATCACGGAGGCGCCAGACGAAGCCGTGTTCGCTACACTGGCGCAGACGACGCGCTAACGGCGGCCCGGATGCCCCGGCGCCCCTGACATGGAGGAGACGTGAGCGAGACATCCAGCAGCACACTGCCCGAAGCCGGCCGCGCATCCGCCGCGCCGGTGGCCGAGCCGCCGACGCTGGCGGCGCTGGAAGCCCATCTCGCTCCGTATGCCGCACACGCGTCGCAGTCGCGCGGCCGCCGCCATCCGGAAACCCCGCCGGCGGCGCGCACCGAATTCCAGCGCGACCGCGACCGCATCGTCCATTCGACCGCGTTCCGCCGGCTCGAATACAAGACGCAGGTCTTCGTCAATCACGAAGGCGACCTGTTCCGTACGCGCCTCACGCACAGCCTCGAAGTCGCGCAGATCGCCCGCTCGGTCGCGCGCAACCTGCGCCTGAACGAGGATCTCGTCGAAGCGATCTCGCTCGCGCACGATCTCGGCCACACGCCGTTTGGCCATGCCGGACAGGACGCGCTGAATGCGTGCATGCGTGACCACGGCGGCTTCGAGCACAACCTGCAGAGCCTGGCGGTCGTCGACGAGCTCGAGGAGCACTATGGCGCGTTCAACGGGCTGAACCTGTGCTTCGAGACGCGCGAAGGCATCCTGAAACATTGCTCGCGCGACAATGCGCGCAAGCTCGGCGCGCTCGGCGAGCGTTTCCTGCACGGCCGGCAGCCGTCGCTCGAAGCGCAGCTCGCCAACATCGCGGACGAAATCGCGTACAACAACCACGACGTCGACGACGGCCTGCGTTCCGGCCTGATCACGATCGAGCAGCTTGCCGAGGTCGAGCTGTGGCAGCGCCACTATGAAGCGGCGCTCGCCGAATTCCCGCACCTCGAGGGCCGTCGGCTCGTGCACGAGACGGTGCGCCGCATCATCAACACGCTGATCGTCGACCTGATCGACGAGACGACGCGCAACCTCGTGCGCGTCGCGCCTGCGTCGCTCGACGACGTGCGCGCCGCGCCGCCGCTCGTGTCGCACAGCGTGACGGTCGCCGCGCAGGCGGCCGCGCTCAAGCGCTTCCTCTTCAAGAACCTGTATCGCCACTACAAGGTGATGCGCATGGCGAGCAAGGCGCAGCGCGTCGTCACGGGGCTGTTCGACGCATTCATCGACGATCCGCGCCTGCTGCCGCCGCCGTACCAGTCCGACGACGCGGCACATCAGCCGCGCCTCGTCGCGCACTACATCGCCGGCATGACCGACCGCTTCGCGCTGAAGGAATATCAGCGCCTGTTCGTCATCAGCGACAACTGACTGTCACAAACGATCACTAGACTTCGCCGGTTCAATGGCGACGGGAATGTTGCACACGCTGTTGGTAACGTTTTCATAGGAGAGAGGTCGATGAAGAAGAAGCCTGCGGGGACACTGGTTCGTTCGATCGCGCTCGGCGGCGCGCTGATGTTCGGGGTGCAGCACGTGGCGCTCGCCGCGACGGAAATTCAGTTCTGGCATGCGATGGAGGCCGCGCTCGGCGAGCGGGTGAATGCGATCGCCGACCAGTTCAACGCGTCGCAAAGCGACTACAAGATCGTGCCGGTGTTCAAGGGCACTTACGACCAGGCGCTCGCGGCCGGCATCGCCGCGTATCGCAGCGGCAACGCGCCGGCGATCCTCCAGGTCTACGAAGTCGGCACGGCCACGATGATGCAGGCGAAGAAGGCTGTCGTGCCGGTCTCCGACGTGTTCAAGCAGGCCGGCGTGCCGCTCGACGAAAAGGGGTTCGTGCCGACCATCGCGAGCTACTACAGCGATGCGAAGACGGGCCATCTCGTGTCGATGCCGTTCAACAGCTCGACGCCGGTGCTGTACTACAACAAGGACGCGTTCAAGAAGGCCGGGCTCGACCCGAACCAGCCGCCGAAGACGTGGGCCGACGTGAAGGCCGATGCCGAGAAACTGCGCAAGTCGGGGATGGCGTGCGGCTTCACGACCGGCTGGCAGGGCTGGATCCAGCTCGAGAACTACAGCGCGTGGCACGGGCTGCCGTTCGCGAGCCGCAACAACGGTTTCGACGGCACCGACGCCGTCCTCGAATTCAACAAGCCGCAGCAGATCGCGCACGTCTCGTTCCTGCAGCAGATGGCGAAGGACGGCACGTTCACGTACGCGGGGCGCAAGGATGAAGCGTCGGCGAAGTTCTACAGCGGCGACTGCGGGATCATGACGACATCGTCGGGTGCGCTCGCGAACGTGCAGAAGTTCGCGAAGTTCAGCTATGGCACCGGCATGATGCCGTACGACGCGAACGTGAAGGGCGCACCGCAGAACGCGATCATCGGCGGCGCGAGCCTGTGGGTGCTGGCCGGCAAGGATCCGGCGACCTACAAGGGCGTCGCGAAATTCCTCGCGTACCTTGCTTCGCCGGCCGTCGCCGCGAAGTGGCACCAGGACACGGGCTACCTGCCGGTCACCAAGGCGGCATACGACCTGACGCGCGAACAGGGCTTCTACGCGAAGAACCCGAGCGCCGAAACCGCGATCAAGCAGATGCTGAACAAGCCGCCGCTGCCGTACACGAAGGGGCTGCGCCTGGGCAACATGCCGCAGATCCGCACGGTCGTCGACGAGGAGTTCGAACAGGTCTGGGCGCAGAAGAAGTCGCCGAAGGACGCGCTCGATTCGGCCGCGTCGCGTGGCGACGAACTGCTGCGCCGCTTCGAGAAGTCGGGCGGCTGAGCACGCATCGCTTCGTGCCGCCGGCGGTATCGCGCGTGAGCGCGTGCCGGCCGGCGGCGCGGTTTCCTTTCCGTTTCGCCTGACCGGATATCCGCGATGCAATCCCGTTCCCGTTTCGGTACGAGCCTGGTGCCGTACCTGCTGATCGCGCCGCAGCTCGCGATCACCGCCGTGTTCTTTCTGTGGCCGGCCGGCGTCGCGCTGTGGCAGTCGACGCAGATGCAGGACGCGTTCGGCACATCGAGCGAATTCGTCGGCTTCGCGAACTTCACGCACCTGTTCGCCGATCCGCTGTATCTCGATTCGTTTCGCACGACGCTCGTGTTCAGCGGGCTCGTCACGGTGAGTGGCCTCGTCGTGTCGCTGCTGCTGGCCGCGTGCGCCGATCGCGTGACCCGCGGCGCGCGCGCGTACCGCACGCTGCTGATCTGGCCGTACGCGGTCGCTCCGACGATCGCGGCCGTGCTGTGGGCGTTCCTGTTCAACCCGAGCATCGGCCTGATCACCTATGCGCTGGCGAAGGGCGGCATCGTGTGGAACCACGCGCTGAACGGCGGGCAGGCGATGTTCCTCGTCGTGCTGGCATCGGTGTGGAAGCAGGTGAGCTACAACTTCCTGTTCTTCTACGCGGGCCTGCAGGCGATCCCGCGCTCGTTGATCGAGGCGGCGGCGATCGACGGCGCCGGGCCGGTGCGGCGCTTCTTCAACATCGTGCTGCCGCTGCTGTCGCCGACGAGTTTCTTCCTGCTGGTCGTGAATCTCGTCTACGCGTTCTTCGACACGTTCCCGGTGATCGACGCGGCCACCGGCGGCGGCCCGGCGCAAAGCACGAAGACGCTGATCTACAAGATCTTCGCGGAAGGCTTCCAGGGGCTCGACATCGGCAGCTCGGGCGCGCAGTCGGTCGTGCTGATGATCATCGTCGTCGGGCTCACGGTGATCCAGTTCCGCTTCGTCGAACGCAGGGTGCAATACGCATGATCGAAAATCGCAAGGGCTTCGACCTGTTCTGCCACGCGGTGCTGATCGCGGGCGTGGTGCTGATCGTGTTCCCCGTCTACGTCGCGTTCTGCGCGGCGACGATGAACGCGCAGGAGGTGTTCACGGTGCCGCTGTCGCTCGTGCCGAGCACGCACCTGTTCGAGAACATCGCGTACATCTGGGGGCACGGCAGCGGCGGCACGACGGCGCCGTTCGGCCGACTGCTCGTGAACAGCTTCGCGATGGCGCTCGGCATCGCGGTCGGCAAGATCGCGGTGTCGATCCTGTCCGCGTACGCGATCGTCTACTTCCGCTTTCCGTTCCGCAACACGGCGTTCTGGCTGATCTTCATCACGCTGATGCTGCCGGTGGAAGTGCGGATCTTTCCGACCGTGCAGGTCGTGTCGACACTGCACCTGACGAACACGTACGCCGGGCTCACGATGCCGCTGATCGCGTCGGCGACCGCGACGTTCCTGTTCCGTCAGTTCTTCATGACGCTGCCCGACGAGCTGATGGATGCCGCGCGCATCGACGGCGCCGGCGCGCTGCGCTTCTTCTGGGACGTCGTGCTGCCGCTGTCGAAGACGAGTATCGCGGCGCTGTTCGTGATCACGTTCATCTACGGCTGGAACCAGTATCTGTGGCCGATCCTGATCACGACGGAAGCGTCGCTGTCGACGGCGGTGGTGGGCATCAAGACGATGATCGCGAGCGGCGACGCCGCGACCGAATGGCAATACGTGATGGCGGCGACGCTGCTGGCGATGATCCCGCCGCTCGTCGTCGTGCTGGCGATGCAGCGCTGGTTCGTGCGCGGCCTCGTCGATTCCGAGAAGTGAACAATGGACGGTAACCGGGAGAAGGACCAGGTATGGCTGCGCTGAGCTTGAAGGGCGTCAGGAAATCCTACGACGGCAAGCAGCACGTGCTGCATGGCATCGACGTGGAGATCGCGGACGGCGAATTCATCGTGCTGGTCGGCCCGTCGGGCTGCGGCAAGTCGACGTTGCTGCGGATGATCGCGGGGCTGGAGTCCGTGTCGGACGGCGAGATCGCGATCGGCGAGCGTGTCGTCAACACGCTGGAGCCGAAGGATCGCGACATCGCGATGGTGTTCCAGAACTATGCGCTGTATCCGCACATGACGGTCGCGCAGAACATGGGCTACGGGCTGAAGATCCGCGGGATCGAGCGTGCGACGATCGATTCGCGAGTGGCCGCGGCCGCGAAGATCCTCGAGCTGGAGCCGCTGCTTGCGCGGCGGCCGCGCGAGCTGTCGGGCGGCCAGCGGCAGCGCGTCGCGATGGGGCGCGCGATCGTGCGCGAGCCGTCGGTGTTCCTGTTCGACGAGCCGTTGTCGAACCTCGACGCGAAGCTGCGCGTGCAGATGCGGCTCGAGATCCAGCGGCTGCATGCGCGGCTGGCGACGACGAGCGTCTACGTGACGCACGACCAGATCGAGGCGATGACGCTCGCGCAACGCGTGATCGTGATGAACCGCGGCTACGCGGAGCAGATCGGCGCGCCGGTCGACGTGTACGAGAAGCCGGCGACGGTGTTCGTCGCGGGCTTCATCGGCTCGCCGGCGATGAACCTGATGCACGGCCGGCTGTCGGAAGACGGCGCGACCTTCACGGTCGCGGGCGGCGGCCCCGCGCTGCCGGTTGCCGGCGCACCGGGCATCGGCGCGGAGATCGCCACGGGGCGCGACTGGGTGCTCGGCGTGCGTCCCGAACACATGACGCCGCAGCCGGGCGTCGCGCAGGCCACGCTGCCGGTCGACTCGTGCGAGCTGCTCGGCGCGGACAATCTCGCGCACGGCCGCTGGGGCAATCACGACGTCGCGGTGCGTCTGCCGCATGCGGACCGTCCCGCGCGCGGCACGGCGCTCGCGGCTGCGCTGCCCGCGCACCGGCTGCATTTCTTCGATCCCGAGACCGGCAAGCGTGCCGGTTGAACCTGCTGCACTTGCCGAGAGACCGACGATGACCCTTCGCACCGACTGGCCCTATCCGCGCGTCGTCGCCCATCGCGGCGGCGGCACGCTCGCGCCGGAGAACACGCTCGCCGCGCTGGACGAGGGCGCGCGCCGCGGGCACCGGATGGTCGAGTTCGACGCGAAGCTGTCGGCCGACGACGTGACGTTCCTGCTGCACGACGACACCGTCGACCGGACGTCGAACGGGCAGGGGGCGGCGGCCGGCATGCGTTATGCGGCGCTGGCCGCGCTCGACGCGGGCGCGTGGCTCGATGCGCGGTTCGCGGGCGAGCGGATGCCGACGCTCGAGGCGGCGGCGGCGCGCTGCATCGCGCACGGGCTGGCCGCGAATGTCGAGATCAAGCCGTGCCCGGGGCGCGAGCGCGAGACCGGGCAGCGCGTGGCGGCCGACGCGGCCGCGTACTGGCGCGATGCCGCGGTGCCGCCGCTACTGTCGTCGTTCTCGTTCGATGCGCTGCAGCAGGCGCGCGCGACCGTGCCGGCGCTGCCGCGCGGGATGCTCTACGAAGCCGTGCCGGACGACTGGCATGCGCAGGTCGTCGGCGCGCTCGGCTGCGTATCGTTGCATGCTGACCACAAACGGCTCGACGAACCGCTCGTGCGCGCGATCAAGGCGGCAGGGTTGCGCATCCTGGTTTACACGGTGAACGATCTCGAACGTGCGCGCGAACTCGCACGCTGGGGCGTCGATGCGGTCTGCACGGATCGCATCGACCTGATCGCCCCCGATGCGCTCGACGACATCGCCGTCGTCTAGCGGTCACGGCAATGCCCGGAGGGGCTTCTTCGGGAATGTCCCTGATGCGAAAAAACAACGCCCCGGCGGGATTTCCGCCGGGGCGTTTTGCATCGTGGAGACGTTACGTCAGGAAAAATCCGCTACAAATTGCAGCAGGATTAACCATTCCCCAAATATTCGACTACGCTTAGAAGCGGTAGCCGACGTTGAGGTACGTCACGATCGGGTTCAGCGAGATATGGGCCTTCGACGTTTCCGTCAGCGTCCCGACCGGCGTCCGGCGGGCCGTGGTGAAGGTCGCGGTCACGCTGACCGGGATGTACGACATCGAGAAGCCGGCGAACCAGTGCTTCGTGAAGTTGTACGTGAAGCCGGCGTTGAACACGGGTGCCCACTGGTTGCTGGTCTGCGCACTGGTCGGGCCGCCGAGCACGCCGTTCTCGAACGCGCTGTTCGTGATCTTCGCGCCGGTAAACCAGATATACGTTGCGCCGACGCCGACATACGGACGGAACTTCGCGTTGGCGTCGTTGAAGTAGTACTTGAGGAGGAGCGCGGGGCTCCACTGGTACGCGCGGCCGAGCGTACCGAAATTCGAGAACTGGCCCTTGCCGGTGATGTCGAACTTCGGCGGGATGCCGGCGATGAACTCGGTGGCGATGTGGTCGGTCACGAAGTAACCGGTCGCCAGCGCGAGCGTGTCGGCGTCGCTGATGCCGGCACCGGTGTTGGGAACCGACTGGTTGATGGGCGTGCCGCCTACGCCGTAGACGAACAGCGGGTCGCTGCTGTCCTGCGGCGCAAGGTGCAGCCAGCCGGTGCTGACGTAGAAATCACCTGCGGATTGTGCATGTGCCGTACCGCCCGCAAACGTGAATGCGAGCGCTGCGGCCCCCGTAATGGCCAGTTTTCGTTTCATTGTGTCTCCTCCGATCAAAGGCGTGCTCATTATGACGACTGCGTTTAAAACCAAACAAGCTCGTAAGTTAGAGTTTTCTCCCTAGGATTCGCACGACCGTACGCTTACGCGCCCCGCGAGGACAGGCATTCTACGCAGGTGCGCATTTTCGGACCTCCGGGTATTTCCTAACGCGTTCAAACGGACATTCAGCATGGCACGGTTAGCACGACTCTACGTTCCCGACCAGCCGCAGCACGTGATACTGCGCGGCCTGGATCAGCAACCCGCGTTCGTCGACGACCAGGACTACGAACTCTTCATCGATTGCCTGAAGGCCGCCGCCCGCGATCATCACCTGTCGGTGCATGCCTATGTGCTGCTGCCGCGCCAGGTGCAACTGCTCGTGACGCCGAGCGACGAAGCGAGCCTGCCGAAAGCGATGCAGGCTGTCGGCCGCCGCTACGTCGCGCATTTCAACCGGCGCTACTCGCGGCGCGGCACCCTGTGGGAAGGCCGCTACCGCGCGACCGTGATCGAAGGCGAGCGCTATTTCCTGCTCGCGAGCCGCGTGGTCGAGATGAGCCCCGTGCGTTCGCAGCTCGTCGCGACGCCCGAGGCCTATCGCTGGTCGAGCTACCGGCATCACGTCGGGCTCACCGTCGACAGCCTGATCACCGACCATCCGCTCTACTGGGCGCTCGGCAATACGCCGTTCGACCGCCAGCGCGCGTACAAGGAGCTGTGCGAGCAGCCGCTCGACGAGCGGCAGGCCGACCAGTTGCAGCAGGCGACGCTGAAGGGCTGGGTGCTCGGCGGCGAACATTACCGCGAGTGGGCGGCGCGTACCGCGAACCGACGCGTGTCGCCGCTGCCGCGTGGACGCCCCAGAAAGGTGCGTGAGAGCACACCGCCGATCCAGCAGTAATGCCGGAAAGGCGGGTCGGGAGCGGCGCTGCGGGCGCCGCTTCTTTTTGCACCAAAATGATACGGCCCCAATAAAATGGCACCAGATCGATGCATCTGTTTAATTGGGGTTCGATCACATGGTTTTTGTTGCTATTCCCTTGATTCGTCGCGTATATTCCGAATTCCGGTGGCCCGGGCGAAGCATGCCCGGCCACTGTCGGCCGCGCCGTCTCCCGTCGGGAGCGGGATCGACGGCAACAAGAAAACGGTTCAACGGCCTCCAGGCCCCCTTTACGACGGTGTCCCCATGAACGACCACCAGCAGCCGCTCGCCGCGGTGCCCGCCGCACAAGGTCTGTACGACCCGCAAAACGAACACGACGCCTGTGGCGTCGGCTTCGTCGCTCACATCAAGGGCAAGAAGAGCCACGAGATCATTCAGCAGGGTCTGAAGATTCTCGAGAACCTCGATCACCGCGGCGCGGTCGGCGCCGATCCGCTGATGGGCGACGGCGCGGGCATCCTGATCCAGATTCCGGACGCGTTCTATCGCGAGGAAATGGCGAAGCAGGGCGTGAACCTGCCGCCGGCCGGCGAATATGGGGTCGGCATGATCTTCCTGCCGAAGGAGAACGCATCGCGACTCGCGTGCGAGCAGGAGCTCGAGCGTACGGTGAAGGCCGAGGGGCAGGTCGTGCTCGGCTGGCGCGACGTGCCGGTCGATCATGCGATGCCGATTTCGCCGACCGTGAAGGCGAGCGAACCGCTGATCCGCCAGATCTTCATCGGCCGCGGCAAGGACATCATGGTGACGGACGCGCTCGAGCGGAAGCTGTACGTGATCCGCAAGACGGCGAGCCACCGCATCCAGGCGCTGAAGCTCAAGCACGGCAAGGAATACTTCGTGCCGTCGATGTCGGCGCGCACGATCGTCTACAAGGGGCTGCTGCTGGCCGGCCAGGTCGGCGTGTACTACCGCGACCTGCAGGACCCGCGCGTCGTGTCGGCGCTCGCACTCGTGCACCAGCGCTTCTCGACCAACACGTTCCCGGCGTGGGAACTCGCCCACCCGTACCGGATGATCGCGCACAACGGCGAGATCAACACCGTGAAGGGCAACGTGAACTGGCTGAACGCGCGTACCGGCGCGATCGCGTCGCACGTGCTCGCCGACGATCTGCCGAAGCTGTGGCCGCTGATCTACCCGGGCCAGTCCGATACCGCCTCGTTCGACAACTGTCTCGAGCTGTTGGTGATGGCCGGCTACCCGCTTGTGCACGCGGTGATGATGATGATCCCGGAAGCGTGGGAACAGCACACGCTGATGGACGAGAACCGCCGCGCGTTCTACGAATACCACGCCGCGATGATGGAGCCGTGGGACGGCCCGGCCGCGATCGCGTTCACCGACGGTCGCCAGATCGGCGCGACGCTCGACCGTAACGGCCTGCGCCCGGCGCGCTACATCGTCACCGACGACGACCTCGTCATCATGGCGTCGGAAGCCGGCACGCTGCCGATCCCCGAATCGAAGATCGTCAAGAAGTGGCGCCTGCAGCCGGGAAAGATGTTCCTGATCGACATGGAACACGGCCGCATCATCGACGACAAGGAACTGAAGGACAACCTCGCGAACGCGAAGCCGTACAAGAGCTGGATCGATGCCGTGCGCATCAAGCTCGACGAGATCGAGCCGAAGGCCGAGGAAGTCGCGGCAGGCCGCACGCAGGGCGCCGCGCTGCTCGACCGCCAGCAGGCGTTCGGCTATACGCAGGAAGACCTGAAGTTCCTGATGGCGCCGATGGCGCAGCAGGGTGAGGAAGCCGTCGGTTCGATGGGCAACGACTCGCCGCTCGCGGTGATGTCGAACAAGAACAAGACGCTCTATCACTACTTCAAGCAGCTGTTCGCGCAGGTCACGAACCCGCCGATCGACCCGATCCGTGAAAACATGGTCATGTCGCTCGTGTCGTTCATCGGCCCGAAGCCGAACCTGCTCGATACGAACAACATCAACCCGCCGATGCGTCTCGAAGTGTCGCAGCCGGTGCTCGACTTCAAGGACATCGCGAAGATCCGCGCGATCGACCAGTACACCGGCGGCAAGTTCAGCGCATACGAACTGAACATCTGCTACCCGGTCGCCTGGGGCAAGGAAGGCATCGAGGCGCGCCTCGCGTCGCTGTGCGCGGAAGCCGTCGACGCGGTGAAGTCGGGCTACAACATGCTGATCGTGTCGGACCGCAAGACGGACGCCGAGCACGTCGCGATTCCCGCGCTGCTCGCCACGTCGGCGATCCACACGCACCTCGTCCAGCAAGGACTGCGCACGAGCACGGGCCTCGTCGTCGAGACGGGCTCCGCGCGTGAGACGCACCACTTCGCGCTGCTCGCGGGCTACGGCGCGGAAGCCGTGCACCCGTACCTCGCGATGGAAACGCTCGCGAAGATGGCCGAAGGCCTGTCGGGCGACCTGTCGCCGGAGAAGGCCGTCTACAACTTCACGAAGGCGGTCGGCAAGGGCCTGCAGAAGGTGATGTCGAAGATGGGCATCTCGACGTACATGTCGTACACGGGCGCGCAGATCTTCGAAGCGCTCGGCCTGTCGAGCGACCTCGTCGAGAAGTACTTCAAGGGCACGGCATCGAAGGTCGGCGGCATCGGCCTGTTCGAAGTCGCGGAAGAGGCGATCCGCCTGCACCGCGACGCGTTCGGCGACAACCCGGTGCTGCGCGACATGCTCGACGCGGGCGGCGAGTACGCTTACCGCGTGCGCGGCGAAGACCACATGTGGACGCCGGATTCGATCGCGAAGCTGCAGCACGCGACGCGCAGCAACTCGTACCAGACGTACAAGGAATACGCGCACCTGATTAACGACCAGACCAAGCGTCACATGACGTTCCGCGGCCTGTTCGAGTTCAAGGTCGAGCCGACCAAGGCGATCCCGATCGACGACGTCGAATCGGCGAAGGACATCGTCAAGCGCTTCGCGACGGGCGCGATGTCGCTCGGTTCGATCAGCACCGAAGCGCACGCGACGCTCGCGATCGCGATGAACCGCATCGGCGGCAAGTCGAACACCGGCGAAGGCGGCGAGGACCAGAAGCGCTACCGCAACGAACTGCGCGGCATTCCGATCAAGGCCGGCGAGACGCTGAAGTCGGTGATCGGCGACGAAATCGTCAGCGACATCGCGCTGAAGGACGGCGATTCGCTGCGCTCGAAGATCAAGCAGGTCGCATCGGGCCGCTTCGGCGTCACCGCCGAGTACCTCGCATCGGCCGACCAGATCCAGATCAAGATGGCGCAAGGCGCGAAGCCGGGCGAAGGCGGCCAGCTGCCGGGCCACAAGGTGTCCGAATACATCGGCAAGCTGCGTTACTCGGTGCCGGGCGTCGGCCTGATCTCGCCGCCGCCGCACCACGACATCTACTCGATCGAGGATCTGGCGCAGCTGATCCACGACCTGAAGAACGTGAACCCGAGCTCGAGCATCTCCGTGAAGCTGGTGTCGGAAGTGGGCGTCGGCACGGTTGCGGCCGGTGTCGCGAAGGCGAAGGCCGATCACGTCGTGATCGCCGGCCATGACGGCGGCACGGGCGCATCGCCGCTGTCGTCGGTCAAGCACGCCGGCACGCCGTGGGAACTCGGCCTCGCCGAAACGCAGCAGACGCTGGTGCTGAACCGCCTGCGCGGCCGGATCCGCGTGCAGGCCGACGGCCAGATGAAGACGGGCCGCGACGTCGTGATCGGCGCGCTGCTCGGCGCGGACGAATTCGGCTTCGCGACGGCACCGCTCGTCGTCGAAGGCTGCATCATGATGCGCAAGTGCCACCTGAACACGTGCCCGGTCGGTGTCGCGACGCAGGATCCGGTGCTGCGTGCGAAGTTCAAGGGCCAGCCCGAGCACGTCGTGAACTACTTCTTCTTCGTCGCCGAGGAAGTGCGCGAGATCATGGCGCAGCTCGGCATCGCGAAGTTCGATGACCTGATCGGCCGCGCCGACCTGCTCGATACGCGCAAGGGCGTCGAGCACTGGAAGGCGAAGGGCCTCGACTTCTCGCGCGTGTTCTACCAGCCGGAAGAGTGCGAGGACGTCGCGCCGCGTCACGTCGACGTGCAGGATCACGGCCTCGAGCGCGCGCTCGACCATGTGCTGATCGAGAAGGCGAAGGCCGCGATCGAGAACGGCGAGCATGTGTCGTTCATCCAGCCGGTGCGCAACGTGAACCGTACGGTCGGCGCGATGCTGTCGGGCGTGATCGCGAAGAAGCACGGCCACGACGGCCTGGCCGACGACGCGGTGCACATCCAGCTGAAGGGCACGGCCGGCCAGAGCTTCGGCGCGTTCCTCGCGAAGGGCGTGACGCTCGACCTCGTCGGCGACGGCAACGACTACGTCGGCAAGGGCCTGTCGGGCGGCCGGATCATCATCCGTCCGACCAACGACTTCCGCGGCAAGTCCGAGGAAAACATCATCTGCGGCAACACGGTGATGTACGGCGCGATCGAAGGCGAATCGTTCTTCCGCGGCGTCGCGGGCGAGCGCTTCTGCGTGCGCAACTCGGGCGCGACGGCGGTCGTCGAGGGCACGGGCGACCACGGCTGCGAATACATGACGGGCGGCACGGTCGTCGTGCTCGGCGAGACGGGGCGCAACTTCGCGGCCGGCATGTCGGGCGGCCTCGCGTACATCTACGATCCGGAAGGCACGTTCGCGGCGAAGTGCAACAAGTCGATGGTCGCGCTCGAGCCGGTGCTGCAGCAGGCCGAGCAGGAGCGCACGGTCGACCGCGCACTCTGGCACGCAGGCACGACGGACGAAGCGCTGCTCAAGGGGCTCGTCGAGCGTCATTTCCAGTTCACGGGTTCGCCGCGCGCGAAGTCGCTGCTGGAAAACTGGGACGCGGCGCGCCGCCAGTTCGTGAAGGTGTTCCCGCACGAATACAAGCGCGCGCTCGGCGAGATCGGTGCGAAGAAGGCGGCGAAGGAAGAACTGGCCGCCTGAGCGACGAACGACATAGCGAATGCCGCGCGCGCATGACTGCCGCGCGCGGCTCCCCCACCCGATACACCGAACAGAAGAGCACCTTATGGGCAAGGCAACCGGTTTTCTGGAGTTCGAACGCCGCCACGAGGCGTACGAAGCACCGCTCACGCGCGTGAAGCACTACAAGGAATTCGTCGCGGCACTGACCGACGCGGACGCGAAGGTCCAGGGCGCACGCTGCATGGATTGCGGCATCCCGTTCTGCAACAACGGCTGCCCGGTCAACAACATCATTCCGGACTTCAACGATCTCGTTTACCGCCAGGACTGGCAGCAGGCGATCGAAGTCCTGCACTCGACCAACAACTTCCCGGAATTCACGGGCCGCATCTGCCCGGCGCCGTGTGAAGCGGCGTGCACGCTCGGGATCAACGAAGACCCGGTCGGCATCAAGTCGATCGAGCACGCGATCATCGACAAGGCCTGGGCGGAAGGCTGGGTGAAGCCGCTGCCGGCCGAGCACAAGACGGGCAAGAAGGTCGCCGTCGTCGGCTCGGGCCCCGCGGGCCTCGCCGCTGCGCAGCAGCTCGCGCGCGCGGGCCACGACGTGACGGTGTTCGAGAAGAACGACCGTGTCGGCGGCCTGCTGCGTTACGGGATTCCCGACTTCAAGCTGGAGAAGTGGCTGATCGACCGCCGCATGCGCCAGATGGAAGCGGAAGGCGTGACGTTCCGCACCAGCGTGTTCATCGGCAAGGATCCGCTGCCCGAGTCGATCGGCAGCCTCGCGAAGGAAACCATCTCGCCGGACACGCTGAAGGAAGAGTTCGACGCGGTCGTGATCGCCGGCGGTTCGGAAACGCCGCGCGACCTGCCGGTGCCGGGCCGCGAACTCGCGGGCGTGCATTACGCGATGGACTTCCTGCCGCAACAGAACCGCGTGAACGCGGGCGACAAGCTCGTCGACCAGCTGCTCGCGAAGGGCAAGCACGTGATCGTGATCGGCGGCGGCGACACGGGTTCGGACTGCGTCGGCACGTCGAACCGCCACGGCGCGAAGCAGGTCACGCAGTTCGAGTTGCTGCCGCAGCCGCCGGAAGAGGAAAACAAGGCGCTCGTGTGGCCGTACTGGCCGATCAAGCTGCGCACGTCGTCGTCGCACGAGGAAGGTTGCGAGCGCGACTGGGCGGTCGCGACGAAGCGTCTCGAAGGCAAGAACGGCAAGGTCGAGAAGCTGATCGCTGCGCGCGTCGAGTGGAAGGACGGCAAGATGCAGGAAGTGCCGGGCTCCGAGTTCGAACTGAAGGCCGATCTCGTCCTGCTCGCGATGGGCTTCACGCAGCCGGCCGCGCCGGTGCTCGAAGCGTTCGGCGTCGCGAAGGATGCGCGCGGCAACGCGCGTGCGGCGACCGAAGGCGATCGCTCGTACTACACGTCGGTCGACAAGGTGTTCGCGGCAGGCGACATGCGTCGCGGCCAGTCGCTCGTGGTGTGGGCGATCCGCGAAGGCCGCCAGTGCGCGCGCTCGGTCGATGCGTACCTGATGGGGCATACGGAACTGCCGCGCTGAGCTGAAGCGCGCAAGCGGGTTTCGACGAAAACCGGGCGTCCGACAGGGCGCCCGGTTTTTTTATGGGCGGCGCACCGGTGCGCCGATGGCACTTCGAGTGCCCGGCCGCATGTGTCCGGCACGGCACGTCAGGCCAGTCGTCACCGCGCGGACGTCCGCCATTTTCGTGAAGCGTCGCCTAATCTGATGACATCCAGCTGCGATTTCTCGTTATCTCAATTTCTTTCGTTTTGTAATAATCCTTGAAAACTGTCATATCATGTCGCCCCTCGGGCCGCATTTGCGGTGGCTGCATGTGACTGACCCTATTTACAAGGACTCTGGATGGAAGCATTCGTGCAAGGGCTGATCGAAGCCGTCAATGGCGTGCTGTGGAACTACGTGCTGATTGCGCTGCTGCTCGGCGCCGGCGCATGGTTCACGTTGCGGTTCCGGATGATCCAGCTGAAGGCGCTGTTCCTCAGCATGAAACTGGTCGGCAGCAAGGGCGAGCCGGGCAGCATCTCGTCGTTTCAGGCGTTCGCGACCGGGCTCGCGAGCCGGGTCGGCACCGGCAACATCGCCGGCGTCGCGGTCGCGCTGACGGTCGGCGGGCCGGGCGCGATCTTCTGGATGTGGATGACGGCGCTGGTCGGGATGTCGTCCGCGTTCGTCGAGGCGACGCTCGCGCAGATCTTCAAGGTGTCGCACCCGGACGGCAGCTTCCGCGGCGGCCCCGCGTACTACATCCAGACGGGCCTGCGCTCGCGCGGCTTCGGCGTGCTGTTCTCGCTGTCGCTGATCCTGGCGTTCGGCTTCGTGTTCAACGCGGTGCAGGCCAACGCGATCGCCGACGCGTTCCATACGTCGTTCGGCTTGAGCCGCGAAACGGTCGGCCTCGGCCTCGTGCTGCTTTCCGCCCCGATCATCTTCGGCGGGATCCGCCGCATCGCGACGGTCGCACAGGTGATCGTGCCGCTGATGGCGATCGGCTACCTCGCGCTCGCGGTCTACGCGGTCGCGACGCACATCGCGCTGGTGCCGGACGTGATCGTCCTGATCGTGAAGAGCGCGTTCGGTCTCGAGCAGGCGGCAGGCGGCCTGACCGGCTATGCCGTTAGCCAGGCGATCGCGATCGGCGTGAAGCGCGGGCTGTTCTCGAACGAAGCCGGGATGGGCAGCGCGCCGAATGCGGCCGCGACCGCGAGCACGCGGCACCCCGTCACGCAGGGGCTGATCCAGATGCTCGGCGTGTTCGTCGACACGATCGTGATCTGCAGCGCGACCGCGTTCGTGATCCTGCTGTCGGGCCAGTACGAGGTCGGCACCGGGATGGAAGGCGCGGCGCTCACGCAGCGCGCGATCTCGAGCCATGTTGGCGACTGGGGCGGCATTTACATGGCCGTCGCGATCTTCTTCCTCGCGTTCTCGTCGGTGATCGGCAACTACGCGTATGCGGAAGGCAACGTCGAATTCATCACGAAGCGGCGCGGCGTGCTGCCGCTGTTCCGCGTCGCGGTGCTCGCGATGGTGATGTTCGGCAGCGTCGGGCAACTGCCGCTCGTGTGGGCGATGGCCGATACGAGCATGGGGCTGATGGCGATCATCAACCTGATCGCGATCCTCGCGCTCGGCAAGTATGCGCACGCCGCGTGGGCCGACTATCGCCGCCAGCGCGCGGCCGGTGTCGCCGATCCGGTGTTCACGCGCAACACGATCCCCGAGCTCGCGCGCGTGCTGCCGGCCGACGTGTGGGGCGAACACGGGCCGCTGCCGCAGCGTCCGGCAGCCTCGGCCGACTCTGCCAGCGCGCCGCGCGGCGCGGTGCGCGAGTCATGAACGGCGACCGGCTCCGTGCGTTCGTCGCGCTGATGCCCGATGCGGCGTCGCGCGACGCGCTGCACGCGTTGCCGGTCACCCGTGGCGCGCGGCGCACGCTGCCCGCGCAGCTGCACATGACGCTCGCGTTCATCGGCGCTATCGAACGCGAGCGGTGCGACGCGCTGGCTGCGCACCTGCCCGCGCTCGCGGCAGCGCATGCGCTGCCGTTGCTGCCGGTCGAGCGGATCGCGTGGTGGCCGAGCCTGCCGCGTGCGAGGCTGATCGTCGCGGAGCTGGCGGCCGATCCCGCCTGCGTCGCGCTGAATGCGGGGTTGTCGTTACTGCTGCGCGATCTGGGCGTGCCGGCCGACCGTCGGCCGTTCCGGCCGCACGTGACGCTCGCGCGACTGCCGCACGACGCGGTCGGCCAGCCCGCGCACGGCGGCGCGCCGGGGCGGCCGGTCGTGCTGCGCGTCGAAGCGCTGACGCTGTTCGAAAGCCGGCTGTCGCACGAAGGCGTGTCGCATCGGCCGATCGTTTCCGCGCCGATCGCATGGGCGGACGGTCAGGCGGCGCAGTGAGCGGCGTGCGCGCCGCGTTGTGATTGCCTGGCGCCATGCAGATCGCGTCAGCGTATCGGGTCGACGATATCGTCCCGCCTACCGGGCCTACCGGGCCTACCGGGCCTACCGGGCCTACCGGCCGTAGCGCGCCAGCGTCAGGCCCGACAGGTCGATCTCCGGTTCTCGCCCCGTGACGAGATCCGCCACCACCTTCCCCGACCCCATCGACATCGCCCAGCCCGTCGAGCCGTGGCCGACGTTGAGCCAGAGCCCGTCGATCCCGCTCGCGCCGAGCAGCGGCGGACCGTCAGGCGTCATCGGCCGGCGGCCGACCCAGAAGCGCGCCGATGCACGATCGGCCGCGTGCGGGAACCAGTCGTCGAGCACTTTCATCAGCGTATCGAGCGCCTGTTGGCGCAGCGCTGCGTGCTGGTTACCGAGTTCCGCGGTACCCGCGACGCGCAACGTCGGGCCGAATCGCGTGATCGCCGTCTTCAGGGATTCGTCCATCAGCGCGGCGTGCGGTGCTTTTTCGTCGTCGACGACGGCGAGGGTCGCCGAGTAGCCCTTCACCGGATACAACGGCACGTCGATGCCGTGCGGCCGTAGCAGGTCGGCGCTGTCGACGCCGAGCGCGACGACGATCGCGTCGGCGGCGAGCCGCGTGTCGCGGTGCGTGCCGCCGGCGTTCGATGCGTGCGGATTCGGTCGTGCCCGATCATGCGTATCGCCATCGCCATCGCCATCGCCATCGCCATCGCCATCGCCATCGCCATTGCCGGCGATCCGCACGCCGCGCACCTGGCCCGCCGCAACGTCGAGCGCCTGCACTTGCGTGCGAAAGCGGAACGTCACGCCGTTCGCTTCGCACAGCGTCCGCAGTTCACGCGTAAAGCGTGCGCAGTCGCCCGCTTCGTCGTCGGGCAGGTAGATGCCGCCGACGGGTGCCTGCCGCGCCCAGCGCAGGCCTGGCTCGATCGCCGCGCAGCCCGCCGCGTCGAGTTCGCGAAACGCGATGCCGGCATCGCGCAGCACCTTCAGCGCGGGCTGGACCATCTCGACGTCGAACGCGCCGCGCAACAGTTGCAGGTAGCCGCGGCTCGCGCCGTAGTCGAACGGATGGCGCTCGCGAAACGCATGCAGGCATGCGCGGCTGTAATACGCGATGCGCTGCATCCGCTGCTTGTTCACGCGGAACCGCTCGAACTCGCATTCGCGGAGCCAGCGCGCGATCCAGCGCCACTGTGCGGCATCGAGCGTCGGCCGGAAGATCAGCGGCGACGCGGGCTTGAACAGGTACTTGAGGATCTTGCCGGGCATCCCGGGCGCGGCCCACGGTGTCACGTAGCCGGGCGCGATCACGCCCGCGTTGCCGAGGCTCGTCGCCTGCGCGACGTCGGCCTCGCGTTCGATCACCGTGACCTCGCAGCCTGCTTCGCGCAGGTGCCAGGCGGTGGTGATGCCGATCACGCCGGCGCCGAGGACGATCACGTGCATGCGGTTTCCGGAACGAAGCGGTGGCTCACGACGCGACGGCCGGATCGTCGACGAGCGACTTGCCGCGCGTTTCGGGCAGCACGAGCGCGGCGACGATCACGAGCAGGTAGCCGCCCCCCGCGACGAGGCCGATCGCCTTCACGAGCGACATCGACTGCGACAGCGAGCCGACGAGGATCGGGAAGAACGAGCCGAGCCCGCGGCCGAGGTTGTAGCAGAAGCCCTGGCCCGAGCCGCGGATCGCGCCCGGATACAGTTCCGACAGATACGCGCCGACGCCCGCGAAGATCCCCTGCACGACGATGCCGAGCGGGAAGCCGAGCAGCAGCATCGCGGTATCGGTGATCGGCAGCATCGTGTACGCCATGCCGAGCGAGAACGAGCCGATCGCGAACAGGATGAACGACGCGCGGCGGCCGAGCCGGTCGGACAGGATCGCGCCGACCACGTAGCCGACGAACGAGCCGACGATCAGCACGACGAGATAGCCGCTCGTGTTGAACACCGACAGGTGGCGGACGGTTTTCAGGTAGGTGGGCAGCCACGTCGTGATCGCGTAGTAGCCGCCGAGCATGCCGGTGCACAGCGCGCTGCCGAACAGCGTCGCGCGCAGGTGCGGCGGCGAGAAGATCTCGAGGAAGTGGCCCGACACGCGGCCTTCGTCGCGTGCGCGGCGCGTGGCCGTGTAGATGTCGGGATCGCTGACGTTGCGGCGGATGTACAGGATCCACAGCGCGGGTGCGATGCCGATCCAGAAGCACGCGCGCCACGCGATCTGCTCGGGCAGCAGCGCGAAGAACGCCCAGTAGAGGATCGCGGCCGCGCCCCAGCCGAACGACCAGCTGCTCTGCACGGTGCCGACGGCCTTCGCGCGATGCTCGGGCGAGCGGATCGTCTCGGCCATCATGATCGTCACGACCGACCATTCGCCGCCGAAACCGAAGCCCTGCAGCGTGCGCGTGGCGAGCAACTGCCAGAACGAATGCGTGAAACCGGACAGGCACGTGAACAACGCGAACGTCGCGATCGTCCACTGCAGCACGCGCACGCGGCCGTAGCGGTCGGCGAGGATGCCGGCGACCCAGCCGCCGATCGCCGACGAGATCAGCGAGCTCGTCGCGATCATCCCGGCCTCGCTCTTCGACATGCCCCACGTGGCGATCAGCGTCGGAATCAGGAACGAATAGATCATGAAGTCGAACGCATCGACCGCGTAGCCGCCGAAGCCGGCGTACAGCGTCCGGCGCTCGCGCGTCGACAGTTCGTTGAACCACTGGAATGCCTGCATGCTTGCCGCCCCCTCTCGTCTTGTCTCGTTCTCGCGCTGCCGCGTGGCGATTATTTTACGGTCGCGATCCCGCGCGCCAAAAAAGGCGACCGCAGGTTCGTTCGGGCAGGCAGTGGGAGGGTAGGACGCTTCAGAGCGTCAGGCCGCCGTCGACGTGAATGACCTGGCCGGTGATCTGCCGCGCCGCATCGGACAGCAGGAATGCGATCAGCGCGGCGACGTCGTCGGGTTCGGCGATCCGGCCGAGCGGCGTCGCCTGTTCGGCCTGCGCCCACGCGGCGGCGTTGCCGGCGCTCGGGCCGTGGTCCTTGCGCGTGAAGCCCGGCGCGACCGCGTTCACGGTGATGCCGTGCGCGGCGAATTCGGCGGCGGCGGTGCGCACGAGCGATTCGAGCGCGGCCTTCGCGGCGGCGGTCGCCGCGAACGGCGCATCGGCGCGGTAGCGGTGTGCGACGAACGAACTGACCGCGACGATTCGCGGCGTGGCCGACGCTTCGAGCAGCGGCCGCGCGCGGCCTGCGAGCGCGGAGAACGCGCCGGGCATCGCCGCGAAGGCGGCGGCGAGCGCGTCCGTGGAAAGATCGGAAAAGGATTGCCGCGCGGCGAAGCCGGCATTCGCGACGAGCTGATCGAGCCCGCCGAAATGTGTAGCGGTGCTCTCGACCAGCGCGGCGGCGACACCCGGTTCGCCAAGATCGCCGGTCAGCGTGATGCACTCGGCGCCGGCCGTCGTGCATGCGTGGGCGACTTCGGCAAGGCGTGCCCGCGCTGAATCGTCCGCGCCGCGCGCATGCAGCGCCAGCGCGATGCCGGGCGCCGCGAGCCGCCGTGCGAGCGCCGCGCCGATCCCCGAGCCAGCGCCGGTGATCAGCGCGATGCGTTCGAGGGGCGCGGCGCGTGCACTCACGCGGCGACCTTGTCGCCGGCGTTCACGCGTTCGACGTTGATCGTGCCTACGTGGAACGCGGCCAGCGACTCGCGGTGCGCGATGCTGACGATCGCGGCCTTCGGCAGCCGTTCGGCGAACAGGTGATAGAGGCGTGCCTCGTTGTCGGCGTCGAGCGCGCTGGTGGCTTCGTCGAGGAACAGGAAGTCGGGCTTGTGCAGCAGCACGCGTGCGCCGGCAAGACGCTGCTGCTCGCCCGGCGACAGCACGCGCGTCCAGTGCGCGGTCTCGTCGAGGCGGTCGACGTAATCCTCGAGGCGGCACGCGCGCAGCGCGTCGCGGCACGCTTCGTCGCTGAACGCGTCGGGTGTCGCCGGATAGGTGAGCGCGGCCTTCAGCGTGCCGATCGGCAGATAGCTCGTCTGCGGCACGAACATCATCCGCGCGCCGACGGGCGCGTCGATCGCGCCGTCCCCGAACGGCC
This sequence comes from Burkholderia sp. BCC1999, assembly GCF_905339975.1. Classification (NCBI taxonomy): domain Bacteria; kingdom Pseudomonadati; phylum Pseudomonadota; class Betaproteobacteria; order Burkholderiales; family Burkholderiaceae; genus Burkholderia; species Burkholderia sp. BCC1999. The sequence goes on along the minus strand of NZ_CAJPHP010000014.1, from coordinate 135,853 downwards.
ACAGGCCCGCGAGCGCACGCATGAACGTGCTCTTGCCGGAACCCGACTTGCCGATCACGAGCCAGCGCGAGCCCGGCTCGATCGTGACGTTGCCGATGTTCGCGAGCGCGTTGCCGTTCGGCAGCGCGAGCTTCAGCGACGACGTCGACAGCTTCGCATCGTCGATGTAGTGCAGGTTGATGCCGCCGTGCTCGGTCGCGGGCGACAGGCTTTCCTTCAGGTGCGACGTGCCCATCACGCGCTTGAATTCGCGCAGACGGTTGACGGTGGCGCGCCATTCGACGAGGGTCGAGTAGCTGTTGATGAACCACGAGAACGAATCGCTGACGGTGCCGAACGCGGACGAGATCTGCATCAGCACGCCGAACGAGAACGCACCCGCGAAATAGCGCGGCGCGGCGACGACGAGCGGAAAGATGATCGCGATCTGCCCGTAGAAGCTCAGCACGAACGTGAGCCGCTTCGTGTACTTCATCACGCGCCACCAGTTGTCGCGGATGCGCATGAAGAGGGTCTGCGCGTTGCCTGCCTCGGTCTTCTCGCCGTCGTAGAACGCGATCTGCTCGGCGTTCTCGCGCACGCGGATCAGCCCGAAGCGGAAATCGGCCTCGACGCGCTGCTGCTGGTAGTTGATCGACACGAGCGGATGGCCGACCTTCTGGATGATCAGCGAGCCGATCACCGCGTACAGCGCGGCCGCCCACACCATGTAGCCGGGAATCGAGATCGGCGTCGCGCCGAGCGTGAACGTCAGCGCGCCGGCGAGCGACCACAGGATCGTGATGAACGACACGAGCGTGACGACCGTCGACAGCAGGTCGAGCGACAGTGCGAGCGTCGTGGTCGCGAACGACTGGAGGTCGTCGGTGATCCGCTGGTCGGGGTTGTCGGCGAGACGATCACGTTCGATCCGGTAGAACGCGCGATCGCCGAGCCACTGGCCGAGGAAGCGGTCGGTGAGCCACTGGCGCCAGCGGAAGCCGAGCATCTGCCGCAGGTAGCGGCCGTACACGGCGAGGATGATGAAGGCGAACGCGAGCGCGGAGAACTGCATCAGCAGGTTCGGGAAGTCGTGGACGTCCTTCGACTGCAGCGCGTTGTAGAACTCGGCGTTCCACTTGTTCAGCCGGACGTTGATCCAGACCACGCAGAGGTTGATCGCGATGATCGTGACCAGCAGGCCCCACGCGAATTTCCATTCGGACGATACCCAGTAGGGCTTGATGAGGCTCCATGCGGATACCGGGCGCTCGTCCTGCGGCGCGTCGGAGGCGGAGCGGACGGGATCGATCGATTGGGTCATGTGCTTCCTGATGAGTAGCCGGCGCGCGGGCCGGGCGAAGCCGGGCGCGCGCCGCGATACGGCATGCCGGGGCGCGGCGCCGACTGACGGCGGGCGCACGGATGGTCGCCCGCGCGTCTTAAACGGCACTTAAGGGCCGGCGGTGACGCGGCAACCGGCCGCTTGCCGCGGCCGGCCTGCGGGCATTGTGCCAGAGCGGCGCGGGCCGACGGCGAATTTGCACCATGGGGGACAGTTTGCGGCGCTTTCCGCTTTTATGGTCTAATGGCCGACGACGAAACAGGGGTGCTTCGTGGCGCGGCCGGCGGATGTTCCAGGCGGCGCGGCGAGGCTGAGAAAAACCCTTTGCACCCGATCCGGGTAATACCGGCGAGGGAAGTTTCTGATCCCGCCGGGCCGCGCTGGCCGCCATCCCACATGGTCAGCGCCCGAGTCCCGCCCGGCCGGCCTTTGCTGCCGGTTTCGTCCTTTTGGGTACGCGCATTGCGCGTTACGGAAGGAATGATGACCGCACAATCTTCAGTCTTTTGCTTGATTCCCGGCCCGATGCCGCGTGCGTTCGCACGGGGCGGCGCGCGCGCGTCGACGTTCGTCGTGCACGCTTGCGTGGAGGGCGCGCGATGAACGTCCAGGATGCACGGCCCGATTTCGCGGTGCTCGGCGGCGGCCTCGTCGGCCGCCTGATCGCATGGCGGCTCGCGGGCGACGGGCACCGCGTCGCGCTCTACGAGCGCGGCGGCCCGGACGGCGAGCAGTCGGCTGCGTGGATCGCCGCCGCGATGCTCGCGCCGCTCGCGGAAGCGGCGAGCGCGGAGCTGCTGATCACCGAGCTCGGCGCCGCGTCGCTCGAACGCTGGCCGCAGTGGCTCGCGGAATTGCCCGAACCCGTCTTCTTCCAGCATCACGGCACACTCGTCGTCTGGCACCACGCGGACCGCGCGGAGGCGCCGCTGTTCGAGCGGCGCGTGCGCGCGAACGCGCCGGCCGACCTGTTCGGCGGCGGCTTCGTGACGCTCGCCGGCGCGCAGGTCGATGCGGCCGAGCCGGTGCTCGCGGGCCGCTTCGCGCGCGGCCTGCTGCTGCCGAACGAAGGCCAGCTCGACAATCGCCAGGCGCTGCGCGCGCTGGCTGCGGGCCTCGCCGAACGCGGCGTCGACCTGCACTGGCACGTCACGATCGACGATGCGAACCTGCCCGCCGCGCATTTCACGATCGATTGCCGCGGGCTCGGCGCGAAATCCGCGCTGCCCGCGCTGCGCGGCATCCGCGGTGAAGTCGCGCGCGTGCATGCGCCGGGCATCGGGCTCACCCGGCCCGTGCGGCTGCTGCATCCGCGGTACCCGCTGTACATCGCGCCGAAGCAGGACGATCTCTATGTGATCGGCGCGACCGAGGTGGAGGGCGAGGACATGTCGCCCGTCAGCGTGCGCTCCGCGCTCGAACTGCTGAGCGCGGCGTTCTCCGTGCACCCGGCGTTCGGCGAGGCGCGCATCCTCGAACTCAATGCGCAGTGCCGGCCGACGCTGCCAGATCACCGCCCGGCGGTGATCTGGGACGGCGCGTCGACGCTCGCCGTCAACGGCCTGTACCGGCACGGCTTCATGATCGCGCCGGAAGTCGCGCAGGCGGCCGTCGCGTTCGCGCAAGCCGCGCTCGGCGGCGCGTTCGGCGACGCCGACGCGTTCGCCGCGTGGCGCGACGCCGCGCGCTGGCCGACGCTCCTTCATCACCGCAGCGACGCGCGCCAGCCGGCCTGACGCGCGCCGCCGACCGAATCCGACCGAGCCTCATGGATATCCAGATCAACCAACAGACCCTGACGCTGCCCGACGGTGCGACGGTGGCCGACGCGCTCGCCGCGTACGGCGCGCGTCCGCCGTACGCGGTTGCGCTGAACGGCAATTTCGTCGCGCGCACGCAGCATGCGGCGCGCGCGCTCGCGACGGGCGACAAGCTCGACGTCGTGCACCCCGTCGCGGGCGGCTGACGCCGCCGGTTCGCCCCCGCTCTTCCAGGAAAACGACATGACGTCCCTCACATCCGCCGACGCGCTGACGCTGTACGGCGAAACCTTCGCAAGCCGCGTGCTGCTCGGCACGTCGCGCTATCCGTCGCTGCAGTCGCTGTCCGATTCGATCGCCGCGTCGCGTCCCGGTATGGTGACGGTCGCGCTGCGCCGCCAGATGACGGGCGGCACGGCCGAAGCCGGCTTCTTCGACCTGCTCAAGCGCCACGCGGTGCCGCTGCTGCCGAACACGGCCGGCTGCCAGACCGTCGCCGAGGCCGTGACGACCGCGCACATGGCGCGCGAGGTATTCGGCACCGACTGGATCAAGCTCGAGCTGATCGGCGACGACTACACGCTGCAGCCCGATCCGGTCGGGCTGATCGAGGCCGCCGCGCAACTGGTCAAGGACGGTTTCAAGGTGCTGCCGTACTGCACCGAGGATCTCGTGATCGGCCGGCGCCTGCTCGATGTCGGCTGCGAGGCGCTGATGCCATGGGGGGCGCCGATCGGCACGGGCAAGGGCGTCGTGAACCCGTACGGCCTGCGCGTGCTGCGCGAGCGGCTGCCCGACGTGCCGCTGATCGTCGACGCGGGGCTCGGCGTGCCGTCGCATGCTTGCCAGGTGATGGAGTGGGGTTTCGACGGCGTGCTGCTGAACACGGCCGTGTCGCAGGCCACGCACCCGGAGATCATGGCGCGCGCCTTTGCGCAGGGCGTCGAAGCGGGGCGTGCCGCGTATCTGGCGGGGCCGATGGACGCGCGCGAAACCGCGCACGCCAGCACGCCGGTCGTCGGCATGCCGTTCTGGCACCAGGACGGGGGCGGCGCATGAGCGCGCGCTTCGCCGATGCATTCTGGCCGCCGGCCGACGAGCTGGCCGAAGCGGCCGAACGGATTCGCGCCCGCCTCGGCGACTGGCCGTACGGCGCGGCGCCGTGGCGGCTCTGCGTGGCAGCGCCCGACGCGCCGGCCGACGGCGACGTGCTGATCGTGTCGGCCGGCGACCGCACCGCGCAGGCGCGCGCGTCCGCCGCATCGCGGCCGGCCTCGCCGGACGCGGTCGCGATCGAATTCGACGAGCAGGGCGCGGTGCTGCATGCGGCGGGCGCGCGCTACGCGCTCGAAGCCGCGCATCCGCTGGCGGACGACTGGATCGCGGCCCTCGCGGCATTCCTCGATTGCGGCTTCGCGCCGGTTGATGCACTGGTGCTCGCGCTGGCCTGGCGCGACGGCGACGAGACGCGCGCGGACGATGCGTGGCCGGTCGACGCCGCGCGGTTCCCCAGGGTCGCCGGGCTGCCGCCCGCGCCGGAGCCGGCGTTCGCGCCGTGCCCCGCGCAACTCGGCCTCTATCCGGTCGTCCCCGATGCGGACTGGGTCGAACGCGTGCTCGATGGCGGCGCGCGGACCGTGCAACTGCGCGTGAAAGGCGCGACGCCGGATGCGCTGCGCAGGGAAATCGCGCGTGCGGTCGCGGCGGGGCGCCGCTATCCCGATGCGCGCGTGTTCATCAACGATCACTGGCAGATCGCAGCAGATGAGGGCGCGTACGGCGTTCATCTGGGTCAGGAAGACCTCGAGACGGCCGATCTGGCCGCAATTGCTCGCGCGGGCCTGCGGCTCGGACTTTCGAGCCATGGTTATTACGAGATGTTGCGGGCGTTGCACGAGCGCCCGAGCTACCTCGCGCTCGGCCCCGTCTACGCGACCGCCACGAAGGCCGTTGCCGCGCCGCCGCAGGGCCTCGCGCGAATTGCCCGCTATGCGCGCTTCGCGGGCGCGCGGGCGCCGCTCGTCGCGATCGGCGGGGTGGGGCTCGACGCGCTGCCGGCCGTGCTGGCGACGGGCGTCGGCAGTGTGGCGGTGGTCAGTGCGGTCACGGGCGCAGCCGACTATCGGACGGCGCTTATTGCACTGCAGCAGTGCTTTCCCGGACAATTTGACAATCATTGACCGCAGGGCCCGGAACGGCGTCACGACATCATTCCAATGCAGGCCCTATAATTCGGCGTTCTGCGTATAAGGACTGTCAGCTCCGTGAGCCCCACTCCTACCGAGACCCTGCTGGAACTTCGCGACGTCGACTTTGGCTACGGCGACCGCCTCGTCCTGTCCAACCTGAACCTGCGCTTCGGGCGTGGGCAGGTCGTCGCGGTCATGGGCGGCTCGGGTTGCGGCAAGACCACCGTGCTGCGCCTGGTCGGCGGCCTCGTGCGCGCGCGTCGCGGCCAGGTGCTGTTCGACGGCGCCGATGTCGGCGCGCAAACGCGTGACGGCCTGTATGCGCTGCGCCGCAAGATGGGCATGCTGTTCCAGTTCGGCGCGTTGTTCACCGACATGTCGGTATTCGAGAACGTCGCGTTCGCGCTGCGCGAACATACCGACCTGCCCGAAGACCTGATCCGCGATCTCGTGCTGATGAAGCTCAACGCGGTCGGCCTGCGCGGCGCGCGCGACCTGATGCCGTCCGAGGTATCGGGCGGGATGGCGCGCCGGATCGCGCTCGCCCGCGCGATCGCGCTCGATCCGCAGCTCATCATGTACGACGAGCCGTTCGCGGGCCTCGACCCGATCTCGCTCGGCATCACCGCGAACCTGATCCGCACGCTGAACCAGGCACTCGGCGCGACGTCGATCCTCGTCACGCACGACGTGCCGGAATCGTTCGCGATCGCCGACTACGTGTACTTTCTGGCCAACGGCGGCGTGCTCGCGCAGGGTACGCCCGACGAGCTGCGCGCGTCGACCGATCCGAGCGTGCGGCAGTTCATCGACGGCGCACCGGACGGCCCGTTCAAATTTCATTACACGAGCCCGCCGCTCGCAGCGGATTTCGGGCTCGGCGGAGGGCGCGCATGATCAGCGCGATCGGACGTTACGTCATCGGCGGCCTCGAGCGCGCGGGCTACGGCACGCGGCTGTTCGTGCGCCTCGTGCTGGAATTCTTCCCGCTGCTGCGCCGGCCGCGGCTGGTCACGAAGCAGATCCACTTCCTCGGCAACTATTCGTTCGTGATCATTGCCGTGTCGGGGCTGTTCGTCGGCTTCGTGCTCGGCCTGCAGGGGTATTACACGCTGAACCGCTACGGTTCCGAGCAGGCGCTCGGCCTGCTGGTCGCGCTGTCGCTCGTGCGCGAGCTCGGGCCGGTCGTTACCGCGCTGCTGTTCGCGGGCCGCGCGGGCACGTCGCTCACGGCCGAGATCGGTCTGATGAAAGCCGGCGAACAGCTCACCGCGCTCGAGATGATGGCGGTCGACCCGATCAAGACGGTGATCGCGCCGCGCCTGTGGGCCGGCATCATCGCGATGCCGCTGCTTGCCGCGATCTTCAACGCGGTCGGCGTGCTTGGCGGGTACTTCGTCGGCGTCGTGCTGATCGGCGTCGATCCGGGCGCGTTCTGGTCGCAGATGCAGGGCGGGGTCCAGGTCTGGGCCGACGTCGGCAACGGTGTGATCAAGAGCATCGTGTTCGGGTTCGCGGTGACCTTCATTGCGCTGTATCAGGGGTATGAAGCGAAGCCCACGCCCGAAGGCGTGTCGCGCGCGACCACCAAGACGGTCGTGTTCGCGTCGCTCGCCGTACTCGGCCTCGATTTCCTGCTGACCGCGCTGATGTTCAGCTAGGCCTCAGCCAAGCCAAATTTTGGGATGACGATGAAAAAGACTGCTCTCGACTTCTGGGTCGGCCTGTTCGTGGTGGTGGGCTTCCTTGCGGTGCTGTTCCTGGCGCTGAAGGTCGGCAACATGAGCTCGCTGTCGTTTCAGCCGACCTATGCAGTGAAGATGAAATTCGACAATATCGGCGGGTTGAAGCCGCGCGCGGCCGTGAAGAGTGCCGGCGTCGTGGTCGGCCGCGTGAAGTCGATCGGCTTCGACACGAACACCTACCAGGCGCTCGTGACGATCGATGTCGACGGCCAGTATCAATTCCCGAAGGATTCGTCGGCGAAGATCCTGACGTCGGGCCTGCTCGGCGAGCAATATATTGGCCTCGACCCGGGCGGTGACACCGAAATGCTGAAGACGGGCGATACGATCACGATGACGCAGTCGGCGATCGTGCTCGAGAACCTGATCGGCCAGTTCCTGTACAGCAAGGCCGCCGATGCGGGCGGTGCGAAGCCGGCAGCCGGTGCACCGGCTGCGCCGGCACCGGTGGCGGTTCCGGCGTCGGCAGTGTCCGGCGCGGCGGCCCAATAACCACACGAGAGAAAAGAAGAGGGTAATGACCATGCAGACGATCCGCATCAGGCACGCCGCGCTGGCGGTAGCGGCAGTCGCCGCGTTGAGCGGCTGCGCGACCGTGCAGACGCCGACCAAGGGCGATCCGCTCGAAGGCTTCAACCGGACGATGTACACGTTCAACGACACGGTCGACACGTACGCGCTGAAGCCGGTCGCGAAGGGCTACCAGTACGTGGTGCCGCAGCCGGTGCGCGACAGCGTGACGAACTTCTTCTCGAACATCGGCGATGTCTACATCGCGGCGAACAACATCGTGCAGCTGCGGATCGCGGACGGCGTCGGCGACATCATGCGCGTGGTGATCAACACGGTGTTCGGCGTCGGCGGCCTGTTCGACGTCGCGACGATCGCGAAGCTGCCGAAGCACACGGCCGACTTCGGGATCACGATGGGCCGCTACGGCATGCCGTCGGGCCCGTACCTCGTGCTGCCGCTGCTCGGCCCGAGCACGCTGCGCGACACGGCCGGCCTCGGCGTCGACTACGTCGGCAACCCGCTCACCTACGTGAAGCCGGACGGCCTGAGCTGGGGCCTGTTCGGCGTCAACCTCGTCAACACGCGTTCGAACCTGCTCGGCGCCGGCGACGTGCTGGATGCCGCGGCGCTCGACAAGTATTCGTTCGTGCGCAACGCGTACCTGCAGCGCCGCCAGATGCTGATCAGCAACGCGCGCGGTGAGGCAGCCGCGACGTCGAGCAACGACGCGCTGCCGAAGTACGACCTGCCGGAAGACGGCGCGGCACCGGCGGCAGCCGGCGCGGCCGGTACGGCGGGCGCAGCAGCGGTGGGCGGGGCGCCGGCGGGTGCATCGGGCGCGGCGGTTGCCGCGCCGGCCTCGGGCACGGCCGAATCGCCGAATCCGGCCAGCGAAACGAACGTGCCGGCGATGCAGGTGGCGCCGCCGTCGCCGGGCGGGTTCCGCTTCCCGAGCATCCGGCTGCACTGACGGATTTACATTCGTTACAGCCGGAAACGATTCAGTCGGTAGCGTGCGCGAACTTGCGCGTAAGCTACCTGCTCCAACCTTCGCATCGACTCATTCATGCAGGTCACTATGATGAAAAAACTGTTCCTGATCCCCGTTTTCGCGGCGCTGTTCTCGTTCGGCAGCGCAGCCCACGCGCAAGTCGACCAGTCGAACCCGCAGGCGCTGATCAAGACGGCGACGCAGCAGGTGCTCGACGAAGTCAAGCAGCAGACGATCAAGCAAGGCGATACCAATCGCATCATCACGATCGTCAACAAGGACATCCTGCCGTACACCGATTTCCGCCGCACGACGCAGCTCGCGATGGGCCGCAACTGGCGCACGGCGACGGCCGAGCAGCAGCAGCAGGTTCAGGAGCAGTTCAAGCTGCTGCTGATCCGCACGTACTCGGGCGCGCTGGCGCAGCTGAAGCCGGACCAGCAGATCCAGTACCCGCCGTTCCGTGCCGATCCGGCCGATACCGATGTCGTGGTCAAGACGGTCGCGATGAACAACGGCCAGCCGGTCCAGATCGATTACCGCCTGTACAAGTCGGCAAGCGGCTGGAAGGTGTATGACCTGAACGTGCTCGGCGCGTGGCTGATCCAGACGTACCAGCAGCAGTTCAACGAGAAGATCCAGCAAAGCGGCGTGGACGGCCTGATCCAGTTCCTCACGCAGCGCAACCAGCAACTTGCCTCCGGCAAGCAAGCGTCGTGAGCGGTTTCGAAGCCGGCTCCTCGCTGACCGTCGCGAGCGCGAAGTCCGCGCTCGCGGACGGTCTTGCGCGCATCGGCGCGGGCGCCACCGCCGTCGATTGCGCGGCGCTGACGCAGTTCGACTCGTCCGCGCTCGCCGTGCTGCTCGCATGGCAACGTGCCGCCAAGTCGCGCGGCGCGACCCTCGACATCCTCAATCTCCCTCCGAAGCTCGCCAGCCTCGCGCGCGCCTACGGCGTCGACGCGCTCATCGAAGGCACCGGGCGACATTGACCCTGTCCGACCGGAGCCTGCCGCGCCAGCCGGCGCGCGCACGCTTCAGGCCGCGTGCCTCCGGCACCGGCTCCACCAGCCGGTTTGCCCTATAATCAAGCGTTTTGCGGGGCAGCCAATCGGCGTCCGGCCCCCATTTTCATTCGCAGCAAGCACAGAATAGGCGTCGCGGCCCTTGCGTCGCGCACAGTCATGTCAGCCATAGAAATCCGTCACGTCAAGAAGCGCTACAAGTCGCTTCAGGCGCTCAAGGGCGTCAGCCTGTCGGTCGAGGAAGGCGAGTTTTTCGGTCTGCTCGGCCCCAACGGCGCAGGCAAGACCACGCTCATCAGTATCCTCGCCGGGCTCGCCCGGGCCGACGAAGGCAGTATCTCGGTGCGCGGCCACGATGTCGTCAAGGACTTCCGTGGTGCGCGCCGCGCGCTCGGCGTCGTGCCGCAGGAACTCGTCTTCGACCCGTTCTTCACCGTTCGCGAGACGCTGCGGATCCAGTCCGGCTATTTCGGGCTGCGCCGCAACGACGACTGGATCGATGAAGTGATGGCCAATCTCGACCTCACCGAGAAGGCCGACGCGAACATGCGCGCGCTGTCGGGCGGGATGAAGCGCCGCGTGCTCGTCGCGCAGGCGCTCGTGCACCGGCCGCCCGTGATCGTGCTCGACGAGCCGACCGCCGGCGTCGACGTGGAGCTGCGCCAGACGCTGTGGAAATTCATCTCGCGCCTGAACCGCGAGGGTCACACGATCGTGCTGACCACCCACTACCTCGAGGAAGCCGAGTCGCTGTGCGACCGCATCGCGATGCTGCGCCGTGGCGAAGTGGTCGCGCTCGACCGCACCGACGCGCTGCTGCGCCGCTTCGCGGGGCTGCAGCTGTACCTGCGGCTTGCGACCGGCGCGCTGCCGTCCGAGCTGCGCGGGCTGGAGTCCGATCCGGCCGCGCGTGCACCGGGCGAGCACCTGCTGCGCCTCGCGAGCTACGACGATGTCGAACGGATCCTCGCGCAATGCCGCGCGGCGGGCTGCACGTTCGACGAGATCGAGGTCCGCAAGGCCGACCTCGAAGATGTGTTCGTCCAGGTGATGAACGGGGCAGACGTCATCGAGGGATTGGCATGAGCGGGTTTCAAACGCTGTTCTACAAGGAACTGCTGCGCTTCTGGAAGGTGTCGTTCCAGACGGTGTGCGCACCGATCGTCACGGCGCTGCTGTACCTGACGATCTTCGGCCACGCACTGTCGGGCCGCGTCGAGGTGTATCCGGGCGTCGAGTACGTGAGCTTTCTCGTGCCGGGCCTCGTGATGATGAGCGTGTTGCAGAACGCGTTCGCGAACAGCTCGTCGTCGCTGATCCAGTCGAAGATCACCGGTAACCTCGTGTTCATGCTGCTGCCGCCGCTGTCGTACCGCGACATCTTCGGCGCGTACGTGCTCGCGTCGGTCGTGCGCGGGCTTGCGGTCGGCACGGGCGTGTTCGTCGTGACGATCTGGTTTATCCCGATGCACTTCGCGGCGCCGCTGTTCATCATTGCGTTCGCGCTACTCGGTTCGGCGATCCTCGGCACGCTCGGCCTGATCGCCGGGATCTGGGCCGAGAAGTTCGACCAGCTCGCCGCGTTCCAGAACTTCCTGATCATGCCGCTGACGTTCCTGTCCGGCGTGTTCTATTCGACGCACTCGCTGCCGCCCGTGTGGCGCGAGATCTCGCGTCTCAATCCGTTTTTCTACATGATCGACGGCTTCCGTTTCGGGTTCTTCGGCGCGTCCGACATCAACCCGTTCGCGAGCCTCGCGATCGTCACCGGTTTCTTCGTGCTGCTCGCGCTGATCGCGATGCGGCTGCTCGCGACCGGCTACAAACTGCGTCATTGATATCGACAGGCTGCGGCCGCCCTCCGGGGCGGCGCGCGCCGACAGGAGCCTTACACCATGTTGCCGACTCCCGAACAGGTCAAGCAATACATCGCCGGCGGTCTCGCCTGCACGCATCTGGAAGTCGAAGGCGACGGCCAGCATTTCTTCGCGACGATCGTGTCGGCGGCCTTCGAAGGCAAGCGTCCGATCCAGCGGCACCAGCTCGTCTATGCGGCGCTCGGCGATCGCATGAAGCAGGAAATTCACGCACTCAGCATGAAGACGCTGACCCCCGCCGAATGGCAGAACGCATAACCGGAAATCACTGAGTGCAAGTCACCGTCAACGAGCGCGACGCCGTCCAGAGCGTCGCCACGGCACACCCGGCCGCCAACGGGGAATCGCAGGGACAGGGGATGGACAAGCTCGTGATCGAAGGCGGCAAGCGCCTGTCCGGCGAGATCGTCGTGTCGGGTGCGAAGAACGCCGCGCTGCCGATCCTGTGCGCGGGGCTGCTCACCGCCGACCCGGTCGACCTCGACAACGTGCCGAACCTGAAGGACGTGCGCACCACGCTGAAGGTGCTGAACCAGATGGGCGTGAAGAGCGAGACCGACGGCTGCCGCGTGCAGCTCGACGCGTCGCGCGTCGACAACCTCGTCGCGCCGTACGAGCTCGTGAAGACGATGCGTGCGTCGATCCTCGTGCTCGGGCCGCTGCTCGCGCGCTTCGGCGAGGCGAAGGTGTCGCTGCCGGGCGGCTGCGCGATCGGCGCGCGTCCGGTCGACCAGCACATCAAGGGCCTGCAGGCGATGGGCGCCGAGATCAGCATCGAGCACGGCTTCATCGAAGCACGCGCGAAGCGCCTGAAGGGCGCGCGCATCGTGACCGACATGATCACGGTGACGGGCACGGAAAACCTGCTGATGGCCGCGACGCTCGCGGACGGCGAGACGGTGATCGAAAACGCGGCACGTGAACCGGAAGTGAGCGATCTCGCACACTTGCTGGTCGCGATGGGCGCGAAAATCGACGGCATCGGCACCGATCGCCTCGTGATCCAGGGCGTCGAGCGGCTGCACGGCGCACGCCATTCGGTGATCCCCGACCGCATCGAGGCCGGCACGTTCCTGTGCGCGGTCGCGGCGGCCGGCGGCGACGTGATGCTGACGGGCGTGCGCCCGCACATCCTCGACGCGGTGATCGACAAACTGCGCGAAGCCGGCGTGTCGATCGAGGAAGGCGACAGCTGGCTGCGCGTGAAGATGGACCGCCGGCCGTCCGCGGTCACGATCCGCACGTCGGAATACCCGGCGTTCCCGACCGACATGCAGGCGCAGTTCATGGCCCTCAATACGGTCGCGACGGGCACCGCGCAAGTCGTCGAAACCATTTTCGAGAACCGCTTCATGCACGTGCAGGAGCTGAACCGGCTCGGCGCGCACATCACGATCGACGGCAATACCGCGCTCGTGACGGGTGTCGAGAAGCTGTCGGGCGCGAACGTGATGGCGACCGACCTGCGTGCATCGGCGAGCCTCGTGATCGCCGGGCTGCGCGCCGAAGGCGAAACGCTCGTCGACCGCATCTATCACCTGGACCGCGGCTACGACCGCATGGAAGCCAAACTGACCGCCGTCGGCGCGAACGTGCGCCGCCTTTCCGGGAGCCAAGCATGACCGCGCCGCTGACCCTCGCCCTGTCGAAGGGCCGGATTTTCGAGGAAACCCTGCCGCTGCTGGCCGCCGCCGGCGTGCAGGTGACCGAGGATCCGGAAACGTCGCGCAAGCTGATCCTGCCGACGACGAACCCGGACCTGCGCGTGATCATCGTGCGCGCGAGCGACGTACCGACCTATGTCGAATACGGCGCGGCCGATTTCGGCGTGGCCGGCAAGGACGTGCTGGTCGAGCACGGCGGCTCCGGCCTGTACCAGCCGATCGATCTGAACATTGCGCGCTGCCGGATGTCGGTGGCCGTGTCGGCCGGCTTCGACTACGCGAGCGCCGTGCGCCAGGGCGCGCGGCTGCGCGTCGCGACGAAGTACGTCGAAACGGCGCGCGAACACTTTGCCGCGAAGGGCGTGCACGTCGACCTGATCAAGCTGTACGGCTCGATGGAGCTGGCGCCGCTGGTCGGGCTGGCCGATGCGATCGTCGACCTCGTCAGCTCGGGCGGCACGCTGAAGGCGAACAATCTGGTCGAGGTCGAGGAGATCATGGCGATCTCGTCGCGCCTCGTCGTGAACCAGGCTGCGCTGAAGTTGAAGCGCGCGGCGCTCAAGCCGATCCTCGACGCGTTCGAACGCGCGTCGCAGAATGGCGGTTGAGCGCATCACCGTAACGGAACTCCCATGTCCATCACCATCCGCAAGCTCGATTCGACAAGCGAAGGCTTCGGCGCCGCACTGCGCGCGTTGCTCGCGTTCGAGGCGAGCGAAGACGAGGCGATCGAGCAATCGGTCGCGCAGATCCTCGCCGACGTGAAGTCGCGCGGCGACGCCGCGGTGCTCGAGTACACGAACCGCTTCGACCGGCTGAGCGCGAACAGCGTCGCCGCGCTCGAACTGCCGCAGGACGCGCTGCAGACGGCGCTCGACGGTCTCGCACCGAAGGCGCGCGCGGCGCTGGAAGCGGCCGCGGCGCGTGTGCGCGCATACCACGAGAAGCAGAAGATCGAGTGCGGCACGCATAGCTGGCAGTACACGGAAGCGGACGGCACGGTGCTCGGCCAGAAGGTCACGCCGCTCGACCGCGTCGGCCTGTACGTGCCGGGCGGCAAGGCCGCGTATCCGTCGTCGGTGCTGATGAACGCGATTCCCGCGCGCGTCGCGGGGGTTGGCGAGATCGTGATGGTCGTGCCGACGCCGGACGGGGTGAAGAACGACCTCGTGCTGGCCGCGGCGCTGCTCGGCGGCGTCGATCGCGTGTTCACGATCGGCGGCGCGCAGGCGGTGGGCGCGCTCGCATACGGCACGGCGACGGTGCCGGCCGTCGACAAGATCTGCGGCCCGGGCAATGCATACGTCGCGTCGGCGAAGCGCCGCGTGTTCGGCACGGTCGGCATCGACATGATCGCGGGGCCGTCGGAAATCCTCGTGCTGTGCGACGGCACGACCGATCCGAACTGGGTCGCGATGGACCTGTTCTCGCAGGCCGAGCACGACGAGCTCGCGCAGTCGATCCTGCTGTGCCCGGACGGCGCGTTCCTCGACCGCGTCGAGAAGGCGATCGCCGAGCTGCTGCCGTCGATGCCGCGCCGGGACGTGATCCGCGCATCGCTCGAAGGGCGCGGCGCGCTGATCAAGGTGCGCGACATGGCCGAAGCGTGCCGGATCGCGAACGACATCGCGCCGGAGCACCTGGAAATCTCGGCGCTGGAACCGCAGCAATGGGGCCAGCAGATCCGCCACGCGGGTGCGATCTTCCTCGGCCGCTACACGAGCGAAAGCCTCGGCGACTACTGTGCGGGCCCGAACCACGTGCTGCCGACGTCGCGCACCGCGCGCTTCTCGTCGCCGCTCGGCGTGTACGACTTCATCAAGCGTTCGAGCCTGATCGAAGTCAGCGCGGAAGGCGCGCAGACGCTCGGCGAGATCGCCTCCGAGCTCGCGTACGGCGAAGGGCTGCAGGCGCATGCGAAGAGCGCCGAGTTCCGGATGAAGGGCTGACCACGCGCTGCGCGGGGCCGGGGCGGGCGCTGCGCGCCGGCCGCACTCGCGAACGGGGCTGGAGACGAGTGCAGGGCGGCAGCCGCCGCCTTGCCGACCATTTGACGCCGGCGCGACGCACGCCGGCTTGGGACCATGACGACGCCACAAGACATCATCCGCCGCGACGTGCTCGCGATGACGAGCTACCCGGTGCCCGACGCGAGCGGGTTCGTGAAGCTCGACGCGATGGAGAACCCGTATCCGCTGCCCGAACCGCTCGCCGCGGCGCTCGGCGAGCGTCTCGCGCAGGTCGCGCTGAACCGCTATCCGGCGCCGCGCCCGGCCGCGCTGCTCGACAAGCTGCGCGACGCGATGGGCGTGCCGGCCGGTTGCGAAGTGCTGCTCGGCAATGGTTCCGACGAAATCATCAGCATGATCTCGGTCGCGTGCGCGCAGCCGGGCGCGAAGGTGCTCGCGCCGGTACCGGGCTTCGTGATGTACGAGCTGTCGGCGAAGCTGGCGCAGCTCGAATTCGTCGGCGTGCCGCTGAAGGCCGACCTGACGCTCGACGTCGACGCGATGCTCGCGGCGATCGCCGAGCACCGGCCCGCGATCGTCTATCTCGCGTACCCGAACAACCCGACCGGCACGCTGTACGACGATGCCGACGTCGAGCGGATCATCGCCACCGCGCGGCACAGCCTGATCGTGATCGACGAGGCGTACCAGCCGTTCGCCGAGCGTTCGTGGCTGCCGCGCGCCACCGAGTTCGACAACATCGTGGTGATGCGCACGGTGTCGAAGCTCGGCCTCGCGGGCATCCGCCTCGGCTATCTCGTCGGGCGGCACGCGTGGCTGACCGAATTCGACAAGGTGCGCCCGCCGTACAACATCAACGTGCTGACCCAGGCGACCGCCGATTTCCTGCTCGACCACCTCGACGTGCTCGATGCGCAGGCGGCCGAGCTGCGGGCGGAACGCACGCGTCTCGCGCAGGCCGTGGCCGCGCTGCCGGGCGCGACGGTGTTCCCGAGCGCCGGCAATTTTCTGCTGGTGCGCGTGCCGGATGCGGCTGCCGTGTTCGATGCGCTGCTCACCGAGCGGGTGCTGGTCAAAAACGTGAGTAAAATGCATCCATTGCTGGCCGAATGCGTGCGGCTGACCGTCGGTTCTCCCGACGAAAACGCCCGCCTGCTGGCCGCCTTGAAACTCGCGCTGCCCGGTTGAGCCCAGGGCGCGGCGGCGCGCGACGATCAATCCCCATTTACTTCAGACTCAATCAAGGAATTGCCATGCGTGTGGCGGAAGTCGTTCGCAATACCAGCGAAACGCAGATCCGTGTGAAGCTCGATCTCGACGGCACCGGCCAGCAGAAGCTGGCCACCGGCGTGCCGTTTCTCGACCATATGCTCGACCAGATCGCGCGACACGGTCTGTTCGATCTCGAGGTCGAAGCGCATGGCGACACGCATATCGACGACCACCACACGGTCGAGGATGTCGGTATCACGCTCGGTCAGGCGGTCGCGAAGGCGATCGGCGACCGCAAGGGCATCCGCCGCTACGGCCATTCGTACGTGCCGCTCGACGAGGCGCTGTCGCGCGTCGTGATCGACTTCTCGGGCCGTCCGGGCCTCGAATTCCACGTGCCGTTCACGCGTGCGCGGATCGGCACGTTCGACGTCGACCTGTCGATCGAGTTCTTCCGCGGTTTCGTGAACCACGCGGGCGTCACGCTGCACATCGACAACCTGCGCGGGATCAACGCGCACCATCAGCTCGAGACGGTGTTCAAGGCCTTCGGCCGTGCGCTGCGCGCGGCGGTGGAGCTCGACGAGCGTGCGGCGGGGCAGATTCCGTCGACGAAAGGCAGCCTCTGATCGTCCGGATGGACGGACGCTAAGGACAACCTCACGGCTTCGGCGCGCGGCGCCGGCTTGCGATGGATCTGCTCAAATCGTTCATTTCGTTGCTGGCGCTGATCAATCCGGTCGGCGCGGTGCCGTTCTTCCTGAGCCTGACGGCGCAGCAGACGGACGACGAGCGGCGCCGCACGATCCGGATCGCCTCGGTGTCGGTGTTCTGCGTGATGACGGTGACCGCGCTGCTCGGGCAGCAGATCATCAACTTCTTCGGCATTTCGGTCGGGTCGCTCGAAGTGGGCGGCGGGATCATCATGCTGCTGATGGCGATCAACATGCTGAACGCGCAGATCGGCAACACGCGATCGACGCCGGAGGAGCGCGACGAGGCCGAGCTGAAGAACAACATCGCGGTCGTGCCGCTGGCGATTCCGCTGCTCACGGGCCCCGGCTCGATCAGCACGGTGATCATCTATGCGGCGAACGCGCATCACTGGTATGACCGGGTCGGGCTGGTTGCGATCGGCGCGGTCCTGGCTTTTCTGTGTTTCGTCGCGATGCGGCTCGCCGAGCCGATCGCGAACTGGATCGGCCGCACGGGCATCAACATCGCCACGCGGCTGATGGGTCTGATGCTGTCGGCGCTGGCGGTGGAATTCATCGTCAATGGACTGAGGGCGCTACTGCCTGCACTGAGATGAAAACTTCGATTGCGATTGTGGATTATGGGATGGGCAACCTGCGCTCGGTCGCGCAGGCGCTCAAGAAGGCCGAACCGGCCGCCGACGTGGCGATCGTCGACACGCCGGCCGCGATTCGCGCGGCCGACCGCGTCGTGCTGCCCGGCCAGGGCGCGATGCCCGACTGCATGCGCTGCCTAGGCGAATCGGGCCTGCAGGAGGCCGTGATCGAGGCGTCGCGCACGAAGCCGCTGCTCGGCGTGTGCGTCGGCGAGCAGATGCTGTTCGACTGGAGCGCGGAAGGCGACACGAAGGGCCTCGGCCTGTTGCCCGGCAAGGTCGTGCGTTTCGAGCTCGGCGGTCGCGTGCAGGACGACGGCTCGCGTTTCAAGGTGCCGCAGATGGGCTGGAACCGCGTGCGCCAGTCGCAGCCGCACCCGCTGTGGGACGGCGTGCCCGACGACGCGTATTTCTACTTCGTACACAGCTATTACGTGACGCCGGACAACCCGGCGCATACGGTCGGCGAAACGGCATACGGCGCGCCGTTTACGTCCGCGGTCGCGCGCGATAACCTCTTCGCGACCCAATTCCACCCCGAGAAAAGCGCGGAGGTCGGGTTGCGTCTGTATCGCAACTTCGTACACTGGAAACCGTGAACGTCGCGTGCGTGCCACAGTCTGCGGGCCGGAAAGGCCTGTCGCACGGGGCTCACACGCGAAAGCGCCGAAAGAGTTGTACTAAACTAGCGAGACGGCGCGGTACCGGATTGGCCGGTACGCGCCGGATTCTTTTCATTTTCCACGACGATACCCGATTGCTATGTTGCTGATTCCGGCCATCGATCTCAAAGACGGTCAGTGTGTGCGCCTCAAACAGGGCGACATGGACCAGGCCACGATTTTTTCCGAGGACCCGGCGGCGATGGCCCGCAAGTGGGTCGATCTCGGCGCCCGGCGGCTCCATCTGGTCGACCTGAACGGCGCATTCGCCGGCAAGCCGAAGAATCTCGAGGCGATCGAAGCGATCCTCGACGAAGTCGGCGATGAAATCCCCGTACAGCTCGGCGGCGGCATCCGCAGCCTCGATACGATCGAGAAGTATCTCGATGCGGGCCTGTCCTATGTGATCATCGGCACGGCGGCCGTGAAGGATCCGGGCTTCCTGCAGGACGCGTGCACCGCGTTCGCCGGCAGCATCATCGTCGGGCTGGACGCGAAGGACGGCAAGGTCGCGACCGACGGCTGGAGCAAGCTGACCGGCCACGAAGTGATCGATCTCGCGAAGAAGTTCGAGGACTACGGCGTCGAATCGATCGTCTACACGGACATCGGCCGCGACGGGATGCTGCAAGGCATCAACATCGAGGCGACCGTGAAGCTCGCGCAGGCAGTCGGCATTCCGGTGATCGCCAGCGGCGGCCTGTCGAACCTCATGGACATCGAGAGCCTGTGCGAAGTGGAAGAGCACGGCGTCGAAGGCGTGATCTGCGGCCGTGCGATCTACTCCGGCGATCTCGATTTCGCGGCCGCGCAAAAGCGCGCGGACGAACTGAACGGCGAACTCGACAACGCGTAACGCGGTTGTCCCGTTCGCCGGGGCTGCCTGCGGGCGGCCCCGACCGGAGGCCTCGCGCGAGGCTTCCGCAACCGGCCGTCCCATCGCGGCCTCTGGCGCACCATCATGGCTCTAGCTAAACGCATCATCCCCTGCCTGGACGTGACTGCCGGGCGTGTCGTCAAGGGCGTCAACTTCGTCGAGCTGCGCGACGCCGGCGACCCCGTCGAAATCGCCCGCCGCTACGACGACCAGGGCGCCGACGAACTGACCTTCCTCGACATCACCGCGACGTCCGACCAGCGCGACCTGATCCTGCCGATCATCGAAGCCGTTGCGTCGCAGGTCTTCATTCCGCTGACCGTCGGCGGCGGCGTGCGTGCCGTCGAGGACGTGCGGCGCCTGCTGAACGCGGGCGCGGACAAGGTCAGCATGAATTCGTCGGCGGTCGCGAACCCGCAGCTCGTGCGCGACGCGGCCGACAAGTACGGCTCGCAGTGCATCGTCGTCGCGATCGACGCGAAGCGCGTGTCGGCCGACGGCGAGACGCCGCGCTGGGAAGTCTTCACGCACGGCGGCCGCAAGAACACGGGCCTCGATGCGATCGAATGGGCACGCAAGATGGCCGAGCTCGGCGCGGGCGAGATCCTGCTCACGAGCATGGACCGCGACGGCACGAAGTCGGGCTTCGACCTCGCGCTCACGCGCGGCGTGTCGGACGCGGTGCCGGTGCCGGTGATTGCATCGGGCGGCGTCGGTTCGCTGCAGCATCTGGCCGACGGCATCAAGGACGGCCGCGCCGACGCGGTGCTGGCCGCGAGCATTTTCCACTACGGCGAGCACACGGTCGGCGAGGCGAAACGCTTCATGGCCGACCAGGGCATCCCGGTGAGGCTGTGATGAATACCGAAACGAATGCATTGCCCGCGTGGCTCGACAAGGTCCGCTGGGACGACAACGGCCTCGTGCCGGTGATCGCGCAGGAAGCGTCGACGAACGACGTGCTGATGTTTGCGTGGATGAACCGCGAGGCGCTGGCGAAGACGATCGAGACCCAGCGCGCGGTCTATTATTCGCGCTCGCGCAAGCGCCTGTGGTTCAAGGGCGAGGAGTCGGGCCACGTGCAGCACGTGCACGAGGTGCGGCTCGACTGCGACGAGGACGTCGTACTGCTGAAGGTCGAGCAGGTGTCGGGCATCGCGTGCCACACCGGCCGGCATTCGTGCTTCTTCCAGAAATTCGAAGGCACCGTCGACAACGGCGACTGGGTCGCGGTCGAACCGGTGCTGAAAGATCCCGAACACATCTACAAATGACGCAATCGACCGAAGACACGCTGCTGCGCCTCGCGGCCGTGATCGATAGCCGCAAGGGCGGCGACCCCGATCAATCGTACGTATCGCGCCTGTTCCACAAGGGCGACGACGCGGTGCTGAAGAAGATCGGCGAAGAGGCGACGGAAGTCGTGCTGGCCGCGAAGGACGTGCGCCAGGGCGGCGCGCCGAGCGCGCTCGTCGGCGAGGTGGCCGACCTGTGGTTCCACTGCCTCGTGATGCTGTCGCACTTCGAGCTGAGCCCGGCCGACGTGATCGCCGAACTCGAGCGCCGCGAAGGACTGTCGGGCATCGAGGAAAAGGCGCTGCGCAAGCGCCGCGAGCGCGAGGAAAACGGCGGCTGACAGGCATCGTCCCGCCGCGGTGGCAACAGTACGGTAAGCTGTAAGAATTGTCATCTAACGGGGGTAGCATCATGAACGATACGTCGAACCAGTTTCCGACGCCTGCGGTGCCGGGGGGCGGCGGATGCCGAACGCCTGAACGGGTTGCGCACGCTCACTCACGTGCTGTACGGCCTGTATGCGTTTCACTGGCTGACGGGTGGCGTCACGGGCATCATCGCGATCATCATCAACTACGTGAAGCGCGGCGATGTGGCCGGCACGCCGTATGCCGATCATTTCGAGTGGCAGATCCGCACGTTCTGGCGCGCGCTGATCGCGTACGTCATCGGGTTCGCGCTGGCATTCGTCGTGATCGGATTTGCAGTGATGTTTGTCACATGGATCTGGACGCTGTACCGTATCATCAAGGGTTGGCTGTACCTGAACGACAACAAGACGCTCGATCCGCAGGCGTGGTTCTGACCGGCCGCGCGCGGGCGTCTGCAGGAGCAACATGAGTCACGATCCGAATTGCCTGTTCTGCAAGATCGCGGCAGGCGAGATCCCGAGCACGAAGGTGCACGAGGACGATGAATTCGTCGCGTTCCGCGACATCCGCCCGGCGGCCGAGACGCACGTGCTCGTGATTCCGCGTCAGCACCTGCCGACCTTGTCGGCGGCGAGTGAGGGCGATGCGCCGATGCTCGGCCGGCTGATGCTGCTCGTCGCGCGCCTTGCCGACCAGCTCGGCGTCGCGTACACGGGCGGCGAAACCGGCTTCCGCACGGTCATCAATACGGGCCCGGGCGGCGGGCAGGAGGTCTACCACCTGCACGCGCATATCCTGGCCGGTCCGCGCCCCTGGCAGCGGATGGGTTGACGGCGCGGGGCGTTTCCCCGCATCGATAGTCGAAGCCGGCGTGTCGCCGGCGATTTGCGCCGCCCGGCGGCGTGGTTGAGGAGAGTTTCATCATGGGTGGATTGAGCATTTGGCACTGGCTGATCGTGCTGCTGATCGTCGCGCTGGTTTTCGGTACGAAGAAGTTGCGCAACATCGGCAACGATCTCGGCAGCGCCGTGAAGGGTTTCAAGGACGGCATGAAGGAAGGCGAAACGCCGGCCGATGCGCAGCAGTTGCCGCGCACGGGCTCGGTCGACGTCAACGCGAAGGAAACGACGCGTTCCGATTCGAACAAGGCGTAACGCCGGCACGCTGACAGGCATTCGCGATGCTGGATCTCGGTCTTTCCAAGATGGCGCTGATCGGCGTCGTCGCGCTCGTGGTGCTCGGCCCCGAGCGCCTGCCGCGCGTCGCGCGTACGGCAGGCGCGCTGTTCGGCCGTGCGCAGCGGTACATCAACGACGTGAAGGCCGAGGTCTCGCGTGAAATCGAACTCGACGCGTTGCGGACGATGAAGACCGATTTCGAATCGGCCGCGCGCAATGTCGAGACGACGATTCACGACAACCTTCGCGAGCACGAGAAGGACCTGAACGACACGTGGCATTCCGCGGTCGGCGGTCTCGACGAGGCTTCCGGTAACGCCGGTTCCTACGGTTCCGATGCGCCCGCGGCGCCGTCGTGGCGCGGCAGTTCGGCCGCGCTTGCGCCGAAGCGCCGCAACTGGCGCGTGAAGCAGGCGGCGACGCCTGTCTGGTACAAGCGCGCGACCACCCGCCGCACGCACGTGCAGTCGGGCGCCGCGCGTGTCGCGCGCCACCAGCCGGCCAGCCTGCGCCGGCCGACGCGCTTCTTCTGAGCCGAGCGCATGCTCGCTCGTCAATCCTACCGAGGGCCGGCGTGAGCGACCCCCAGCAGAACCCGGGCGACGCCCCGGAAGAAACCTTCATTTCCCATCTCGTCGAGCTTCGCGATCGCATCATTCGCGCGGGCCTGGCCGTGATCGTCGTGTTCCTCGGGCTCGTCTACTGGGCGCCCGACATCTTCCGGCTGCTCGCGCGGCCGCTGATGGAGAACCTGCCGAAGGACGGCAAGATGATCGTCACCGACGTCACCGGCTCGTTCTTCGTGCCGATGAAGGTCACGATGCTCGTCGCGCTCGTGATCGCGCTGCCGGTCGTGCTGTACCAGATCTGGGCGTTCGTCGCGCCGGGGCTGTACCAGCACGAGAAGAGGCTCGTCACGCCGCTCGTCGGCAGCAGCTATGTGCTGTTCCTGTGCGGGATGGCATTCGCGTACTTCCTCGTGTTCCCGACGATCTTCCGCGTGATGGCGCACTACAATGCGCCGCTCGGGGCCGAGATGACGACCGACATCGACAACTACCTGAGCTTCGTGCTCGGGATGTTCATCGCGTTCGGGGTCACGTTCGAGGTGCCGATCGTCGTCGTGCTGCTCGTCCGGATGGGCGTGCTTTCGCTGAAGAAGCTCAAGGAGATGCGGCCGTACGTGATTGTCGGCGCGTTCGTCGTCGCGGCGGTCGTCACGCCGCCGGACGTGTTCTCTCAACTGATGCTCGCGTTGCCGCTCATCGTGCTGTTCGAGATCGGGTTGCTGGCCGCGCGGTTCTTCGTGCCGAAGAAGCCTGCCGAAGAGGGCGAGACGGGGAACGGCGAAGCCACGAGTTGACGGCGGCGCGCAGGGTGACGCGCTGGCCTTCCGGCCCCGGCCTGGGCTGCGCGGTGGCGCAGCCGTCCGGCAAGCGTGTAGCGCGGCCACCTTCCCGGCAAGACGGATAGATCGACGCAAAGCAAAAGGGCAGCCAACCGGCTGCCCTTGTTCATTTCCATCGACGGCGCGGCGCGCGGTATTGCGCCGCCCCCGCTCGTCGAAACCTCACTCGGTATCGCTGTCCTGCTCGTCGAGCGCCTGCTTCGGCGGCGGCGGGCGCTTGCCGATCACGACGTTCACGTCCAGCTCCTTGCCCTTGCGCACGACGTGCACCTTGGTCGACGTGCCGGGCTTGATCTGCGCGACGGTGTTCAGCAGCTTCGTCGTGTCGGTGATGTCCTCGCCGTTCACACGCACGAGGATATCGCCCGGCTTGATGCCGGCCTTGTCGGCCGGGCCGCCCTGCAGCACGCCGGCGACGATCGCGCCCGATTTCTGCTGAAGCCCGAACGATTCGGCGATCTCCGGCGTGACGTCCTGCGGTTCGACACCGATCCAGCCGCGCGTGACCGAGCCCGTCGTGATGATGCTTTCGAGCACCGTGCGCGCGGTCGAGACGGGTATCGCGAAGCCGATGCCGAGCGAGCCGCCCGAGCGCGAATAGATCGCCGTGTTGATGCCGAGCAGGTTGCCGTTCACGTCGACCAGTGCGCCGCCCGAGTTGCCGGGGTTGATCGGCGCGTCGGTCTGGATGAAGTTCTCGAACGTGTTGATGCCGAGGTGATTGCGGCCGAGCGCGCTGATGATCCCCATCGTGACCGTCTGGCCGACGCCGAACGGGTTGCCGATCGCGAGCACGACGTCGCCGACGCGCGACTGGTCGGAGCGGCCGAGCGTGATCGTCGGCAGGCTCGTCATGTTGATCTTCAGTACGGCGAGATCGGTTTCGGGATCGCTGCCGATCACCTTCGCGGTGGCCGTGCGGCCGTCGGCGAGCGCGACTTCGATCTGGTCGGCGCCGTCCACGACGTGCTGGTTCGTTAGAATGTAACCTTCAGGGCTCACGATAACGCCCGAGCCGAGGTTGGCTGCCGGTTCGTCCTGCTGCTTGCGGGCGTTGCGGTCGCCGAAGAAGTAGCGGAACAGCGGATCTTTCGCGCGGGGGTCGGGCGGCAGCGAGCCGTCCTTGCTGGAGAACACGTTGACGACGGCCGGCATCGCCTTCTGCGCGGCTTCGGCGTACGACGTGGTCGCCGGTGCGCCGCCGATGCCCGGCGCGACTTCCCGCAGCGCAACGATCGGCGTGGCGAGCTGCTTGCCGAGCTGTCCTTGCCGTTGCAGCCATTGCGGCTTGAGCGTCACGACGATGAACATCAGCGCGAGCAGCACGGTAACCGCTTGCGCGAAGAACAGCCAGAAGCGTCTAAGCATCTGAATGGATTAGAGGTTTATATGGATCGGATCGAACTTGAATTGTACTTGAACAATACCCTTGAAACCGCGCGCTTCAAGGACTATTGCCCGAACGGCCTCCAGGTCGAGGGGCGCCGCAAGGTCGAGAAGATCGCCACCGGCGTCACCGCGTCGGTTGCGTTCCTCGAAGCCGCGCTCGAATGGGGGGCGGATGCCGTGCTCGTCCATCACGGCTATTTCTGGCGCAACGAGGCGCCGCAGATCACGGGCCGCAAGTACCAGCGCCTGAAGCTGCTGCTCAGGAACGACCTGAACCTGTTCGCGTTCCACCTGCCGCTCGACGCGCATCCCGAATTCGGCAACAACGCGCAGCTCGGCAACAAGCTCGGGCTGATCGGCGAGCAGCGTTTCGGCGAAGGCGACCTCGGCTGGATGGCGACGCTGCCGATGCCGGTCACGCTCGAGCATTTCGTCGCGAAGGTCGAGCGCACGCTGGGCCGTACGCCGCTCGTGCTCGGCGATCCGGAAATGCAGCTGCGCCGCATCGCGTGGTGCACGGGCGCCGCGCAGAGCTATTTCGACGCGGCGATCGACGCCGGCGCGGACGTGTACCTGACCGGCGAGATTTCCGAATACGTGACGCACACGGCGGCCGAGAGCGGCGTCGCGTTTGTTGCGGCAGGGCACCATGCGACCGAACGTTACGGAATCCAGGCACTTGGCGCCCACTTGTCCGAGGAATTCGATATCGAACACCTTTTTATCGATATTCATAATCCGGTCTGAACCCCGGATTTGCGGCGGCGCATCGAAATTTCTCAATGTAGCAGATGCTTAAAAGTGAAATGATTTAATCGCTCCGATAGTGGGGGAAAACCCTTGACTATCAATCACTTCGAAGGGATTTTCATCTCCGGGCCTTGTAAATGGCGACTCCATTCGAGCAAACTAGCGGCGGAATGAAAAGTCGTGACGGAAAATCCAACTCAGAAGTGGGGCGTGTGATGCGAGACAAGGAAGAGAAACGCGTCGACAGCGGCCGCCGTACCTGGCTGATTGCGACATCCGTAGCAGGTGGCGTGGGAGGCGTAGCCACCGTTATACCTTTCGCGGCGTCGCTGGCGCCGTCCGCGAAAGCGAAAGCGGCCGGTGCGCCGGTCGAGGTCGATATCAGCGGGCTGAAGCCCGGTGAAATGGTCACCGTGCCGTGGCGCGGCAAGCCCGTCTGGATCCTGAATCGCACCGATTCGATGCTGGCCGACGTGGTCAAGGCCGACAAGGAAGTGGCCGATCCGGCCACCGAAAAGCCCTATACGATGCCGTTGCCCGCGTATTGCGCGAACGAATATCGCTCGCGGGCCGATCGCAAGAACATTCTCGTCGTGATGGCCGTCTGTACGCACCTCGGCTGCACGCCAAGCCAACGCTTCACGCCGGGTCCGCAGCCGAACCTGCCGGATGACTGGCCGGGCGGTTTCCTTTGCCCGTGTCACGGTTCGACCTACGACCTCGCCGGCCGTGTGTTCAAGAACAAACCGGCGCCTCAGAATCTCGACATCCCGCCCTACATGTTCACGTCGGCAACTACCCTCGTGATCGGCAAGGACGAGAAAGGAGAAGCGTGATGGCCGACAACAAGGAAGTCTCCACGACAGGTCTCACCGGCTGGATCGACCAGCGCTTCCCGCTCACGTCCACCTGGAAGAAGCACGTTTCCGAGTACTACGCGCCGAAGAACTTCAACTTCTGGTACTTCTTCGGCTCCCTCGCGCTGCTGGTGCTCGTCAACCAGATCGTCACGGGCATCTTCCTGACGATGAACTACAAGCCCGACTCGACGCTCGCGTTTGCGTCGGTCGAGTACATCATGCGCGAGGTGCCGTGGGGCTGGCTGATCCGCTACATGCACTCGACCGGTGCATCGATGTTCTTCGTGGTCGTCTACCTGCACATGTTCCGCGGGCTGCTGTACGGGTCGTACCGCAAGCCGCGCGAGCTCGTGTGGATCTTCGGCTGCGCGATCTTCCTGTGCCTGATGGCCGAGGCATTCTTCGGCTACCTGCTGCCGTGGGGCCAGATGTCGTTCTGGGGCGCGCAGGTGATCGTGAACCTGTTCTCGGCGATCCCGTTCGTCGGCCCGGACCTGTCGCTGTGGATTCGCGGCGACTACGTCGTGTCCGACGTCACGCTGAACCGCTTCTTCGCGTTCCACGTGATCGCGATTCCGCTCGTGCTGGTCGGCCTCGTGGTCGCGCACCTCGTTGCGCTGCATGAAGTGGGGTCAAATAACCCGGACGGCATCGAGATCAAGGCGAAGAAGGACGAGAACGGCATCCCGCTCGACGGCATCCCGTTCCATCCGTACTACTCGGTGCACGATTTCCTCGGCGTGTGCGTGTTCCTGATGATCTTCGCGCTGATCGTGTTCTTCTCGCCGGAGATGGGCGGCTACTTCCTCGAGGCGAACAACTTCGTCCCGGCGAACCCGCTGCAGACGCCGCCCGAGATCGCGCCGGTCTGGTACTTCACCGCGTTCTATGCGATGCTGCGCGCGACCACCGACCCGTTCAAGATCGTGCTGATGATCGTGATCGCGCTGCTCGGCGTGCTTGCGCTGATCCGTGCGCGCGGCAAGTGGAAGGCCGGGCTGCCGGTGCTGGCCGCGGCGATCGTCGTGTTCATGTACCTGACGGAGTCGAAGTTCTGGGGCGTCGTCGTGATGGGTTCGGCGGTGATCACGCTGTTCTTCCTGCCGTGGCTCGACCGCAGCCCGGTGAAGTCGATCCGCTACCGGCCGCTGTTCCACAAGGTGTTCCTCGGGATCTTCGTCGCCGCGTTCCTGACCCTCGCGTTCCTCGGCACGCGGCCGCCATCGCCGGCGGCCACGCTGATCGCGCAGTGTTGCGCGCTGATCTACTTCGCGTTCTTCCTCGGCATGCCCGTCTGGACGCCGCTTGGCACGTTCAAGCAGCCGCCGGAGCGGGTGCGCTTCAAGCCCCATTAACGTGAGCGAGGAGAGAACGACATGAAGAAACTGCTTTCGACACTCGCACTGATCGGGGTGACCGCGTGTGCGCTGCTGGCGGCGCCGGCCGTGCGGGCGGAAGGTAATTTTCCGCTCGACCGGGCGCCCGATAACACGGAAAATCTCGTTTCGCTTCAGCACGGCGCGCAATTGTTTGTAAACTATTGCCTGAACTGCCACAGCGCGAACCTGATGCGCTACAACCGTCTGACGGATCTGGGCATATCCCAGAAGGAGATCGAAGCGAATCTCCTGTTCACGACCGACAAGGTCGGGAGCACGATGTCCGTCGCGATGCGGCCCGAAGACGCGAAGAACTGGCTCGGCACCACGCCGCCCGACCTGTCGGTCGAGGAGCGCGCGCGCGGCCGCGACTGGCTGTATACGTATCTGCGGAGTTTCTACCGCGACGATACGCGGCCGACCGGCTGGAACAACGCGGTGTTCGAGAACGTCGGCATGCCCCATGTGTTGTGGCAGCTGCAGGGGCAGCGCATTGCCAAATTCGAAGACAAGACGGACGAGGAGACGGGCGAGAAGGTCCACACGCTCGTCGGCTTCCAGCAGGTCACGCCGGGCACGCTCTCGTCGCCCGACTATGATGCTGCGGTTGCCGACCTGGTGGCCTATATGACATGGATGTCCGAGCCGGCCCAGCAGACCCGCAAACGCCTCGGCGTGTGGGTGCTGATCTTTCTCGGTGTCCTGACTTTCCTGGCCTGGCGGCTCAATGCCGCGTACTGGAAAGATATCAAGTAAACACGCCTGACGGCGTGGGGCCGGCGCAAGACGGAACCCGTGAAAGGGGTGCCGCCGCGTGCCGGCCCTCGGCTTTTTTGAGGAAACGCAAATATGATGGTTCTGTATTCCGGCACAACTTGCCCGTTCTCCCAGCGTTGCCGGCTGGTGCTGTTCGAGAAGGGCATGGACTTCGAAATCCGTGACGTCGACCTGTTCAACAAGCCGGAAGACATTTCGGTGATGAACCCGTACGGTCAGGTGCCGATCCTGGTCGAGCGCGACCTGATCCTGTACGAATCGAACATCATCAACGAGTACATCGACGAGCGCTTCCCGCATCCGCAGCTGATGCCGGCCGACCCGGTGCAACGCGCACGTGCACGCCTGTTCCTGCTCAACTTCGAGAAGGAACTGTTCGTCCACGTCAGCACGCTCGAGAACGAGAAGGGCAAGGCAGCGGAAAAGAATCACGAGAAGGCACGCCTCGCGATCCGCGATCGCCTGACGCAGCTCGCGCCGATCTTCGTGAAGAACAAGTACATGCTCGGCGAAGAGTTCTCGATGCTCGACGTCGCGATCGCTCCGCTGCTGTGGCGCCTGGATCACTACGGCATCGAGCTGTCGAAGAACGCCGCGCCGCTGATGAAGTACGCCGAACGGATCTTCAGCCGTCCGGCCTACATCGAAGCACTGACGCCGTCCGAAAAGGTCATGCGTCGTTGATGATGCAATGAAGGCAAGACGGGGAGGGCGGCGCGGCGTGCCGCGCGCCCGCTCCGGGTTCGAGGATTGTGATGCAAGAGATTTCAACGAAGCCTTATCTGCTGCGCGCGTTGTACGAGTGGTGCACCGATAACGGTTACACGCCGCATATCGCGGTGAGGGTCGACAACTCGACGCGCGTGCCGCGTCAGTTCGTGCGTGACGGCGAGATCGTGCTCAACATCAGCTTCGAGGCGACGAGCCAGTTGCAGATGGGCAACGAGTGGATCGAGTTCACGGCCCGGTTCTCCGGGAAGGCGCACAAGATCGAGATTCCGGTGGCGAACGTGCTCGCGATCTACGCGCGCGAGAACGGGCAGGGCATGGCGTTCCAGGTCGATGCGGTCGCGGGCGAAGGCGCGGATTCGGGTGCGTTCGACGAAGAAGCTGCGCAAGCGGATGAGGCGCAGCGCGACGAGTCGCCTGCCGCGTTGACGCCGGTTGCCGACCGTGGCGCGAACGAGGAACCCTCCGAAGGCGCCGACGAACCGCCGAAAACCGACGGCGATGGCGACGGTTCGAAAGGTGGCAACAGACCTCGCCTCAAGATCGTGAAATGAGGTAGAATCTCGCGCTACGCCGGCTTAGCTCATCTGGTAGAGCAGTTGATTTGTAATCATCAGGTGGCGGGTTCGAGTCCTGCAGCCGGCACCAAATTCGAAGGGCCGGGAGGTTTTCCTCCCGGCCCTTCGTCATTTCAGCGTTCACTTTCCCGGCCGACGGGTTGTCGTTTGTCCCCGTGCCGCGACACGGAGTCCGTCTTTTCGACATCGATCTGTCGAACCAATGAAAGATCACGCGGCGCGAAGCATCGTCGACGAATCTGAACGCAGCGGCGCATTTCAGCCAGGTAGACTGCCAACACGCCATCCACTGCCTGTCGGCGCGTAATCGCGTTGCCGGTGCCGCAGGCCGATCCGCTCACATCTGCCTGAACAATCCCGCATACGCACGACTGACCGGCAGCATTTCCCGCTGCCCATGCACGCGAATCCGCAATCTGCCGAGCAAGTCACGCTCGACACGATCGATCGCTGCGTACGCAACGATCACGCCGCGATGCACCTGCGTGAACCGCTCCGGATCGAGCCGTTGCATCAGTTCCTTCAACGGCGTGCGAATCACGAGCCGTTCACCGGCCGTGACGATTTCCGTGTATTTCTCCGACGCCTGGAAATACAGCACGTCGTCGACCGAGACGAGCCGCGTTGCATCCTTCACGCCCACGGTCAGCCAGCGGATCGGTGCGGCATCTCGCGCTTGCGCCGCCTGCGTCAACGCTTCGGCATGCGCGACAGACGGTCCGCCGCGCTGAAGCTTCGCAATACAGCGCAACAGTCGTTCGTCCGTCACCGGCTTCAGCAAGTAATCGACCGCCGCGCGATCGAACGCGTCGACCGCATATTCGTCGTACGCCGTGACGAACACGACATGCACGTCCGGCACCAGCGCAGCGAGCTTCAACCCGTCGATGCCGGGCATCCGGATGTCGAGAAACGCGATGTCCGGGCGTGGCGACGCATTCAGTGCGGCCAGTGTCTCGACGCCGTTACGCGGCATCGCGGCGATCTCCAGTTCGGGCCAGAGCTGCCCCAGCCGCTGCGCAAGCGAGGCGGACAGATTCGGCTCGTCGTCGGCGATGAGGGCAGTCGGCATGTCAGTCGATCGGAATCAGCAGGGTGGCGGTGACGCCATGTGCGGCGGCGACGTTCGTTTCGACGGTGACACGGCCGCGCTCGCCATGCAGCGTCCGGATGCGCGCGGCGACGTTGGCGAGCCCGACGCCGCCGTGCAGGCGCGTGTCGCTTTTGCCGAGGCCGGCACCCGTATCGATCACGTTGAGTTCGAGCCTGTCGCCCCGCATCCTGCCGCGAATCACGATCACGCCGCCGTCGATGGACGGCTCGATCCCGTGCAGCAGTGCATTCTCGACAAGCGGCTGCAGCAGCAGCGGCGAGAACGGCAACGCGTGCAAATCCGCCGGCACGTCGATCGTATAAGAAAGCCGCTCGCCGAGCCGGATCGATGCGATCTTCAGCAATGCTTCGACGAGTTCGAGTTCCTCGCCGAGCGTCGACGTCGCATCGCGCGTGCGCCGCAGGCTCGCACGCAGGTAGCGGTTCAGGCTGTCGAGCATCGTCGACGCGCGGGCCGGATCACGCTCGATCAGACTTTGCACGTTCGCGAGGGTATTGAACAGGAAGTGCGGCTCGATCTGCGCCTGCAGCAGCGCCAGGCGCGCGGCCGTCTCGGCCTGGCGCGCTTCGGCGGCTTCGCGGCGTTCGGTCTCGAGCGTTGCACGCATGCGCATGGACTGCAGGAACAGCGATACGCACACGAACAGGATTGCCGAGATGAGAAACGACGGCCCGTAGTTGTCCCACGTTCCGAGGCGGGCGCGCCCGAACACGTGTGGCACGTTCCCGCGGACGATCGCTGCCGAGATCTCGAAGCCGATGAGTACGCTGACCGGTGCGATCACGACGGCCTTCAGCGCGAGCCCGGGCTTGCGCGGCAGCAGCCGGTCGGCGGCATGGCTGAACAGCAGTGCGCAGAAACCGATCGCGTTGGCGACGACGAGGTAGGGCAACAGCGGTTCGTTGACATGGAGGGCCCAGAAACCGAGGCCGACGACCGAGTTGAAGCACGTGAACGCGAGCAGCATGGCTGGATCGCGCAACAGCCGGGGCGGGGCGCTGGCGGGTGGCTGCGGAATCGGCGACGGGTCGGACGTGGCTCGCATGGTGTCGGGTAAGGGTGGGCGCGCGATGCGCCGATGGCTTGACCTTACTGCCGGATGGGCCGATCGCGCGTGCGTTGCGACGAACGGCGCTTGGCTTCGACGAACCACTTCGACTGCCGACGGTTGGCCGGTTTCCGTCACGAGTGTAGTGGAAGGCGCTGCGGAAGGACACGGGGCGTTGCCGGTCGCGCGTCGAGCGCGAAGCGCCGACGGGTTCAGACGTTGCCGGCTGCGCGAGGCGATCGCGCATCAACCGTCCCGATTCGCCAAACGATCATCGCCGCGAGGCGCAACTCGTCCGCGAATTCCCGCCACCCGTCGCAAGCTACGCCGCCCGTCCGGATCGGGCAGTACGGTGTTGCCGTGTCCACTCCGATCAGGCGACTCCGACCATGTCCACTCTCCTTCACCTGAAGTCTTACGTGTACGTCATGTTCTGCGTGCTGCTCTATGTCGGCATCAAGCGCTGTTTTCCGCGCGAGGTGCCGGCGGCCCGTCCGCTGATCTCGCCAATCGCGTTCGGGATGCTCGGCATCGCCAGCCTGAACGGACTCTTTCCGCATGCCGGTATCGAAGCGAACGCGACTGCGCTGGCGGCCGTCGTGGGCGGTGCGGCGCTGGGCTGGCTGCACGCGAGCCGGTGGCGGCTCGAGTACCGCCCGGCCGCCTCGGGCCTGCGCGTGCGCCTGCCCGGCGACGCGAGCCTGCTGGTCACGCTGATGCTGACGTTCGTCGCCGAAACCTGCATCCATTACGCGGTCGCCGTGCAAGTGCCGTGGGCGGCGACGAGCGGCTTCGTGGTGCTGTCGTTCGCGGTATGGGGCGTGCTCATCGGGATGACGCTCGGGCGCGCGGTGAACGTGGTCGTGCGCTGCATGCGCCATGCGAGCGGATCGGCGCGTGGCGGGTTCCCGTATTCGGCCGATCCGCGATGAAGGGCGCGACACGGCCGGCGAGCAAGTAACCGGCGGTCACGCATGTGATGCGGCCCGTCTTCGTCAACTGGATCGACATCGAATCGAAACGGCATGCGACGCTCGCTGTCTTGCGCCCCGTTTTCCTGTCACGGTCACGTCATGGTGTGCCCATAACGTTGCACGTTCCCGTCGTGGCGGCATCGCCGGATCCGCGACGTGCGCAACCCGCTCGCGACGACGTGCCCGCGTCGCAGGCAGGCCTGCCGGGATCTCGCTCCCGGCGGCGCGACGGTCATGCATCGCGCCATTTCATTCAAAAATACGATCGACGCCGGTTCGAACCGGATCGCGGACGATCAGGAGACAAGGACCATGCTGAGTCCGCATGAATTCTCGATGCTGTTGCGCATTGCGCGTGCGCCGGACAGCGTCGATCAATCGAATCCGGCCTTTGCCGTGCTGGTCGAGAAGCGGCTGGTCGACGATACGCAGGCGCGCATGAACGCCGTGGCTGCGCGTCCGGCGCTGACACCGATCGGCCAGCTGCTGCTGGCGCGCTTCGACGAAGCGGCTTGAGGGGAAGGCGTCACGCGTTCATCCAGATGAACGGCGTGACGCGTTGAACACCGTGCGACTTATTGCGCGACCGGCACCGTCACGTCGGCGCCGAACCAGTGCATCGAGATCTTTTTCAACGTGCCGTCCTTGTGCAGCGAATCGAGCGCGTCGTTGATCGCTTTCTCGAACTTCGGATTGCCCTTGCGGAACGGGATCGCCATTTCCTGCTTGCCGCCGTTCACGATCGCACCCGCGCGCAGCGGCAGGTTCGACGTCTTGATCATGTACGGCAGCATCAGGCGATCGTCGAGCGTTGCCTCGATCCGGCCCGCGGCAAGGTCGCGCAGCTTTTCCGGCGCGCCCGGATACGTCTGCACCTCGATGCCCGGCACGGCGCGTGCCATCTGGTCGTAGTTGGTGCCGAGCGTCACGCCGAGCTTCTTGCCCTTGAAGTCGTCGAGCGACTTGAAGTTGCGCGTGTCGTCCTTGCGCTGGATCAGTTGCGCGGCCGAGTACGTGTACGGCTCGCTGAAGTCGAGCGCTTCCTTGCGCTGCGGCGTGATCGTGACCTGGTTGACGATCACGTCGAACTTGCTGGCCTGGAGGCCGGCGATGATGCCGCTCCATTCGGTCGGGACGAACTGCGTCTTCACGCCGAGCTTGCCGGCGACCGCGTTCGCGACGTCGACGTCGAAACCCTCGAGCTGGCCGGACGTGCCACGCGAGTTGAACGGCGGATAGGTGCCTTCGAGGCCGACGCGCAGCACGCCGGCTTTCTTCACCGAATCGAGCAGGTCGTCGGCGTGTGCGGCGACGGCCGTGAAGCCGAGGGCCGACGCGAGCAGCAGGCCCGACAGCAGGAACTTCGAACGTTTCATCGTAGATCTCCAGGGTTCAGTGTCGTGTGGTGAGCGCCGGGTATCGGTCGGACCCGGGTAAGGCCGGAATACGGGCACGTAGACACTACTCGCAACCGCGCCGCGCCGGAAGTCGAATTGGCCCTGATTGCAATCGATTTCAGGGGGGCACGACGGGTGCACGGGCTGGCCGGCGTGGGTGCAGGCGGCGTACGGGCGGAACGGATGACGCGTCTGCAGTTCCGGTGGGTTTTCAGGGACTGACGTAATTTCTCTGTAAAATCGCGCGAGCGAAGTTCAGTGCTCGCGCCATCCGAGGGCGCGTCAAAAGAAAAAAGGCCGTAGCCATGAACATGCAGAACACTGTTGCCGCATTGCGCGGCGGGTTGCTTCAGCAGGACCGGTTGTTGAAGATCGATACGCCCTTGGGGGGCAACGTCCTGACCGTGCAGCGGGCAGTCGGCCGCTCGCGCATCGGGCGCGCGTACGAGTTTACGCTCGACGTGCTGTCGACTGAAGGCGATCTGGAACTTAAAAAACTGATCGCGCAGCCTGTCACGCTGTGGATCGAGCAAGGCAACCGCAGCTATCGGCCGATCAACGGATACGTGCATACCGCGCGCCGGCTGGGCGCCGACGGTGGGCTCACGACCTATCAGCTCACATTCGCCGATTTCACCCATTTCCTGAAGTTCCGTCGCGATCAGCGGCTCTGGAACGACACGACCGTCGACCAGATCATCAGCGACGTGCTGAACCAGCACCCGCAGGCCAAGGGCCATTTCCGCTTCGCGCTGTCGAAGCCGCTGCCGAATCGCTCTTACACGCGTCAGCACGACACCGACTGGCATTTCGTGCATCGCCTGATGGAGGACGAGGGGCTCTACTGCGCGTGGCAGCAGGCCGACGACGGCAAGTCGCACACGCTCGTGATCACCGACAACCTGCAGGCGTTTGCGCCGCTGTCACCGGAGACGGTGAGCTTCTATCGCGGTGGTGCGGCAAGCGGGGCCGACGCGTTTACGCAATGGTCGGGCTCGCGCACGCTGCAGAGCGTCACGCGTTCGACGCGCACGTTCGACTACAAGAATCCTGCGCAACCGTCGAATCCGAAAGGCACGTCGCTGCCGACGATGGCCGGCCAGGGTGAACTGCCGGACCAGCTCGAGGTGTACGAGTACACGGGCGCTTATACGTATCTGGACCAGACACGCGGCGACCATCTGACGAAGGTCAAGATGGAGGAGTGGGAGTCGCAGGCGAAGCGCTTCCATGCCGCAGGCGGCGTGCGCGCGATCGATGCGGGCCGGCGTTTCACGCTGACCGGGCATCCCGAGCACGATCGCGATTCCGCCGATCAGCGCGAATTCGCCGCGATCGAGGTCGCGTGGTGGATCGAGAACAACCTGCCCGTTGCGAGCGACCGCGCGGATTTTCCGTACAGCCTGCGCGAGGCATTGGCAGGCGCACAGGAAGGCTATGGTGCCAGTCCCGCGTTTCGCGTGCCGCACGATGACGGATCGACCGGCTTCTATCTCGTCGAGGTCGAAGCGCAGCGTGTGAGCGTGCCGTACCGCAGCCCGTTCGAGCATAAAAAACCGGAGATGCATCTCGAGACGGCGATCGTCGTCGGGCCACAGGGCGAGGAGGTCTATACCGACTCACTGAACCGGATCCGCGTGCAGTTCGTATGGGACCGGATGAATCCGGGCGATGAGAACGCATCGTGCTGGGTGCGCGTCGTGCAATCGGATACAGGCGGCGGCTACGGCGGCGTGCACGTGCCGCGCATCGGCGAGGAAGTGCTGATCGACTACGTCGGCGGCGACTGCGACCGGCCGCTGGCCGTCGGGCGCGTGTACAACGGCGCGAACCAGCCGCAATGGCATAGCGACGGGATCCTGTCCGGCTACCGGTCGAAGGAGTATTCGGGCGGCGGCTACAACCAGCTCGTGATGGACGACGCGACCGGGCAGAACCGCGTGCAGCTGATGAGCAGCAGTGCGAACAGCCTGCTGCATCTGGGCTACATCATCGACCACAGCGCGAATTCGCGCGGGTCGTATCTGGGCAGCGGGTTCGACCTGCGCTCGGACGCGTACGGCGCGGTGCGCGCGAGCCAGGGCCTGTACGTGACGACGCACCCGAAGGCGGCGAACAGCCAGCCGCTCGACGTGAAGGAAGCGCAGCAGCAGCTCGTGACGGGCGAGAGCCTGGTCGAGGCGATGTCGGGCGTGAGCGAGCAGCATCAGGCGGAAAGCCTGAAGGACGCGCAGGACACGATGCGTGCGTTTACGGACGCGACGCAGGAGAGCAAGTCGGGCAGCGCGTCGGGCGGGCGCACGGCGGGTGGCGGCACGGGTAACGCGAACGCGTTCAAGGAGCCGGTGATGCTGTTCGGCAGCCCGTCGGGGATCGGGATGTCGACGCAGCAGTCGGTGCACGTGGTAGCGAACGATCACGTGAACGTGGCGAGCGGGCAGAGCGTGCACGTGGCCGCGGGCAAATCGCTGATCGGGAGCATCGGGCAGAAGCTGAGCCTGTTCGTGCAGAACGCGGGGATGAAGCTGTTTGCCGGCAAGGGCAAGGTCGAGATCCAGGCGCAGTCGGACAACATCGAGGTGACCGCGCAGAAGGCGGTGAAGGTGGTGTCGGCGACGGGGCAGATCGAGATCGCGGCCGACCAGGGGATTCTGCTGACGAGCGGCGGCGGGTACATCCGCATTCAAGGCGGGAACATCGAGATTCATACGCCGGGTGCGGTCGATGTGAAGGGTGCATCGCATACGTTCGCGGGGCCGGCGAGCATGGGGTATCCGTTGCCGAGCCCACGGCCGGATCAGCCGGGGCAACTGGAGCTGTTTCACAAGTACGTGAACGGCGAGGCGGTGAAGGGCGGGCTGTTCACGGTGAAAGACGTGAACGGTTCGGTACTGAAGAAGGGGGCGCTCGACAACAGCGGCTATACGGTCGTGAGCGGGCTGCCGCCAGGTGCGGTACGTGTCGAGTTCGGGAAGGACCCGCGCGAGTCGGATCAGCCGGCGAATTATTTCAAGCAGGTGCAGTGGCCAGTCGAGTCCGTTGAGCCGCCGTCGCAGGCGGCGCAGGCCGCTGCGTCGGAGCAGCTTGCGAGCCAGTTGAAGGGAATGGCGCCTGCGGCTGCGACGGCTGCGATGGGACTTGCGAGCGGAGGTGGGGCCGGTGCTGCGCTGGGCGGACTGGCGAGCTCCGCGTTGCCGGCTGCGGCGGGTGCATTAGGTGGCGCAGGCGCAGTGTCCGCGTTACAGACGGCGTCGAGCCTCGGCAGCGCTGCGAAGCAGGTCGCCGGGATGGTGCAGGCTGCACGGCAGGGTGGCCTTGCCGCACTGGCTGCACCGGCCGCGAACGCGGCATCCGGGATGCTGCAGGGGGCGCTGCCCGGCGTCGCCGGCAAGGGCGCTACGACGGTGGCATCCGCTGCGGGGGCAACCGGCATGAAGCTGCCGACGAGCGGATTCGGTGGACCGCTGAAATCCTGAGAGAGCGGCGCATCAGCCGTCTGGAACAACAAATCGCGACTTGAACCAAGAACGACATGGCACAACAACTTCCACCGGGCGCCGAGAAGGAACAGGCCGTTTCCTGGCTCAGCGATATTTCGCCGAAAGATGTGGCGGCGGGGGGCGATCGTTTCAATAAGTGGTTGCTCAAGATCAGCGGCAATCACGTTTCGTTCGAGGATCTGAAAACGTTCGCGAGCGCGGTGCCGATCATCGGTAACCTGATGGCGTTTTACGACGCGGTTTGCGACATCGTGATGATCGTCGAGAAGCGCCACGCCAATCTGCTCGACTACCTTGGGCTTGCAATCAACCTGATCGGGGTCATTCCGGTTCCGCCGCCGCTGGCATCGTTTCGCCTGTCGGCGCGCCCGCTTCTGGCGCTCGTGCGCAATCAATTGCTGATTTCGCGAGGCAATCTCGGGGCAGCGCTCATTTCGGTGCTTATAACGCACGTCAACGCCGCTGCCGCGACCGAAATCGAAAACTTCCTGAAGACCCTGCAGGACGTTCTTGTTGAACTGCTGAACGACTGCGCGCACAAGGCGCAGGAATTGATGGTCGGTATTGCGACCGGACTGGAGCTCGCCCTCAAAGGGCAAATTTTCGACAGTAGCGCGAACGTGCGGCGTACCGCGCAGATCGCTCAGAAGATGGACAAGCGCTCCTGGTACAACCCGATGCTGGTGGTTGACGCGATCGAGTACGGGTACGAAGGTTCGATCGCGTTGGGGAAGGAAGCCGGAAACGCGACGGCCGGGACGGCTGCGAAGCTTGCTCCGGATTCGTGGCTGCAACCGTTCCGCGATATCGTTGCGTTCCTGAAGACCGAGGCGCCGAAAGTCGCGAAGGCGATCCGCGATCTGAACGGCAGCGAAGAAGGCAAGATGCTGTGGCTGATCGCGCAAGTGATCGAGGCCGTGGCAAGGGTGCGCGCACGCGGCAAGCTTCATGAAAAGACTGCCGACGTGCCGCCCGGCGGCAAGGGGCGCGCGCAGCATGAGCGTCCTCAGGAGCCAGCAGGTGCGACCGGACAGCAGGTGCATGCGGCAGGTGCTGGCCAGAGTCCTTGTAAAGGTTGTGGGGTTGGTGCATCGACCGGGTCGATCGATTTTGCTTTCGGCGACGAGACTTTCACTCACGCGGACTTTGAACTGCCCGGCGCGCTGCCGCTCGTCTGGGCGCGCACTTATCGGTCGCGCCTCTCCGCATACGACAACGGGGAACTTGGCGCGCGGTGGCTCACGCCCTATACGACGCGCATCGATGTCGAAGGCGATACATGGTTCTTTCGCGACGCCAGCGGGCGCAGCATCGAATATCGAGCGCTTGCAGTCGGAGGGGTGTATGACGACCTCTCGGAGAACCTGACGCTGACACGGCTGGACGAGACATGGGTCACGATTGCATACGGTCACGACCAGCTTCACGCGTATGAACGGCGCGGCAATGCGTTCCGGCTGGCGATGCAGAAGGACCGTGCGGGCAATACGATCACGCTCGATTACGACGCGCTCGACCGCGTGGCACGCTTGATCGATGCGAGTAACAACGTGCTGTCGTTCGAGCACGACAAGCAAGGCCGGGTCGTGATGATCGAGCAGGTGCTCGAGGACGGAGCGCGCCGTACGCTTGCGAGTTACGCCTATGACGAAGCGGGCGATCTCGTGCGCGCAACCGACCGGTACGGCAACGCGTGGAGCTATCAGTACCGCCGCCATCTCGTGACGCGTTATACCGATCGCACCGGCCGCGGGATGACGCTTGAATGGGACGGCGCGGACGCTGAAGACAACGCGAACGCGAAATGCGTGCGCGAGTACGCAGACGACGGCAGCCTCGATATCCGCCTTGCATGGCATCCGAACATTCGGCTGACCTACGTGACCGATGCGCTCGGTCAGATGTCGCGCTACTACTTCAATATCAAGGGGTACGTTTATCGAATCGCCTATCCGGACGGAAGCGAGGAATGGTTCCGGCGCGACGAGCACGACAATCTGACGCTGCACATTCTGCAAGACGGCAGCATCGAGCAGATGCGTTATGACGCGCGTGGCAACCGGACATGGCACGAGCGCGCGGACGGCAGCATTGTCGAGATGGCGTACGACGACAAGGATCAGATGATCCGGCTTGTCGATCCGAACGGTCATGTCTGGCAGCGCAAGTACGATGATGCCGGCAACCTCGTCGAGGAAATCGATCCGCTCGAGCATGCGACGAAGTACGCCTACAACGACAAAGGGTTGCCTACGCAGATCACCGATGCGAAGGGCGGCTCGAAGGCACTTGAATACAATGCCGCCGGGCAATTGACGAGCTACACGGACTGCTCCGGAAAGAAGACGGAGTGGCAATACGACGATATCGGCCGCGTGATCGAGACAAAGGACGCGTCCGGTGGCGTGGTTGCCTACGGTTATGGCCCGAACGGCCAATTGACGGAGACGCGTTCGCCGGCCGGTGTCGAGCACGTGCAATACGACGCAGAAGGCCGGTTGTTGCGGCATACGGATCAACTCAATCGATCGACCCGCTACGGCTACGATGCAGTGGGTCGTATTGCGAGCCGCGCGGATGCGCTCGGGCAGACGATTACGTATCGCTACGACCGTCTTGGCCGCTTGACCGCGCTGACCGATGCGAACCTTGCAACGTACCAGTTCCACCACGATCCGGCGGGGCGGTTGATCGAGGAAATCGGTTTTGATGGCAAGTCGACGCGTTATCAATACGACCCGGACAGCGGCAGCCTTGTTTCGGTTGATGAAGCGGGTTGCGTGACGTCGATCGACGTCGACGCAAATGGCCGCCTGATGAAGCGTGTCGCGGGGGAAAGCGAGGAACGGTTTGCGTACGACCGGAGCGGCAGGCTGATTGACGCGGTGAACCGGTACAGCCGCGTGCAGTTCTTCTTCGATCCGGTCGGCAATCTCGTGCGCGAACATCACGCCTACGATTTGTTCGGCGACCGGCGTAGCTATGTGTGGCATCACGAATACGACGAGCTCGGTAACCGGCGACGTACCGTGCGGCCGGATGGCCATGCGGTTGACTGGCTGATGTATGGCTCGGGATATGTGCACGGGATGCTGCTCGATGGCGAGGAGCGTGTGCAATTCGAGCGCGATGACCTTCATCGCGAGACAGTACGCGTGCTGTCGAGCAAGGTCGGGCAGCGCACGCACTACGATCCGGCAGGACGTGTGCTGCAACAGACGATTCAGCGGTCGACGTCGCCTGCGCCGCTCGCAGAGCGGCGGTATCGCTATGACGCGGCGGGGCAGTTATCGCGAATCGAGGATAGCCGCAAGGGCGGGATCGATTACCGCTATGACCCGGTCGGGCGACTGATCGAGGCGATCAGTCCGGTCGCGAAGGAACGGTTTGCATTCGACCCGGCGAGCAACATCATCGATCCGGTGCGGCCGACCGAAGCACCGGCCTCCCGTCCGAGCCCGGTGCGGCCGGAAAGCACGTTGCCGGTCGAGGTGCCGAAGGTGCTGGGTAACCTGCTGAAGGCGTATGCAGGGATGCACTTCGAGTACGACACGCGCGGGAATCTGGTGCGCAAGCGTACGCCGGCGGGGGAGCAGGAATACGAGTGGGACGAATTCAATCGCTTGTTGTCGGCGCGGGTTGCGGAGGCGTCGCGGCAGAGTCAGTCACGGTATTTCTATGACGCGTTCGGTCGTCGGATCGCTAAGGAGGTGAATGGCGAGCGGACGGTGTTCGGATGGGATGGTGACGCGCTGGCGTATGAGAGCGATGGCGAGCGTGGCACGCACTATTTGTACGAGCCGGGAACGTTTGTGCCGCTGGCGCAGTATGTGGCGGAGCCGGTGGAAGGAATTGCTACGCCCGAATGGAAGGGTACCGATCGTTACGTGCCGGAGGATGATCCGCTGCAGAAGGCGCCGGAGCGGCGGGGTGACGCGGCGCTGTTCTATTACCATTGCGATCAGATCGGGACGCCGCAGTTGCTGACGGATGACGACGGAGACGTCGTATGGGAAGCGTCGTTTAAGGCTTGGGGTGAAGCGCGGGAAGTCATTGCGCGAGCGTCGAAGGCGACGGGCGTCGTACCGAAGAACCCGTTGCGATTCCAGGGACAGCAGGTTGATGAGGAAACGGGGCTCACCTATAACCGGCATCGGTATTATGATCCGAGCAGTGGCCGGTTCATCAGCAAGGACCCGATCGGACTGGCAGGTGGCCTGAATCTGTTCCGGTACGCACTGAATCCGGTACAGTGGATCGATCCGTTGGGGTTAGCGCCTTGCAACTTACTCCGTTATAAAATCAGGGACGGCCTTACACCGATGGCGGGCACACGCCAGACGGGCATCAACCGAGCCTGGAAAGCGGAGCAGGATTTGGTGAAGGCAACGGGTTCGGGGACAGTTGACTGGACGCCAGCACAAATGGACGAATTGCTAAGTTCCGGGAAAGTTACTGGATTTACAGGCCATCACATAAACAACGTTGAGAGTAACCCTGCATGGGCGGGTGACCCGCGCAACATTGTTTTCCTGTCAAATGGGCCGAACGGTGGCGATCATTTGAATAGTTTGCAAGGGCACCGAGGTAACTATCAGAACGCCACTTCGGGTCGATTGATTGATCGTGCGGCAATGACAAATCAGCATCAACGAGAGAATAGAAATGCAACCTGTCGATAGTATTTTTAGTGAGATTCGCCAGATTCTCGGTGTTGATGAAGATTCTGCCCAACAAACGACTACGTCCGAAATATTGACACTGCCATGGAACAACGAAACCGCAACTTGGTTATCAGCACTAAGAGCGAATGACCTACATATTCCTTGGTCGGCTGAGGAGCTTCGCCTATTCGGAAACAAAGCTAGCTTGGAAAACGGACAGATTGGGTACCGTATTGACTCGACAGGGAGGCGTTTACCAAACTGGCCGGACGACTGGGTAGCCCTCGGAGAGATAAGCGGTGATCCAATCATTGGAAGGGTTGGAGCGGATGGTTGTGTCATCCTCTTTGCTCGTCATGGTTCGGGAGCGTGGCAAGCGAATCCTGTTTCGAACGACACGAAGGCATTTGCCGAGGCGTTACGCATTTGGTGCGATCTCTTTGTAAGGCGATACTCGAAAGATATTTACGATGACACGCTAGCTGTACGACCAGACTTTTTGGCGGAACTTCAGCAGCGGGTTAACCAAACTCTATCGAATACCCAAACCGACGTGTTCATGAGCATGGTTGATGGTTAAAGACGGGGCTGCACTATAACCGACACAGATACTACGATCCGAGCTCAGGTCGTTTCGTGTCAAAGGACCCGATCGGTCTCGCGGGCGGCGACAACCTCTATCAATATGCGCCGAACCCGGTGCAGTGGATTGACCCGCTAGGGCTCACGAAATGCCCTTGCGCCGACGATTGCGAGAAGATTCTCGCCGACGAAGGTGTCGTGACCGGAAGGCACGGCGACCTGAGAAA
Source organism: Burkholderia sp. BCC1999 (assembly GCF_905339975.1). Lineage (NCBI taxonomy): Bacteria > Pseudomonadati > Pseudomonadota > Betaproteobacteria > Burkholderiales > Burkholderiaceae > Burkholderia > Burkholderia sp. BCC1999. The sequence goes on along the minus strand of NZ_CAJPHP010000014.1, from coordinate 92,472 downwards.
GATCGGCGGGCAACAAGACTCCCATCACATTTACCAAGATGCCGCCGTGAATGGTCTGCCAAACTAAGACTACAACAATGCGCCGGCAATTAGTCTACAGGGTCGAAATGCCGACGGTACGACTCGTGGAACACCGCACTACCGTGCGAATCGGACGCAGGACAATGCGTCTCTTGCTGGCACCTTAGGAAGCGAAACCGTAGTAGCCTTCAATTCGCTGAAGGCAGCAGGACTCAGTTCCAAGGCGGCCAAATGTACCGTCCTACGCGCACGTGGCTATTTCTCCAGCATCGGCGCTAACGCCGGGTCTGGGACGACAACTCCATCGAAACGAATGAGGCTGAGATGAACCCATCATTGAATGATCGAGCGTATAAGGCGATCTCTGAATTCCTTGACGCAATCAACTCGATGGACAAAAGGGCGCTAGAGTCGAAGTTTGGAGTAACCGAACCGATTCTCGACGAGATATGCGAGTCCCTCGACGATTACTTCGGGGGGAAGCCCAGTATTGGGCTGGCGCCGATCGAATTGGCGTTCTCCGGCAAGAGAGGATCCAGGCCATACATTGACCTCTTCGAAATGGACGGAGGTCAATCATGGGGCGCCGAATGTGTGCTTTGGGTGAATGGGAGCGCCGAGGAGCCTATTTTGCATGTTGAATTGAGTGGAACGAACGACGAGCTAAATTTAAAATACAAATACATCGGCTCGTAGGGAAACAGGAAAGTATTCCGGCTTGGTGGTTTTGACGGTTCAATAGTTGATGTAATGGACTAACGCCGCTTAACCCGCACGGTTCAAGGGGCAGCAGCATGATCCAGAAGCGAGGCTGTTCTATAACCGGCACAGGTACTATGATCCCGACACCGGTAGGTTTGTCAGCAAGGACCCGATTGGCTTGGCCGGTGGCTTCAACGTCTTCCAGTACGCGCCGAGCCCGACAGGCTGGGTCGATCCACTGGGACCGGCTCGATGTCCTTGTGATCCGTGCTCGAAGTACGATGTTGGTACGTACGACGATCTCAAGTGGCGTTCGGCTTCTGGCGACGGTCTAGATATTCATCACGCTATGCAAAAACACCCAGCCGCCCAGGTTGTTGTTGGCTACGATCCAAAGACTGGTCCAGCCATCGCTGTTCCTGCCGGTGAGCATGAACAAATTCCGACTCATAAGGGCGTGTATATGGGATCGGCGAGAGATTTGTTAGCTGGTGACATCAGAGATTGAGGCAACACACCGGCGCTTCTAACAAGTGCTTGCAACGACTCATTGCGCTCAACAGGGAAATGTCCCCGACGGCATTTAAGAAATAGTATTCACATAAAAGGGACTTCGGTCACGAATACAGAGGAATTCGTTGCTGCGATCCGGATACGTGTGCAGGAGCAGGCGGCAAATGATCTTGTGAGAACTTTTACTGCCCCTCCGGGGCGGCGACCTCGTGATCTACTGATCAAGGTTTCGGAGTGGCGTGCTCGTTTACCTAGCGATGAACAACGGCTACTCGATGAAGTGATAGCGGAATCGGTTCGCGTTGCATTGTTTGGCCTCTTTGCTGTAATCGACGGATCAAGGGTCGTTGACGAGAATGTTGATCGGTTCATTACTACTGCTGTAGGTTACGACGGAGCCAGAGCGGAGCTTAATGAAGATGCCGCAGTCGACCTTCACAGTGAGTTTGCGCCTGATTGATGAGAACACCCGAAAAGAGAAGTGAAACATCAGGGGCCGCGTGAGCGGCCCTTGTTGTCTGTATGATGAGTTGAAGATTGGCATTCAGGTAGTACGGGCATGTGTTCCCAATCCACAGGTCCCTTGTTCGAAGTAACAACCAGCACGCATAGGGCTGCCAGTGGTGCAGGTCGCGAAGCATTACATCCGTATGGAAATCAAAAGAATCCTGATTTCCCCGTTGACCGCAATGCTTTTGACATCGACCGAAAGCAATACTGGCAAGATCGCGCAGCAGGGGTGAACGCTTCAAAAAATGGAGGATGTAGTCTGTGATTCCATCGGCAGTCGATCAGTATCTGGCAGGGTCTACCGGCGACATCGCTAGAGGTGACCCGAAAACGGCCATGAGTGCACTTCAGAATCTGGGGGTTGCTTCGGATACTGATTTTGGACAGTTTTACCTCAAGTATCAGGGGAGCTTTATAAGCCCGCGACCTGTTGCTGAGTTGCTTGATATCGAGGGTCCGGCTATTCCCGCAATTCCGGATCAAACGGATTATATTGAAGGCCGTTATGGTGTTCCGAAGCAGTATCTGGCTTTAACGTCCGATGAAAGCGAGGGGATGTACCTGTATAACAAAGACGATGGCGCTGTCTACGATCTTGATATTGCGGTTCTGGATGATTTTATAAAAGGGAAAGTTCCGGCGCGCTGGGCAACTTTTAACGAGTTCTTGACTTGGTATTTCGAGTCGTCACCATAAGCTAAGATAACGGCCGCTCACGCGGCCGTTGTTGTTTCTGGGCACAATGCCCTGAAATCGACCAACGCGCGGTTACTCGTTTCTCCCCTGATCGGTGAGAAACGCAGCGGCGGCCGTTAGTCTGTCAATGCAGGGAAGACGATATGTCCGAATTGAAGGCGGTGGCTATAAATACTCCGGTTGGAATTGTGTGTTCTCGTACAGCTTTTTGGCTTGATGAGCTTGTTTACAGTGCGTCAAGTAAAAGCATGATCTTTAATGCGCGATTCAGTAAATCTATGCGTGTGGAAGATGGTGGGGGCGGAAGAAGGATTTTAAATTTTCGGTGGTATTCAAGGGTGTCGAGGCGTTTGAGTGCATTGATTATGATGTGATGGAAAATAGGTTTGGGGAGGTTTCGAAAAGTAACTTCGATCAATTGATTGGTGATCGCGGGGCTGGTGAAAAAGGTATTTACTTGATTTGGTTTTATGATGAATGCTTTAAGATAGGGGCGGATGGATATGCCATGGCCGGTTTTGAAGAGTGAAGTTAATTGATTGCATCAGGTGGTGGGTGCTGCGCAGTGGGTAAGCGCAAAGTCACGGATGGTACCTGCGTCACGACTAAGTAGGACGTCACGGGTCGACGTGCCGAAGGTGATTCTCCACCGGCCGAGGTTCATGGGGAGATGCATTTCGAGTTCGGAACATGCTGAGGAGACGCCGTGGCAGCACCAATTGGGGGAGTTCCATGATGCGTTTGGCTGTCGAATCCGACATGTGTGAACTCTGAGCGGGTGGTGTTCGGGTGGGATGGCGATACGCTGGCGTATGAGAGCGCGGGGCAAGGCTGCCTGTACGAAGTGGGCTCGTTCGTGCCGATGGTGCAGTACGTGAGTGCACCGGTGGAAGGGTTCGAAACGCCGTCATGCAGTGCGGCCGATCGCTATGTACCGCAAGGTTGTTCACGCAGCGACGCATCCGGTGGGCTGGATTATGCGGAGGTGGTAGTCGCCTTTCATGTCGCACTCGTACACCACGGAGAAATTGGGACTCTTTAATCCTGGTGAGTAAATTTTCATTTTTAAGTATATTTGTCGCCGCGGGTCTTGCCATCGCATGGTCGATCATTTTTATGAGAAAAATTGCGAGGCAAAAGAAAATCACTTGGGGTGACATCAAGACATGGGCCAAGAACGTCATCGATTCGCTCTTTGGGGTTGGATAGCGCGACAAGTATGCGGACGGGGGCTGCAGGACATTGGCTCATACAAGCCTCGCCTGGACCTGACGGTCGCGATCCGGCATTGCGAGCGCACTTCATTGAGATATATGACGACTCACTACCCATCCCTCGAAGCGGCTTTTCGGGATTGTCCGGTCAGGATCGCGGACTGGGGATACTTCGAATGCCGGGAGACAGACTTGGCTGCATCGGGTGTCGAATTCTTCGACGACGTCGAAGACCCGGGGCATTGCCGGCGCGCAGCGTTCGCGGGGAGCGGTGGGCACCTCGTCGTGCTGACCGTTTACGCCGATCCCAAAGTCAATGAAGTCGTGTTCGCGTGCGATGCAAAAATTGCCGGGAAAAGCGATTTGCTGAACGTGTTGCCGGAGCCATTTCACCGATGGGTCGACATGTTCGAGATTGTCTATTTCGGTCAACCGGTCTGAGTGGCCGGGCGTACCATGCGAACGCACCAGGTGATTGTCGACGACGAGCACAATGCGATTATTACCGGGCAGCATATGGCGCCCGCATCTACGGTTCAGAACACGATTCACGTCGATTTGCCGGATGCTACCGCTGCGTACCAGGAGCAGGCCAGGCGTTTGGGGCATCCCGACGGTGTGTACGACAAAAACAACCGAAGTTGTGTGACGCACGTCGGAGACATTCTGCGAGCGGGCGGTGCGCAGAATGTGCCCACCACAACACGCGAAACCATTAAGTGGATAATCGCGAATGGGAAACGTCAATAGGATGAGTCATGGGCAGGATATTGTGTAAATCGCATGGCGCAACCGGAGTGATGCACGTTTCGAGCGATATCGCCGCCGACATGAAAACAGACGCGAGGCGCTTGAAGATTCTCCGTTATGACATCGACTGGCTGGGAGACGGACTCGCCGACATTTCGTACTTTGTTTCGACGGAGGTCGCGAAACAGTTCGGTCTGCCGGAGCCTGGTGATGTACCGTTTGGACCGGATTTCGAGGAACAGCATGCGGCTGTCTTCGATGGGCTCGTTGCTGTTTGCGACAAGTGCTTTGGCGAATATCAGAGCCGGGTTGCCTGACCGGTTCGGCGGATCATGTACAGGTCATGTGCCGAAGCATGTGCACATGACCGCTCGTTCGGTCCGGCCGGCGCCATGCGGATCGTCTTGATCTCGCAGCAAGCATCACCGTCGTCTCCCTTCCCGATCCGCTCTCGCCGGATGTTCGATCTGGCGGCGTTTCGATCGATGTGCAGCACGCAACCCGATCTGCAACGGAAGCCGGCCAATCGCGCTCGCTTGAAATTGGCATAATCACGGCCTGCCGCGAGAATCTCGCGGCCGAAGCAACGCAATCATCTCCGATACCACTGCAATACCCATGTCGATCGACTCCGCGACCGAAGTGTCGCTGCAACATATTCTCGAACGCCCGGGCGATTTCTCCGGATGGCTCTACCTGCCGCCGAGGCCTTGGACGCTCGATACGGCGGGCGCTTTCTCCGAAGACACCGGAGACGACGAAGAGGTCGCCGCGCCTGCCATCGCCCGCCAATCCGGCTGGCAGATCACGCTCGACAGCGCGACGATCGAGGACATCGTGATCAACGCGCACGACCAGATCGACGAGCCGAGCATGGCTCAGTTGTTCGATGCGTTCGTGTTCTACATCGAAAACGACGCGTTCATTCTGTTCTGACGGCACGCAGGCCGCTCGCCGGCGGCACGGCGCGTTCAACCGGGAGGCCCGATGCACGACGCGAATCCCAAATCGCTCGTCACCGAACTGCGCGACCGCAATTCGACGTGATCCACGTATGCTGGCAGACTGGCTGACTCGCCGCACGACAGGGAGGGAAATGAACATGGCAGGCGATCCCGCGACGCTGCGCGCGCAACAGGAAGCCATTTGCGCGCGATATGGCCTGCCTGCCGTCGAGCCTGAAGACATGGTTGCCGTCGCGATGTCGACGCTCGGGCGCATGCCTGTCTACGGCACCCGCATCTCGCTGTCCGAGGGCGAGAACGTCGGCTGGTTCTTCCATTGCGGCGAATACTCCGACGCCGTCGATTTTTATCAACCGTTGCATGCCGCGCATCTGTCGGCATACCTGCCGTCGGTTCTGCCCTATCTGCGGTTGCCGGCCGGTGCGCGTTTCATCGTCGACGATGCGGGTTATGAAGATGTCTGGATTGAGTGATGCATCGAAACGCGTGCAAATAAAAAAGGACCGCATTGCGGTCCTTTTTTCATGAAGCGGCGTTGGAACGCCCCGCGCTTCTTACGGCAACGAAATCGTCAAATTAGCCGACTCCGGCCCGACCTTGATCACCTGCGAATAAGGCGCCAACGCCTGCAGCGTCTTGTCCTTCAGATACGTGTTGAGCCCGAGAAACCCGAGCAGCGCAACCAGCGCGAACACGGCCCCGATCGCCCAGACCGGCACCTCGCGCTTCAACCGGTGCGCGATCTGGTCCGGCAGCGGCCAATTCGGCGCGAACGGCGCGCGCTTGCCCTTCATATGGGCGATTTCGTCGCCCAGTCGCGCCGTCAGATAAGCGAGCTTCTCCGGCCCCTCGAGCAGATACTTGCCCTGAAACCCGAGCAGCAGGCACATATGAAACACCTCGAGCGACTGCAGCCGCGCCGCACCCTGCGCGCGGCACTCCTCGAGATACTGATAGAACTTCTCGCCCGCGAGCTGCTCGCCGAACAGCACGAGTTGCAGCGGCCGGCGTTCCCAGTCCGCGCGAATCTTGAACTGCGACGACAGCACCATTTCGTCGATCGCCGCGCAGAAGGCGAATTTCGCGCCGTACACATCCTCGGCGGCGATATTCAGCTTCTTCGCGCCGCGCTCGAAATCCGACAGGAATTCCTGGATCCGCGTGCCGAATTCGCCGGCGCTGTCCGGTTCCCGCCCGTTCTTGAGCAGGAACAGCATGAAGAAGCCGTCGTACAGCAAGTCGAGCAGCGAACGCGCCTGGAACGCGGAGTCCGTCGACGCCGGGGTATGCATGGGTGCCGGCGCGTTGTCGCCGAACAGGGAAGGCGCGTAGCTCATGATGTGACCGCGATCAGTTCGAATTTCAGGTCATTGATGCCAGTCGGCGCATAGATCATCGCGGACTGGGCCTGCAGCATGCGCTCGTACAGCGGGCTGCGTGAATCGAGCGCGAAGTAGCACGCGCCGGGCCGCACCGGAATCGCGGGCGGCACCTGCGGCGTGTACGACAGCCGCACGCCGGGCATCGCCGACAGCACGAGCTTGTCGACGTCGTCGGGCGCGCCGACCTTGAAGCGGGCCGGCACGGCATCGACGAGCTCGACGCTCGGCATGTCCGCGGACACGGCCAGGTAGAACTCGGTCTTGTCGTCGATCTTGCCGGAATCGAGGCGGCCGAGGTGGAACGATGGCCGCACCTCGTCGAGCGTGATCGCGAAGTAGCGCGTCGAGATCACGGTGTCGAGCAGCTCGCGCAGCATCAGGTCGAGACGCGCAAAACTCGGTCCCGGATCGTCGTGGCGGTACACGGGCAGATCGGCGAGCGTATAGCCCTTCGAGAACGTCATCAGCTGGCCCGCGAGGCGCAGCAATTCCTGGTACAGCCGCTCCGGATGCAGCGCCGCGTGCTGGTGCAGGTGCGCGAGCGTCGCGAACGCGGCGTTCGCGGTATGCAGCAGCCAGAACGACGCGATGTCGCCCGAGCGGAACTCGATGATGTTCTTCGACGGCTCGCGGTGGAAACCGTACAGCGCGTTCACCTTCGCCTGCAGCGCGTCGACGAGCTGGCGCAGCCGCTGGTGCAGGATCGGCGACGCCTCGATCGCGAGGCACGGCGGCACGAAGCTGTCGTCGATCTCGAAGCCGGACGTCGCGGTGCGGCGCACGCGTACGAGCGGCACCGACAGCAGCTGGTCGCGCGGTTCGCTGTGCGCGATCAGCTTGACCTGCGTCTTCAGGAACGTGATGTCGGCCTCGGCGGCGTCGGTGAAATTGTCGGCGACGCTCGTCTGCTCGCTGACGAAACGCGTCATGAAGCCGGCGGCCGGATCGCCGCTGTAATTGGTGCCGTTCTCGCGCAGCGGGTGCAGCGCGAGATAGAACACGAATTCGTTGATGCCGTCGGGCAGCGTGTCCAGCGCGATCGGCGGCGGCAGGTCGTCGGCCTGCGGCGCGGCATACAGCGCGCCGTCCGGGAACACGAGCGCAAGTTCCGCCACGCGCAGCACGTTGCTGCCGAGCGCGTCGCGGTCGATGCGCACCGAGCGCACGCCCCAGTTGTAAGGCTGGATCGCCTGGATGGACTCGAACAGGCGCGCTTCGTGGTACGCGTCCTGCCGCTGAAAGTGTTGGGGCCGGAGGAACAGCCCTTCCCCCCACAGCACCTTGGCCGAATAACTCATGTCAAATCCGGTTAATGTGGCGTTGCGATGTAATCGATTTGTTCGTGCCCGAATTAAATCGCCAATTGTTAACTCTTGTTAATTGACATTCGTGCGACATCTTTAACCGCAGGACACCGAAGAAAGCATATTCAGCGGTTGTGAAGGCGCACCCTGCTGCGGTGCAATGACAGTGCCATCGGTGACCGTCATCGCGCAATTATGCAGGCCGATGATTATGCCGGATTTCTCCGACTTCGCCGGATCAAACGTCAGTTTCCATCGTTGGAGTGCGGGATCGCGGAACAGCGCGACGATGCCGAACGCCTGAGCCTCGCGCGAAACCTTCTCGGTCGCCGTATAGCGCTGGCCCGGAATCAGCGTGATTTCACGTACGTTCAACAGGTCGGCGCCGAGTGCGGTCTTTTCCTTGGTCGGATCGGTAAAGGCGTCGAACGGGGCCTGCTGGAACGACGTCGGGTCCTTCAGCGCGTAAAGCCGGACGACGAGCGCGAGCGGCTTGTTGTCGGTCGCGGCATTCAGGTTCGGCGCGGCGGCCAGCGTGAGCCCGATATTGCGCGGCGGCTTCTGCGCGTCGGGCAACTCGGGCTTGCCGATGCCGGCCGCGGACATCACGGCGCTCGCGGCCGAGCCGAGCAGCGGAGCGGCCGCGCATCCGGCCAGAAGGGCGCACGCAACCAGCGGCAGCGCGTAGCGAATCATGGACGATCTCATCGTTTTTCCGGCGTGCCGCCTTTATCCCTGTCAAAACTGCCGGGTATTTCCGCGTTCGCTGCGAATCCCCGGCATTGCACTGTTCAACTATTAAGCGCGCTGCGTCTCGGCAGGCGTCCGGAAATTTTTTCCGCTACCCGGGCGGTGCGTCGTGCAACCAGTAAAACTTGCGCATTCCGATCGAAAGAAAAACCGCTGCGAGCCCGCGGCGATAGGTCATTCGAGGGGGTAGCGCCCGGTTTTAAAAGGAATTACTCTTCACACGACGATTGAATTATGAAAAATTGATCGGTACTATACCCGCGCGCTTCTTGCAAAGCAAAAGAACCAGATTCTCAACGATTTAAAACTCACGCGCCGGTGGATATAACGATGAAAGACCGTCTCTTCGCAAAACTGTCTGGGGTAGTAGTGGCTTGCGGCGTGATCGCCGGTTGCGCGAGCCAGCCTCCCGCGCCGCCGACTGCCGAAGTGTTCAACAAGTCGCTGGCCGATGCAGACGCCGTTGCGAAGGCAGGGGATCAGGACAAGGCACTCGGCCTGTACCAGCAGCTCGCGAAGTCGGATCCGACGCGCGAGGAGCCGTGGTCGCGCATCGCGCAGATCCAGTTCGCGCAGAACCACTATGGCCAGGCGATCGTCGCCGCCCAGGAAGCGCTGCAGCGCGACGCGACCGACCGTCAGGCGAAGAGCGTGCTGGCCGTCGCCGGCCTGCGGATCGCGACGCAGTCGCTGGGCGAGCTGCGCCAGGATTCGTCGCTCGCGGGCGACGCGAAGTCCGATGCGCAGGCGCTGGCGAAGCAGCTGCGCGACACGCTGGGCGAATCGGCGCTGTTCCCGCCGGAAACGAAGGCCGTGAAGACGCGCCCGCCGCGCCGCGTCGTCCATCGTCCGAAGGGTGTCGCCGCACCGGCCGCCGAAGCGGCAGCGGCCACCACGCCGACGCCGCCCGCCACGCCGCAAAAGGGCAGCGCCGATCCGTTCGGCGCACTGCGCAATTGAGCGCAACTGAGCGCAACTGACGCGATAACCACAACTAACCTGGGAGCCGTCGAGATGGCCAAGAAAGAAAGCATTCAGAAAAGCTTGCAGAAAATACGGCCGCCGCGCGTCCAGCTGACCTACGAGGTCGAGAAGGGCGATGCGATCGAGGTGAAGGAACTGCCGTTCGTCGTCGGGGTTGTCGGCGATCTGGCGGGCCAGTCCGAAATCGAACAGCCGAAGCTGCGCGACCGCAAGTTCGTCAACATCGACCGCGACAATTTCGACGACGTGATGAAGGCGATCGAGCCGCGCGCCGCGTTCCAGGTGGAAAACCGCCTGAGCGAGGACGGCGGCAAGTTCGCGGTCGACCTGAAGTTCCGCTCGCTGTCGGATTTCAGCCCGGACGAAGTCGTCGAACAGGTCGAGCCGCTGCGCCGCCTGCTCGAGGCGCGCTCGAAGCTCGCCGACCTGCGCAACAAGCTTGCCGGCAACGACAAGCTCGAGGATCTGCTGTCCGAGGTGCTGAAGAACACGCAGCAACTGCAGGAGCTCGCGAAGGGCACCGGCGGCGACAAAGACGGCGAATGACGACGGAGTGTTGAGATGAACCAGCAAACGGCTGCGGCCCAAGCGAGCGGTGCGGAATATGCCGCCGGGACTTCGCTGCTCGACGACATCGTCGAGAAGAGCAAGGTCGCGAAATCCGATTCCGAGCACGCACGCGCGAAGGACCTGATCGGTGAACTCGTGCACCAGGTGCTCGACGGCACGGTGATCGTGTCGGACAACCTGTCGGCCACGATCGACGCGCGCGTCGCGGAGCTCGACCGCCTGATCTCCACGCAGCTTTCCGCCGTGATGCACGCGCCGGAATTCCAGCGCCTCGAGAGCACATGGCGCGGGATGGACTACCTGGTCAAGGAAAGCAACACGGGCCAGACGATCAAGATCAAGGCGCTGCACGCACCGAAGCGCGACCTCGTGCGCGACTTCAAGGGCGCGAGCGAGTTCGACCAGAGCGCGCTGTTCAAGAAGGTCTACGAAGAAGAATTCGGCACGTTCGGCGGCTCGCCGTTCGGCGCGCTGGTCGGCGATTACGAAATCTCGCGCCAGCCGGAAGACCTGTATTTCATCGAGCAGATGTCGCGCGTCGCGGCGGCCGCCCATGCGCCGTTCATCGCGTCGGCGTCGCCGGAACTGCTGGGCCTCGAGTCGTTCTCCGACCTCGGCAAGCCGCGCGATCTCGCGAAGGTGTTCGACACGGTTGAATACGCGAAGTGGAAGTCGTTCCGCGATTCGGAAGATTCGCGCTACGTCGGCCTGACGCTGCCGCGCTTCCTCGGCCGCCTGCCGTTCAATCCGAAGGACGGCCAGACCGCTGAACGCTTCAACTTCGTCGAGGACGTCGACGGCACCGAGCACGACAAGTACCTGTGGTGCAACGCGTCGTGGGCCTTCGCGGCCCGCCTGACGGCCGCGTTCGACGACTTCGGCTGGTGCGCGGCGATCCGCGGCGTCGAAGGCGGCGGCCTCGTCGAGGATCTGCCGACCCACACGTTCAAGACCGACGACGGCGAAGTCGCGCTGAAGTGCCCGACCGAGATCGCGATCACCGATCGCCGCGAGAAGGAGCTGAGCGACCTCGGCTTCATCCCGCTCGTCCATTGCAAGAATTCCGATTACGCCGCGTTTTTCGCCGCGCAGTCGGTGCAAAAAGCGAAGAAATACAGCACCGACAGCGCCAACGCGAACGCCGTTCTGTCCGCGCAGCTTCAGTACATCTTCTCGGTATCGCGCGTTGCGCACTACCTGAAGGCGATGATGCGCGACAAGATCGGCAGCTTTGCCTCGGCGCAGAACGTGGAAACATTCCTCAACCGGTGGATTTCGCAGTACGTCCTGCTCGACGACAACGCGTCGCAGGAGCAGAAGGCGCAATTCCCGCTGCGCGAGGCTTCCATACAAGTGTCGGAGATTCCGGGGAAGCCGGGCTCGTATCGTTCGGTCGCGTTCCTGCGCCCGCACTTTCAGCTCGACGAACTCTCGATTTCTCTGCGACTTGTCGCTGATCTGCCCAAATCGGCAAATTCATAAGCGAGCAAAATCGCCCGGGCGGGCCGCCTGGGTAGGACGTTAAAACCACCTCTTTGGGGAGTAGAAGGGCCATGTTACACATTCACTTGCAATTTGGTAGCCCGGCAGTCAAAGGCGAGTCGGCTGACAAGGACCATCAGGGCTGGCTTGAACTGAAGTCGTGGGATCACTCGATCCTGCAGCCGCGTTCGGCAACGGCGTCGTCGGCCGGCGGCCTGACGCAAACGCGTTGCGAACACGGCGACATGGTGTTCTCGAAGGAAATCGACTCCGCGAGCCCGCTGCTGTACCAGCACGCGTCGGGCGGTACGACGTTCGACGAAGTGACGATCCATTTCTCGCGCGCTGACGGTGAAGGCAAGCGCGTGCAGTATCTGGAAGTCAAGCTGAAGTACGTGATCATCTCGAGCATCGCACCGAGCGTCCGCGAGGAAGGCCTGCCGATCGAGACGTTCTCGCTGAAGTACGCAGCCGTGCAGTGGAAGCAGACCCAGCAGAAGATCGGCGGCAACCAGGGCGGCAACACGCAAGGCGCCTGGAGCCTGACGAAGAACGACAAGACCTACGCGGTCTAAGGTCGGTTGCGGCAACGGGGCGCACGGCGTCCCGTTGCCGTTTTCGCTGTGCATGCCGGCTGATGAAACGATTCGAACCCAGTTTTCTCGACAAGCTGTTCGACGACGAACCGCACCTGCCGGCCTCGGCAGCGATGCGGCAATTGTCGCTGGACGAGCTCAAGAACACGGTCGCCCGCGACGTCGAGGCGATCCTCAACACACGTATCGCGCACACCGAGAGCGAACTGGCGGCGTTGCCCGAATGCCAGAAGTCGGTGCTGACCTACGGGCTGAACGATTTCGCGGGGCTGAGCCTCGCGAGCCACTACGACCGCGCGTTCATCTGCAAGTCGATCCAGCAGGCCATCGCGCGCCATGAGCCGCGCCTGCAGCAGGTGCAGGTGACGTTCGAGCTGAACGAGCAGGCCACCAACGCGCTCTACTTCGCGATCCAGGCGCTGCTCGTCGTGCACCCGGCCGAGGAGCCGGTGAGTTTCGATGCGATGCTGCAACCGTCGACGCTGCAGTATTCGGTCACGCGCGCACGCGCCGCGAGAATGCAGTAAATCAAGCCGCCGAGCGGGCCGGACCGCCCGGTGATGGTTCAGGGTCCGGCAGGAAATATTGAGGTTCGGGGTCGTCGATGGAAGAATTGCTGCCGTATTACGAGCGCGAATTATCGTTTTTGCGGCGCTATTCGCGAGATTTCGCCGAACGCTATCCGAAGATCGCGGCGCGGCTCGCGCTATCGGGCGAGCATTGCGAGGATCCGCACGTCGAACGGATGATCGAGTCGTTCGCGCTGCTCGGCGCGCGCATCAACAAGAAACTCGACGACGACTACCCCGAATTCACCGAAGCGCTGCTGGAAGTGCTGTATCCGCACTACCTGCGGCCGTTCCCGTCGTGCTCGATCGCGCAGTTCACGCCGGCTTCGCCCGGCCAGCAGACCGAACCGGTCGTGATCGATCGCGGCACCGAGCTGAAGAGCCGCCCGATCCGCGGCGTGCAGTGCCGGTTCCGCACCGCCTACGACGTGACGCTCGCGCCGATCCGCATTTCGGAAGCCCGATACACGCCGGTCGCGCTCGCGCCGAGCGCGACGGTGCTGCCGTCCAACGCGACGGGCGTGATCTCGATCACGTTCGAATCGCTCGCCGCGCAGCTCGATCTCGGCGCGCTGAAGGTGTCGACGCTGCGCGCGCACCTGCACGGCGAGCAGTCGTTCGTCGCCGCGCTCACCGACTGCCTGTTCGTCAACGTGCTCGGCGCGTACGTCGAGCCCGAACGCAACGGCCGCTGGACCGCGCTGCGCAAGCTGCCGATCGCACAGGCCGGCTTCGGCGAAGACGACGCGCTGATCGACTATCCGGCGAAATCGCATCCCGCGTACCGCCTGCTCACCGAATACTTCGCGTTCCCCGACAAGTTCGATTTCGTCGATTTCGATCTCGCGGCGATCGCGCGCGCGTCGGGCCGCTGCCAGCGCGCGACGCTGCATCTCGTGCTGCAGGATGTGCGCAGCGATTCGCACGTCGCGCGGCTGCTCGAACTGCTGACGCCGAGCCATTTCCGGCTGTTCTGCACGCCGATCGTCAACCTGTTCCGCCAGCACGGCGAGCCGATCCGCATCACGCATCGCGCGGTGTCGTACCCGGTGATCGCCGAGGCGCGGCGCGCGTTCGCGTACGAGGTGTATTCGATCGATTCGGTGAAGCTCGTCCGGCAGCAGGCGCATGAAGAGTCGGTGATCGAGTTCCGGCCGTTCTACTCGCTGCATCACGGCGAATCGGCCCGGATCGGCCACTACTGGTTCGCGCGCCGCAACGACTGGGTTGCGCAGAAGAGCCCCGGCTACGAAACCGAGATCTCGATCGTCGACATCGACTTCGAGCCGACGTCGCCGCAAACCGACACGCTGAGCCTCGACCTCACCTGCACGAACCGCGACCTGCCGGCGATGCTCGCGTTCGGCCTCGAGGGCGGCGACCTGTTCCAGGAAGGCGGTGCGCAGACGAGCGGCATCTCGCTGCTGCGCCGCCCGACGCAGAGCGTGCGCTTCGAGCGCGGCCGCGCCGCGCACTGGCGGCTCGTGTCGCATCTCGCGCTCAATCACGTGTCGCTGGTCGCGCACGGTCTCGCGCCGCTGAAGGAAATGCTGACGCTGTACGACCTGCGGCGCACGGCCGTATCGATGCGCCAGATCGACGGCCTCGCCGGCATCGAGCAGCGCGGCGCCGTGCAGTGGCTGCCCGGCAAGCCGTTCGCGACCTTCGTGCGCGGCATCGAGATCCGGCTGACGATCGACGAGGAGCACTTCGTGGGCGCGAGCCTCGCGTCGTTCGTGCGCGTGCTCGACAGCTTCTTCGGGCTCTACGTCCACCTCAACAGCTTTGTTCAACTAGTCGTCGTGTCGAAGCGCACCGGCGAGGAGATCATCCGATGCAAGCCCCGAACCGGCGAATCGATCCTGGCGTAGTCGATGCGCTGCTCGACGAGCCCCACCGCTTCGAGTTCTTCCAGGCGGTGCGCGTGCTCGAAGGGCTGTTCGCGCGGCAGGCGTCGGATGCGCCCGGCGCGTGGCGGCAGGGCGACGTGGTCGCGCAGCGCATCGAATTCCGCAACACGCTGTCGCTCGGCTTTCCGCCGAGCGAGATCGAAGGCGTGCGTTCGTTCGACGACGACGGCACGCTGCTCGATTCGGGCGAGCAGCGCGGCGCCGCGCTCGCAGCCGGCGAGCTCGGCCACGTCGAGCTGACCCCCGCGTTCTTCGGGCTGCTCGGCGGGCAGGGCGCGCTGCCGCTGCATTACACCGAGCAGATCGTCGCGCGCGAGCACCTGCGGCGCGATCACGCGGCGCGCGCGTTCTTCGACGTGTTCTCGAACCGTGCGACCGCGCTGTTCTACGCGGCGTGGAAGAAATACCGGCTGCCGTTCCATTACGAGCTCGACCGCGACGAGCGCTATCTGCCGCTCTTGCTCGCGATCGCGGGCGTGCCGAGCGACGAGGTGCGCGACAGCCTCGCGGCCGGCTCGGGCGGCGTGCTCGACGAGGCCGTCGCCGGTTACGCGCTGGCCGCGCGGCACCGGCCGATGTCGGCCGCGTACCTCCAGCGCGCGCTGTCCGATTACTTCCGCGTGCCGGTGAAGATCGACCAGTTCGTCGGCAAGTGGTACGACGTGCCGCCCGACCAGTTGAGCGTGCTTGGCGAAGTCAACGCGGTGCTCGGCGCGACGGCGCTCGTCGGCGAACGCGTCTGGCAGCGCGACATGCGCGCACGGATCATCGTCGGCCCGCTGTCCAAGCGCGACTACGAGGCATTTCTGCCCGGTGGCGCGCAGGCCATCGCGCTCGAGCGGATGCTGACGCTGCTCGCCGGTGTCACGCTCGAGTACGAGGTGAAGCTCGTGCTGAAGCGCACCGAGGTCGGCGCGAGTGTGCTCGGCGCGGGCTCGCGGCTCGGCTGGGATGCGTTCCTCTGCACGCGCGACGCGATCGAGGACCGCTCCGACGCACGCTACGAACTGCACGTGATTCACTGATTCCGAACGACAACAACACGCAATCGAACCTGAGATCGACGCCATGAGCACGCCTCTGAAGACCCTGATCACGAAACTGAACCCGCTGTGCCGGCACGCGACCGAGCGTGCGGCAAGCGCGTGCCTGGCGCGCGGCCATTACGAGGTCGATCTGGAGCACCTGTTCCTCGCGTTGCTCGAGGAGCCGGCCGGCGATCTGCCGCTCGCGCTGCGCGCGAGCCGTGTCGATCCGCATGCACTGCGTGCCGATCTCGAGCGCGAGCTGACGCGCCTGAAGACCGGCAACACGCGTACGCCGGTGTTTTCCGTGCATCTGATCGCGTTGTTCGAGCAGGCGTGGCTGATCGCATCGCTCGATTCGCAGCTCGGCCGCATTCGTTCGGGGCACCTGTTGCTCGCGCTGCTGACCGCGCCGGATCTCGCGCAGTTCGCGCAGCGGATGTCGTCGCAGTTCGCGGAAATGAACGTGACGGACCTGAAGCACAAGTTCGACGAAGTCGTGGCCGGATCGAGCGAGGCCGAGCCGCGCCAGGGTGAGACGGAAGACGGTGGCGCGGTGCCGGCCGCCGACGGTGCGGCGCCGGTGGACGGCCCGTCGAAGACGCCCGCGCTCGACACGTACACGACCAACCTCACGCAGCGCGCGCGCGACGGCAAGATCGATCCGGTGATCGGCCGCGAAGCGGAGATCCGCCAGGCGATCGACATCCTGATGCGCCGCCGCCAGAACAACCCGATCATGACCGGCGAGGCCGGTGTCGGCAAAACCGCGGTCGTCGAAGGGCTCGCGCTGCGGATCGCGGCCGACGACGTCCCGCCGCCGCTGCGCGGTGTCGCGCTGCACGTGCTCGACATGGGGTTGCTGCAGGCCGGCGCGAGCGTGAAGGGCGAGTTCGAGAACCGCCTGAAAAGCGTGATCGACGAAGTGAAGAAGAGCGCGCATCCGATCATCCTGTTCATCGACGAAGCGCACACGATCATCGGCGCGGGCGGCCAGGCCGGCCAGAACGACGCGGCGAACCTGCTGAAGCCGGCGCTGGCGCGCGGCGAGCTGCGCACGATCGCTGCGACGACGTGGAGCGAATACAAGAAATACTTCGAGAAGGATGCGGCGCTCGCGCGGCGCTTCCAGGTCGTGAAGGTCGAGGAGCCGAGCGAGCCGCTTGCGGCCGCGATGCTGCGCGGGATGTCGGGCCTGATGGAGAAGCACTTCAACGTACGGATCCTCGACGGTGCGATCACCGAGGCCGTGCGCCTGTCGCACCGCTACATCAGCGGCCGCCAGCTGCCCGACAAGGCGATCAGCGTGCTGGACACCGCGTGCGCGAAAGTCGCGCTCGCGCACAGCGCGACGCCGGCGGCGATCGACGACACGAAGAAGCGGATCGAGCGGATCGATGCGGAAATCGCGTCGCTGGAGCGCGAGGCGGCGGGCGGCGCACCGCACGACGAGCGACTCGGCGAGCTGCGCGGTGCGCGCGACACGGCGCTCGAACAACTGGCGAAGGACGAGGAGCGCTACGAAGCCGAGCGCGCGATCGTCGCCGAGATCACCGAATTGCGCGACGCGCTCGACAAGGCGCGCGGCCCGTCGGAAGACGGCCAGCCGGTCGACGTGCAAGCCACTCGCGACAAGCTCGGCGAACGCGTGGCCGCACTGCATGCGCTGCAGGGCGGCGAGCCGATGGTGCCGCTGCAGGTCGACGGTCACGTCGTCGCCGAGATCGTCGCCGCGTGGACGGGCATTCCGCTCGGCCGGATGGTGAAGGATGAAATCGACACCGTCCTGAACCTCCAGCCGCTGCTTACCGCGCGCGTGATCGGCCAGGACCATGCGCTCGACGCGATCGCGCAGCGCGTGCGCACCGCGACCGCGAACCTCGAGGATCCGAACAAGCCGCGCGGCGTGTTCATGTTCGTCGGGCCGTCGGGCGTCGGCAAGACCGAGACGGCGCTCGCGCTGGCCGACATCCTGTACGGCGGCGAGCGCAAGATGGTCACGATCAACATGAGCGAGTACCAGGAAGCGCACAGCGTGTCGGGCCTGAAGGGCTCGCCGCCGGGATACGTCGGCTATGGTGAAGGCGGTGTGCTGACCGAGGCCGTGCGCCGCAATCCGTATTCGGTCGTGCTGCTCGACGAGGTCGAGAAGGCGCACCCCGACGTGCTCGAGATGTTCTTCCAGGTGTTCGACAAGGGCGCGATGGACGACGCGGAAGGGCGCGAGATCGACTTCCGCAACACGCTGATCATCCTGACGTCGAACGTCGGGTCGGCCGCGGTGATGCAGGCCTGCCTGAACAAGCCGGCCGAGGAGCTGCCCGATCCGGACGCGCTCGCCGAGACGCTGCGCCCGCAGCTGTACAAGACGTTCAAGCCCGCGTTTCTCGGGCGCATGAAGGTCGTGCCCTACTATCCGATTTCCGACGACGTGCTCGTCGAGATCATCGAGTTGAAGCTCGAACGGATCCGCCGCCGGATCGAGGCGAACCACAAGGCCGCGTTCGAATGGGACGAGTCGCTCGTCGAGGCGGTGCTCGCGCGCTGCACCGAGGTCGACTCGGGCGCCCGCAACGTCGACCACATCCTGAACGGCACGCTGCTGCCGGAGATCGCGGGCCACGTGCTCGGCCGGATCGCCGACGGCGAAGCCATCGCGCGCATCGCGGTGCGTGCGGACGAGGCGGGCGAATTTGCGTATACCGTCGAATGAGCGCGGCCGCGCATCACCCAGCATTGATGAACTGACCGAACCATGCCGATCAATCTCCCCGAGCTGCTGACACCGATCAGCGACGCGTCGCCCAGCGGCGACGACCTGCTGTTTTCGAACGAATTCGACGCGATCCAGGACGCGCGGCGCTACGACGATCCGACGCTCGACCAGGGCGAATGGGTGACCGAGATCAAGGAGGCCGACTGGGGCTTCGTCGTCGACCATGCGGGCGAATTGCTGCGCACGCGCACGAAGGACCTGCGGCTCGGCGTGTGGCTGACC
This sequence comes from Burkholderia sp. BCC1999, assembly GCF_905339975.1. Taxonomy (NCBI): domain Bacteria; kingdom Pseudomonadati; phylum Pseudomonadota; class Betaproteobacteria; order Burkholderiales; family Burkholderiaceae; genus Burkholderia; species Burkholderia sp. BCC1999. The sequence continues at coordinate 73,531 of NZ_CAJPHP010000014.1, read as the reverse complement.
GAGGCGCTCGCGCTCGAGGACGGTATTACCGGCCTCGCCGAAGGTTATGCGCTGCTCGAGGGCCTGTGCCGCGAGTTCTGGGACACCGTGCACCCGCTGCCCGAAGGCGAGGACACCGAATACCGGCTCGGCAACGTCGCGTGGCTGTCCGGCCGTACGGCCGAGCTGTTGCGCGCGGTGCCGATGACGGACGGTGCGTCGAACGCGTTCAGCACGCTCGACTGGGAAGTGGCGCAGCACGTCGCACAGGCGATCAAGCGCGACCCCGATCACGCGGACGACATCGCGCGCGGCAAGCCGTCGCTCGACCAGATCGACTCGTCGCGGCGCATGACACCGATCGCGTTCTACACGGCGCTGCTGGCGAATCTGAAAGCGTTCGAATTCGCGCTCGATGCGTTCGAGGAGCGGCTCGTCGAGCGCGCGGGCGATTCGGCGCCGAGCTTCCGGCAGGCGCGCGACGCGTTCGAGACCGTGTACCGGCTCGCCGAGCGCTTTGCGCGCGAGCAGGGCTATACGGGTAGCGCACCGCACACGCAAGCGGCGCCGCAGGCGCAGCCCGAGCGCATCGAGCCGGTTTTCGGCAATTCGATCCAGACCGAGGAGACCCACGTGCAGCAGCAGAGCGCTCCGCGTCCTCCGGTGACGCCGATGATCGCCGGTATCCAGAACCGCGCGCAGGCCGTCGACCAGCTGCGTGCAGTCGCGCGTTATTTCCGCCAGACCGAGCCGCACAGCCCGGTCGCGTATCTTGCCGACAAGGCGGCCGAATGGGCCGACATGCCGCTGCACAAGTGGCTCGAGAGCGTCGTGAAGGACGACGGCTCGCTGTCGCATATTCGCGAGCTGCTGGGCGTGCGGCCGGACGAGCAGTCGTAAGCGTCGGGCTGGCTACCTGAGAGTGCAGGCCCGCGGGCCTGCGGCAGACAAGAACATGGACTGACGCATGAACGTGACCGAACTGGCACAGGCGATTCGCGGTGGCCTGATTCAGCAGGATCGCTTGCTGAAGATCGACATCCCGTCGCTGCCGAACAATGCGCTGGTGCCGCGCCGGGCCGTGATTCATGCCGAACTGGGGCGCGACTTCAGCGCCGAACTCGATCTCGTGTCGACCGCGAGCGACATCGAGCTCAAGACGCTGATCGCGCAGCCGGTCACGTTGTGGATCCAGCAGGCGGACAAGTCGTACCTGCCGATCAACGGGTATATCCATGCGGCGCGCAGGCTCGGCGCCGACGGCAGCCTGTCGGGTTACCAACTGACCTTCGCGTCGTGGATGCACTTTCTCAAGTTCCGCAGCGACATGCGGTACTGGCAGGACCAGAGTGTCGACACGATCCTGGCCGACGTGTTCGATACGCACCCACAGGCCAAGGGGCGCTATCAGTTCGCGCTGTCGAAGCCGCTGCCGTCGCGTTCCTACTGTCGCCAGAGCGAAACCGACTGGAACTTCGTGCATCGCCTGATGGAAGACGAAGGGTTGTTCGGCTTCTGGCGGCATGACGGGGACGGCAGCGCGCACACGCTGGTGATTACCGACGACCTGCACGCGGTCGACGAACTGTCGCCGAACACCGTCAGGTTCGACCGCTCGGGAACGGGCAGCGAAACCACGGGTTTCACGCAATGGGCCGCGTCGCGAACCCTGCAGAGTTCGCTGCACACCACGCGTACGTTCGATTACAAGTCGCCGTCCTCTGCCGGCAGCGCAAACGGCACGACGCTGCCGACCAAGGCCGATCAGGGCGACCTGCCGGGCCAGACCGAGATCTACGAATACACCGGCGCGTATACGTACGCGGGCCAGGACCGTGGCGAACATCTGTCGAAGATTCGCCTGGAGCAATGGGAGTCGTGCGCGAAGCGCTTTTTTGGCGTGGGTGGCGTGCGCGGGATCGATGCGGGCCGGCGCTTCACGCTGGCGGATCACCCCGAGCACGATCGCGATTCGGCTCAGGACCGGGAATTCGCGGCCGTGAAGGTCTCGCGGTTCATCGAGAACAACCTGCCGATCTCGGACCACGAAGCGAATTTCCCGCATAGCCTGCAGGGCCGTCTGGCGCAGGTGAAAGCCGGCCACGGTGAAGCTGCCGCCTTCGAGGCAGGTCATGACGACGGCTCGGCAGGGTTTTATCTCGTCGAAGTCGAAGCGCAACGCGCGGCCGTGCCGTATCGCAGCCCGTTCGAGCACCGGAAGCCCGTCATGCAGCTCGAGACGGCCGTCGTCGTCGGGCCGAAGGGCGAAGAGGTGTATACGGACGAACTGAACCGGATCAGGGTCATGTTCGTCTGGGACCGGCAGAACCAGGGCACCGAAACCGCCTCGTGCTGGATGCGCGTCGTGCAGTCGGATACCGGCGGCGGTTACGGCGGCGTTCATGTCCCGCGGGTCGGCGAAGAAGTACTGATCGGCTATATCGGTGGCGACTGCGACCGGCCGATCGTGATGCATCGCGTCTACAACGGTGCGACCGCGCCGCAGTGGCATAGCGACGGGATCCTGTCGGGATTCCGGTCGAAGGAGTACGCGGGATCCGGTCACAACGAGATGGTGCTCGATGACGCGACCGGGCAGAACCGAGCGCGCCTGTTCAGCAGCAGCGCGAATTCGCTGCTCCATCTCGGTTATCTGATCGAACAGAACGGCAACACGCGCGGCGCGTATCTCGGCTCGGGTTTCGACCTGCGCACGGATGCATACGGCGCCGTGCGTGCCGGGCAGGGCCTGTACGTGACGACGCATCCGAAGCAGGCGAACAGCCAGCCGCTCGATGTGAAGGAAGCGCAACAGCAACTCGTCAATGCCGAGGGGCTGATCGAATCGATGTCGCAGGTCAGCGAGGCGCATCAGGCGGAGAGCCTCGGCACCGGTCACGACGCACTGAAGCAGTTCACCGATGCGACGCAGAGCAGCGTGCCGGGTGAGACGGCGGGCGGCGGCAGGACAGCCGGCGGCGGGACCGGCAACGCGAATGCATTCACGGAGCCGGTGATGCTGTTCTCGAGTCCGTCAGGCATCGCGTTCGCGTCGCAGCAGTCGGTGCACGCATCGGGCGATCGGCAGGCCAACATCGTCAGCGGTCAAAGCACGTTCATCACCAGCGGGAAGTCGTTGATCGCCGGTATCCGGGATCGCATCAGCCTGTTTGCCCAGAACGCGGGGATGAAGCTGTTCGCGGGCAAGGGCAAGGTCGAGATCCAGGCGCACGCCGACGATATCGAGTTGACCGCGCAGAAGATCGTCAAGATCGTATCGGCGACCGAGAACGTGGACGTCGCCGCCAAGCAGGAAATCCTGCTGACCTCGGGTGGCGCGTACGTGCGGATCAAGGGCGGAAACATCGAGATTCACGCGCCGGGGAAGATCGACATCAAAGGTGCCCAGCACCCGTTCAGTGGCCCGACGAGCATGCCGTATCCGTTGCCGGCGATGCCGGGCGGCACCTGCAAGCAATGCGTGCTGAATGCGCATAGCGGCCGCGAATCGATGGTCGAGGCGGATTGATGGACGAAGTCGACGACGTGGGCGAACGGAACGACGGGACTGACGCAAACGCAGCCATCGACGCCGCGCCGAATCCGCGCGAGCGCGAGTGGCCGGCGTTTCTGGAGATGCTCAAGGCTCCGCTGGCGCGCGCGGACGACGACGGCAGGGCGTTGCGGCTTTATGCGCTCGTCGATACGCGCGGCTATCAGGAGCTGGACGTGCAGCTCGCGACGGTGCGTCGCCTGCGTTATGCGTCGCTCTGGACCGATACGGGGCTCGATGCCTATACGGATATCGCACCGTACCTGATCGCGTTCGAGCGAGACGCGCTCGACGACGAGCATGCCGAGCAGCATCGGCTGTTGCGCCAGCTGTGGCTGGAGGCCGTCGACCTGCATGCGGTGACGTGGCTGTGGTCGACGTGGTCGTTCGACGCGCTCGATGCGCATCTGCGCCAGTACGTGCAGTACGGGTTGCCCAATGGTCGCTCGTACTACCTGTTCTTCTTCGACAACCACGTGTTCGAGCGCGTGCGGCGGGTGTGGAGCGATGCGCAGGCAACGCGGTTCGTTGCGCCCTTCGACGAGATCCGGTATCGCGACCGGCGGCTCGACGAAGTCGTGTGGCGCAACGATGCGCCGGTGCTCGAAGGCGCGATGCCGGCAGGCGATGCGCCGGGCCTGGGCGAGCGGCAGCACGCGCAGCTGATCGAGCTCGGGTATCCGGACAAGCTCGTGCTGAAGTTTCGGGAGACGATGGCGGCGGTGGTCGATCACCTCTCCGATGCGCAGCTTCACGACCAGGTCGTCGGGCAGCTCGATCGCGCGGCGGCACACGGGATCGTCGACGAGGTCGGGCTGCTCTGTTATGTCGTGACCGGCGTGCAGGTTGCGCCGCGGTTCGACGAGCATCCGGCCGTGAAGTCGCGCCTCGAAGCCGCGTCGCGCGGAGAAACGAGCGTCGATGCGGCGCTGGCGTCGATCGACGATGCGACCTGGGATGCGATTCGCGATGCGCACGAGCGCGCGTTGCTGGAGGCGCGCAGTGGCGTGGCGTAGGTCCGGGGTGGCGGTGGGCCTGCTTGCGGTGGCTTCGAGCTTGAGCGCGTGCGGCAAGTCGGAGCCGGTGTATGGCGGGATCTCGGTGATCGCTCACAACTATCTGCCCTACAACCTGGATGGATTTACGATCACCGATGCTTACGGAAACAAGGCGGGTGGTGGGAATAGCTTGCCGGGTGGCGGAGGCGGGGTGACTTGTTGCTACAAGCTCCAGGGTACCGAGTTCACGGTCAAATGGAACTATGTCGACGTCGACCAGTGGCACAAAGGTAACGAGGAAACGCTTCATGCCGAGGCAAGGGCCGTGATGTCATCGGCCCAGGTTCCGGAAAAGATCGGTGACCGAATTCTCGAAGTGCATTTTTACCCGGATCGTCACGTCGAGCTGCAATTTCCCGGTGCGCTGGCGGATGCATCGCGCATTCCGATGGTCGATGTGTCGCGCTGGATGTCCAGCCGCTATCAGGATCAGTTGAACAAGCGGTACGACGAACGCGAAGATCAGCAGTTTCGACGCATCGTTCGTGTCGTAGCAACGGCATGGCTGAAATACCGACTCACGGATCTCGATGATCTGGAGCAGTACGCGTACTACGCCTTGCTTGTGAACAACCGATTCGATGCGCATCCCGAGGTTCAGCGTGTCCTGCAGGCGGCCGACGGCAAGCCCGGTACGTTCGCGAAGTCGATGCAGTCTCTGCCGAAGAGCGTGCAGTCGGCGCTGGCGAGCGATAACTTCGAGCCGGTGGTTGTCCCGGTGATTGCGGACGGATTGCTGCCGCCGCCGCGTGTGCCGGAGGTGCGGCATGGCTGAGTCGGGTGCGTTCGATCAAGGGCGCGGTCTGGCGCGCGTCGATATCGCACGCAGGACGGCGTTGGCTTGCCTGTTGTTCACGGCCGTGACGGCATGCGGGAAGTCTGAGCCCACCTACAGCGGGATTTCGGTTATTGGCCGCAACTATCTGCCGTACAACATGAGCGGCTTCACCATTACCGACGCGTACGGGAACAAGGCGAGTGGCGGCGGTGATGATCCGCCGGGTGCGGGGGGCGGTAGTGTCAAATGTTGCTACAAGCTGAAGGGCACGGAGTTTGTCGTCAAATGGAATTACTACGATGTCGACCAATGGCACAAAGGGGACAAGCAGACGTTCCGTGCCGAGGCGAAGGTGTCGATGCCGCCGTCCCGGTCGCCGGACAATGTGGGTTCCCGCATTTTCGAAGTGCACTTCTTCCCCGACCGGCATGTCGAATTCCAGTTTCCCGGCCAGATGCTCGATGATGCACGCCTGCCGATTGTCGATGTCGTGAGATGGGTGAAGCGGTATCAAGGGAAACTGGACAAGCGATACGACGAGCGCGAAGACCAGCAGTTTCGTCGTGTCGCCCGGATCGTGGCGTCTGCGTGGTTGAAATATCGTCTGACCGATCGAGGCGATCTCGAGCAGTATGCGTATTACGCCTTGCTTGTGAACAACCGATTCGATGCGCATCCCGAGGTTCAGCGTGTCCTGCAGGAGGCCGCCGGCAAGTCCGGTACGTTCGCGAAGTCGATGCAGTCCCTGCCGAAGAGCGTGCAGTCGGCGCTGGCGAGCGATAACTTCGAGCCGGTGGTTGTCCCGGTGATTGCGGACGGATTGCTGCCGCCGCCGCGTGTGCCGGAGGTGCGGCATGGCTGAGTCGGGCGCGTTCGATCAGCGGCGCGGTCCGGCGCTCGTCGATATCGCACGCAGGACGGCCCCCGAGCCGCGCGCGAATGCGATCGAACACAGATGTAAAACAGGCGCTTGCTTGCCACGGAACGGCGTGCGAGGTGTCACTCAGAAGGGAAACATCGATGCATAGAGGAACGAAACTGGCGCGTATGACGGGCCGTGTTCTGGCGACTTGCCTGTTGTTCGCAGCCGTGACGGCCTGTGGTAAATCCGAGCCGACCTACAGCGGGATTTCGGTGATGGGTCGGAATTATCTGCCGTACAACATGAACGGCTTCACCATCACCGATGCTTACGGCAACAAGGCAAGCGGTGGCGGAGACGATCCACCTGGCGCAGGTGGCGGCAGTGTCGCGTGTTGCTACACGCTCAAGGGCACCGAGTTTACGGTCAAGTGGAAGTACTACGACGCGGATCGATGGACGATGGACGACTCGCATGCGCAGCAAGTCGAGACCAAGGTCGCGATGCCACCGTCAGCCGTTCCGGAGAAAGTCGGCAGCCGCATTCTTGAAGTTCATTTCTATCCGGATCGTCACGTCGAGCTTCAGTTTCCGGGCCAACTTCTGGACGAATCGCGCATTCCGGTCGTGGATGTTTCCCGATGGATGGCGGCGCATTATCAGGAGCAACTGGACAAGAAATTCGACGATACGGATGGGCAGTCGCATCGGCGCATTGCGCGTGTCGTAGCGGCCGCGTGGTTGAAATACCAGCTGACCGACCGGAATGACCTCGATCAGTACGCGTATTTCAGTTTGCTCGTGAACAGTCGATTCGACGCGCATCCGGAGGTGCAGCGGGTCCTGCGGGCAGCGGCTGGAAAGCCCGGTGCGTTCGCCAGATCGATGCAAGCGCTACCGAAGAACGTGTTGTCCGAACTGGCGAGCGGCAAGTTCAGGCCGGTGAACGTACCGACGATTCCCGACGGCCTGGTGCCGCCGCCGCGCACGGAGGAGAAGCAGCATGGCTGAGAGAATCAAGCTCGATCCGGATGACGCGACGCCGATGTCCACGTACATGCAGCTCGTCTGCCAGGACGCGAACATGTACCCGAAAGGGGATTGTCTGCCGTGCGGCGCGACGATCCGCATGGGATTTTTCTTCGATGCATTTGGCAGAAATCGCGATATCGACGACAAGTCGAGCTCTCAATATTCGAACATCTGCCGTTTGTGGGAAGCGCACCGGGACAACGACGACAGGCATCGGCCAGTCAATCAGTTCTGGTTCCGCTTCTATTATTCGGGGCTGGGCACACCGCTCAACGAGTCGGCCAAAGCCAACGAGTGGATCAATGCGGGTGTAGCCGCCGCCAAGATGGGCGGCAAGAAGGCGTTGAGCGGAGCGGAGTCGGCCGCCAAGTCGTTCACGCGCGTCAATACCCCAATCAAACAGGCCAGCGTCAAAACGCGTGTCGACGACGTCAAGAAGCAGTTCATCGAGAATTTTCTTGAGGGAGATTTTTCGCTTCGACCCATCGACAAGGCATTCCAGGATCTTCGGAAGGATATCGAGCACATTCCCGCGCAGGCGCGGCGGATCATGAATGTGGTGAATGCGTCGCCGGAGCGATATTGGGAGCGCACCAAGGCCACCGGAACGCTGCTGTGGCGTAACGCGAAGAACGATTTCAAGAACAACGTCAAAGGCGCCCCGATGAAGGCGGGCTGGGCAGTTGCCCGCAGTCTTTTTGTCGGCATAGCGATGGAGAACGTGCCGATCGTACGTGACAACTCCGTCATGGCCAAGGCTTTCGGGACGGGCGTCGACACACGGGTGATCGCAGCCAAGGATCAGTTCGAACAGGCGTACCACGCCGTCAAGAAGCAGATGCCGAAAGTTCGGGCCATCGAGGTATCGGTGTTCGGCGCGGATCGCGGGTGCGTGCTCGCACGCGCGTTCATCAACGACCTGGCGGAGAAATACAAGCGCAGGGACGACATGGATCTCGCCATTGACGGCGTATCGATCCAGATCAAGTTTGTCGGTCTGCTCGACGCTGTTTCATCGGCCATGTCGGAAGAGGCCGGCGAGTTGATCGGTATGGTGCCGTATCTGGGAATGATCAAGACCAGCTACAAGGATCGAGCCCTTGGCATACCGGCCAGTGTGCAGCGCTGCGTTCATTTCGCCGCGGCGCACGAGATGCGCTTTTATCAGCGTCTCGACAGTCTCGAGAAGACCCGTGGCGAGCAATTCCTTTATCCGGGCACGAGTTGCGATGTCGTCGGCGGCGCGCCCAAGGGTTCACTGGGCTTCAATGCCGAGTTGATGCGGATTCCTCTGCGAGACATGCTGCTGGAAGCATTGAAGGCAGGCGCGGTCATGGACACGATGGAGGACCTGCGAGACAAAAAGCCTGACACCTTCCGGAAATTCACGATCGCACAGCCGATCAACGCGGACGGCAAGCAATACCGAATCAAGCAACTCGTCGACGCTTACTATGCCCTTGTGCCCCGCAAAGCCGGTGTCGACTTCATTGCACACTCGAAGATATTCATGCGCTGGATTGCAGCCCGCTACATGGACCCGGAGTTTCGTCGCACGATTTCGGACCCGGTCGCTGACTGGAAGCGGAACACGAGCGACGCCGACCTGCAGCGCAAGACGACGAAGTCGCAACTCGACTGGGAACTGCAGCGGCAAGGCATCAACATGAGCATGCTGGCCAGCCGCAGCCCGGCGGATCAGGAGAAGCTGCGGGGGATGAAGGCCGCGAGCGACGCTGCGCAAAAGCGCTATGAGCAACTGATCGCGGAAGCGCCGAATGACTATTCGACGGTCTGGGAGCGTCTCGAGAAAGAGGCGGCAAAGAAGCTGCGTCGCGCGTCGTACCAGGAAGGCCTGAAGAAATCCGCAGAGCAAATCCGAAACATGCCGGACTCCTGGGATTCCAACAACAAGGCAAGCGCGGACGCCGTCGAAGCAGCCATGCTGCCCGAACCGCAGATGGAACTCGTGTCGGCCTGGAAGGAAGGCATCGACGGCAAACACCCGCTTCCGCCGGACGTGATGGCGCTGTTCGACATGCTCGTTCACGACACGCTGCTGACGAGCTGGCAGGACCATGTGCTGGCACCGTCGCTGTACTTCCGCACACGGGACAAGGACGAGTTCGGTTCGAGCGATCTCGCCAAGGAAGCGAAGCAGCGCCAGAAAGACGATCGCGTCGCCGCCCGCATCGATCAGGCTGCCAAGCAGAGCCAGGAATGGGCGAAAAGCTACAAGGGCGGCGCGACGCCTCCCGTCCACTGACGGCCGGCGGCCGCCCATGAAAAACGGGCGGCGACATGCCTGTCGCCGCCCGCATCGGATCGCGTGCCGGCTCGCGATGAGCCGGCCGCACGTCTTACTGTCCCACCCGGAACTCGATCCTTCGATTCCGTGCCCGCCCGTCCGCCGTATCGTTCGGCGCGATCGGCTGATCCGGCCCGACGCCCGTCGTCGTCATCTGCTGCGGCGGAATGCTCTTCGTGATCAGGTAACCCTTCACCGCGTCCGCACGCGCCTGGCTCAGCGCGATGTTCGACGTCCGGTTCCCCGAGTTGTCGGTGTGGCCGATGATGTCGACCGTGCGGTTCTGCATCTTCGCGAGCGCGGCCGCCATCTGGTCGAGGATCAGCCGGCCCTGCGGCGTCAGCGTCGCGCTGCCGGTCTCGAACTCGATCGTCCGGTTCGCGAGCGTCTGGTCGAGCACGCCCTGTTCGGACGCCGACACGCGCAGCCCGTTCCTGATCGTGTACGTCGGGTTCAGCGTGTTCGCCATGTCGCTGGCGAGTTGCTGGCGCAACGCTTCGTTGTGCACCTCGCCCTTCATCTCGATCTGCGTGCCGTTGATCTTCAACTGGCCCTTGCTGATCTGCTTGAGCTGCGTGCCGAGCAGCTTCTGCACGTTGGCGCTCCAGTTCGGCGGCGTCGCGACGTCGCCGACCTCGATCTGGTCAACGACGTTCGTCGCGCCGTAGGTATCGCGCAGTTTCTGCAGCACGGCGGCCTTGGTCGCCTCGTCGGGTACCTTGCCGCCGACGACCACCTGGCCGGGCGTCGCGTTCGCGGGCGGCGGCGTGATCGTGCCGGCCGTGCCGCGTACCACCGTGCCGGATGCGGCGCCGGCGTTCGGGTTCGACGACGGCAGCGCGGTCGTGGCGACCGTGCCGTTGCCGACCGGCGTGACGGTGGCGCCGGTGTTCTGCGCGAAGGCTGCACCGCTGGCGACGAGGCCCGCGGCGAAGAGGGCGGCGAGGGCGGGCGAGAGGGCGACCGAAAAACGCGGGCGCCGGTCTTGAATCGTGCGATGCATCCGGTCAGCCTCCGATGAACGCTTCGCGGAACGCGTCGATGGCGACGCGCAGCGAGAGTTGCGGTTGGTCGAGGTAGCTGACGAGCTTGCTGATCTGCTGATCGTTTTGCGCATGGGCGTCGATCCACTCGGGATCGTCGATGTCGATGTTGTGGGCGGCGTAGGTCTGCGGGTCGACCACGCTCAGCAGCGTCTTCGCCGACGCGCCGTTGAAGCCGATGACGAGCCGTTCGCGCTCGGCGATCGTGCCGATGAAGATCGCGAGCTCGAAGTCGGCCTGCGCGACGAACGGCGCGATCAGTTCGAGCCAGAACGCGGCGACGAGGCTGCGGTAGAACGGATCGACCGGCAGCGGCAGCGTGAGGCCGCGTTCGATGTGCGACGAGCCGCTCTGCATCACCGGCCGCAGCAGCGAGCCGAGCGCGAGCATCGCGCCGCGCAGCCGCACCGGATGACCGCTTTCGAGCAGCATCTCCTGGAGGCCGTAGAGCGACTGGTGTTCGACGAAGTCGTTGAAGGTGCCGTCATGCGACGTGCCGGGGCCGCCGACGTCGATCGGCACCTGCGTGTCGCCGAGCGCCTGCAGCGCGCCGGGCGGCTCGTCCCTGCCGAGCAGCGGCGGGATCTGCGTGGCGACGCGCGACCACAGCCGTGCGAACGCGAGCGGGCTGCGCGCGAGGAACGCGAGCGGCCGGTCGACCTCGAGCGCGGTTGCGCCGAGGAACGGGAAGCGGCGCATCGACACGTCGTGACTCGCGACCATGTGGCCCGCGATCGCGAGCTTGCTGCGCGAGCCGAGGAACGCGAAATGCATCGGCTTCGCATCCTCGTAGACGATCTTCCAGCGCGGATCTTCCGCGAGCAGTTCGAGCGCCTGCGCGATCCAGCGGTCGAGCGTCTGCAGCAGCTGCGGATTGTGTGCGCTCTTGACGAAGTCGCCACGCGACGGAATCTTGCCGAAGTAGGCGATTTGCGCCTGAACGGTTTGCGTCATTGCGCCCCCTGTGCATTCGTTGCGTTGGCGGCCGCGACGGCCGGTGCGGCCGCCGGCGTGCCCGTGCCGGCGGACTGGGTCGCGTTCTGCGCGGCGCCCGCGCTCGCGTCGGCGACCGACGACGGCAGTTGCAGGCCGCGCAGGCTCTGCTGCTGCGGCTGGTCGCTGCCGCCACCGCCGGACGGTTGCGACGTGCTGATGATGCGCATCGTCACCGACACGTTCACGCTGCCCTGCGCCCACGTCAGGTCGAAGGTGCCGTCCGGGCGGCGCTTGCGCTGCGCCGAGTTGATCAGCTTCTCGAGACCGTAGCGGCCCGGTTCGTTGACGAGCTGCACCGTGCGGCCGTCGAAGGTCGTCGCCGACAGCGTCGCGCCCGGCGAGCCCTGCGGGTTCGGCCACACGAAGTTGGTCCACTGCGGCGGCGTGTTGCGGTAGCGCAGTTGCTGGCCGTCGATCGCGATCGTGTATTCCGTCGTGCCCGTGCTCGGCTGCGGCAGGATCTGGAACACGGTCTGCGGCTCGGACGATGCAGCTGCACTGCCGGCGGCACCGCCTGCGAGCGGCGCGACCCAGCGTGCGAAGCCGTTCGTGAAGTCCGGCGTGAGCCCGATGCCCATGTCGCCCCACGTGCGGGCGGCGAGCGTGTCGCCGCGGCGCACCGCGAGCGGCCCGAGCGTCGTGCCGACGAACTTCGCGATCGAGCCGTCCGGACCGAACACCTGCGCGATCTCGCCGGCGCCGGCTTCGACCTTCGCGCTGGCCGCGAACGGGTACTTCGTCGCGAGCGAGTTCTGGAACGGCTGGTAGACCTGCGCGTTCCACACCTTGTTGACTTCGGCGCTGGCCGGCTGGATCACGACGGCGAACGCCTGCATCAGCGGCCGCACGAGCAGCGGACGCAGCGACTTGCGTTGCGAATCGGTGAGGCCCGTCAGCATCTGCTCGTCGACGAGCTTCAGCGAATCGGCGAGCTCCGAACCGTTGCCGTCGAGCGTCTGCTGCATCAGCTGGCGCGCGCCCGGGCCCGGGTCGCCCTGGTTCTTGATCACGTTGAAGCGGGTACGGACCTTCGACAGCGAATCCATGTAGCCCTTGAGCATCGACGTGCCGTCATGCGTCGCGACGATCCGCGCGAGCCCGATGAACTCCTGGCCGATCGGACCCATCGGCACCTCGGCCGGGTTGCCGTTGATGTCGATGTTGGCGGCCGCCATCTGGCCGGCCTGCGAGCGCGAGAACAGTTGCTTGACCCAGTTCACGACGCCCGTCTGCGCCTTCTTGATCGTCACGTTCGCGAGCGACGGGTTGTCCCACGACGTCTGGTCGTACGCGGTCTCGAGGATCTTGCGGATCGGCGAATCCTGCGGGTCGCCGAGGCGGTTCATCCCGTCGACAGCCTGGCCGAAGCTGCTGAAACCCTGCACGGCGATGCCCTGCATGAACTTCTGCCAGTGCTGCGCGTACTCGGTCTTGTACATGCCGACGAGCGTTTTCTGGATCTGCTCGGGGCTGCCCTCGAGCGTCAGGTCGTCCTGCGTCGACGTGTTCAGCACCCAGTCCTTCGCCTGCAGTTCCTTGGTCGCCGCGTCGCGGATCGCCGGCTGCACGTAGTCGAACCACGCTTCGCGCGTGAACGTGCCCGGAATCGCGTAGCTGCCTGCCACGAGCGACTGGTTGCCGTCGCCGACGATGCGCGCGATGGTCATCGGCGCGAAGCGGGTCGACGCGCGTGCCTTGATTTCCTCGTAGACGCGCTGGCGGGCCGGCATGCCGCGCACGACGCGGCGCAGGTTCTCGCGGGTCTGGTCGACGAGCGCGAGGTTCGCGTCGATCATCGGCCAGTCGTTGTCGTTCACGCGGGACAGGTAGAACGAGATCATGCGCTCGGCGCTCTTGATCATCTCGTCACGCGGCATGTTGCCGCGATTCGTCTCGAGCCAGCCGCGCCAGAAGCGGGCGAGCTGGTCGGTCAGGTGCGCCTGCTCGACGTGACGCTTGTCGGACAGCATCAGGTACGTCTTCAGCGCGTTGTACGCGTCCTGCACGTTGGTCGGCGACGCGTCGCTGTAGAGGCCGCCCTGCGGTGCGGCCGGCTGTTGTGCCGTTGCGGCGGCCGGTGCGGTACCGGACGCGGCCAGTGCGGCGCCGGCCGTCGGCGCGGCGCCTGCCGCATTCGTCGAGACCGGAATCGCACCGCCCTGCACGGCGCCCGATTCGGGCGGGCGCGTCATCGGCACGAGCTGTTCGGGGTGCGCGTTCACGTCCTTCATGAACGATGCGAGGTTCTGCGACACGGGGGCCAGCAGGATCTGGCGCACGCCGTTGTAGTACTCGGTCAGCAGGTGCTGCTCGAGACGGTCGCCCTGGTACAGGCCGAGCGACACCGACAGCGGCTTGTCGCGGCGGAACTGCTCGAGCTGTTCGATCCGGTCTTCGAGGATGTCCATCGCCTGCAGGCGCGACTGCAGGTCGTTGCGGCCTTGCTGCAGGCGCGTGACGTTGTCGAGGTCGGCCTGCACGTTCGACACGAGCTGCTGGTTGCCGATCGTCGACCAGGTCCAGCCGCCGAGCGCGATCGCGAGCGCCGCGACGAAGCCGAAGAAGGTCGCATAGCGCAGCCGCGTCTTGGTCGGGCTCGCGAACTGGCGTACCGTCTGGCGGTCGGCGAAGATCACTTTCGAGAACAGGTCGCGCAGGAAGAAGCCGTTCTTCGAGAAGGCGCTGTGCGGTTTCGGCAGCGCGCTGCCGTCGAGGCCGAAGCGGTGCGCGATGCGCTGCGCGGCCGCGCTGTTGGTTTCGCCTTCCTGCAGCGCGCTGGTGAAGTAGAAGCCGCGGAAGATCGGCTTGTACTGGAACGGATTGTTCTCGAACAGCGTGGCGAGGAACGCGCGCAGCGACGGCTTGATCGTCGAGAATTCGAGCGGGAAGCTCAACTGGCCCGGCGACAACTGGTTGCCGCGCGACAGCGACAGTTGCGCGACGCTGATTTCCTTCAGCCCTTCGTAGAGTTCCTCGAAGTGCGTGTCGAACTGCGCGACCACGTCGCGCTTGTCGTCGGGCTCGTAGGGCAGGGTGGCGCCCCACACGCGGTCGTACTCGTGCTTGTCGCTGCTGCTGAAGAATTCGGTGAAGCCGGTGATGAGGTCGGCCTTCGTGAACATCACGTAGACCGGCGCGAACACTTCCAGCTTTTCCGTCAGCTCCTGAACGCGCTGACGAAGGTTTTTCGCGAGGTTGATGGCGAATTCGGGACGGTTGCCGGTGAGTTCGGCGATGCTCGCGGTGACGATGATGCCGTTGATCGGCGCCTTCGGACGATAACGCTTGAGCAGGCCGAGGAAGCCGAGCCACTCGCTGCGGTCTTCCTCGTGCACCGAATAGCGGCCGGCCGTGTCGAGCAGGATCCCTTCGGTCGTGAAGAACCAGTCGCAGTTACGCGTGCCGCCGATGCCGTGGATCACGGCGCTGTTCTTGTCCGCGAACGGGAACTGCAGGCCGGAGTTGAGCACGGCGCTGCTCTTGCCCGCAGCCGGGTTGCCGATCACGATGTACCACGGCAGTTCATACAGCGCGGAGCCGCCCGACACCTGGCCGATCTTCGACGTCTTGATCGTCTTCACCGCATCCGACAGGCGCGTGCGCAGCACGTCGAGGTCGGCGGTCTTCGAATCGGGGGCGAGCGCGGCGGCGGCGGGCGCGGCGATCTTGCCGGTTTCCGCCTGCTCCTCGAGCACCTGGCCGAGCTGCTGGTTCGCGCGCTTCACGCGCCAGCGGCGCCACAGCGCGACGACGAGCCACAGCGCGAGGATCGCCGCGAACGCGATCGCCGCCCACAGGAGCGGCAGCTGCAGCATGTCGGCGACGATGAAGAGGATCGCCGCTAGCGCGACGATCCCGACAATCGAGAGCGTACGCGGATGAGTCAGCACGTTGAGGATGCGTTGCATAGGACGTTCAGGTTCCGGTGCGATTCGGTGAGGCGACGCAGGCGCGCCGAGCGGCAAGGGTGGCGCCGCGATGTGTCGCCATGCTGTCAAACGGGATGAAGGGGGCTGGCATCAATGCGCCCGCGGCATCGGAGAAGGCGCGCGCATTAATGAAAGGACGCTGTGAGATTTAAAACGGAAGCGGCGGCCGGAAAAAATCGCGCACTGGAATGCCCGATTTTTTGCGTCGCCCATATCGTTTCCTGCCGGGATATTAAAAAGCCCCATGCCGCCCTCATTATTTCCTGTCCGGCAGCCCTGGCTAGCTGCCGCGTCCCAGTTTAAAACCGGGTTTATGGTATTCAACGTGCCCGAGATCCATCATTTTCCATCGGCCGCCCCAGGTCAGGCCGACTTGTTCGGCGACCTGGCCGTACAACTGGTAGCCGCGCATCGCCCAGGGATCTTTCTCGGAAATGACCAGCTTGCCGTCACGCAGGAATGCGTTGTCGGCCGCCAGCCCGAATTGGTGATAACTCTGGAAGGCTGCCGCGTTGGTCACGTTGCCGCCCATCGCCGCCAGCCGGTTCTGCCGTTCCGGGCTTCGGTACCCTTCCAGCAGCGCCATTTCATAACCGTGTTGTTCGTGCATGATCTTGTAGACCAGCAGCAAACGCGTACGGAAATCCGGATCCAGCAGGTTCCAGTCGCGGCTCGCATCCTTCAGCGCCGGGCGTATCTGCTCGACTTCCTTGGTGGCGAAGACTTCCGGCGGCAGCGGCGGTGGCGGCACGAGCTGCTCGCCCTGCAGCAGCGCGGCGATTTTCTCGTCGGGCACGCGCGCCGTGTCGTCGTACTGGAACAATTGCCGGCCGCGTAAAGCAATGGCGACCAATGGCGGCGTCGCAAGAATACCTGCCGATACCATAATCATCAAGCGCCGGCGAACCAGTAAATTTTGCACATCGTTTAATGCGCCGCGCGTAACGCTTGCCGATTTAACAATCTGACTCCGCGTACGCGCGGCGCGATCGTTCGCACGGCGCGTAAGACGGCCGTGAAACTGGGCGACGGATTCGAAAACGGTCGCGCGGATACCCGGTAAAAGCAACAGTGCCGCAACCGCTACGGCAAGGGCGAAATAGGCGACGAGTGCGACGGCAATCAAAGAAATCCCCGGAAATTGGAATTGATTGTGTTTTGCAATGCTTGCTCTTAGAATCAGGCTGCTTCGAGAGGCCGGGCTATATTATCGCGGTGAATTAAACCAGGATTCAATGAGACGCTGAATGAGTGCGCCGGAAAATTCAAATTCGAAAACTCCGCCCAGCCTGCTGTCCGATACGAAACCGGCAGGCGAGGGAGGACCTCAGCAGTCGCGCATTCTCGCGAATCTGGAAGGCCGTGTCACGCCGCCCGCCGAACCGCCGCGCCGTTCGCTGAAGGCGCCGATCGCCGCCGTCGTCGCACTGGTGGTCGCCGTCGGCGGCTGGGGCGCGTGGCGCATGCAGCAGCATTCGGGCGAGCAGGTCGGCGCCGTGACGGCCGCCGAGCCCGCGGCAGCCGCGCCGGCCAAGGCCGCACCGGCCAGCAACGCCGCCGTGCAGGTCGCGCAGAATGGCGCATCCGCCGCGTCCGCCGTCCAGCCGGCCACGATCGTCAACGACGATTCGGCTTCCCAGACCGTTGCATCCGCATCGGCCGCGTCCGCCGCGGACGGCAGCCGCCTGTCGCGCGCGCTGGCCAATGGCGCCGACGACGCATCGGGCGCAGCCACGGCCGGTGCAGCCGCAGCCGCCACTGCCGCCGCTGTCGCGACGACCAGGACCGCGAAGGCCGACGCCACGAAGAGCACGAAGGTCGCGGCGCATGGCAAGGCCGACGCGAAGGCCGATGCAAAGGCCGAGGCCCGCAAGCATCGCAAGGAACAAGAGGCGGAGCTCGCGCAGGCCAGGAAGCGCCGCGATGCGACGTCGACCCGTACCGCGAAGGCGGCCGGGAAGGACGATCCGGATGCCGACCTGCTCGCGGCGCTCGTTGCGCGCACGAAGCCGGCCGACAAGAAACTCGCCGCGCAGAAGGGGCAGGTCGTGCCGACCAAGACGGCAGCGACGACCGGCTCGCTCGGGTCGCGCGTGAAGGAGTGTTCGGAGCGCGGTTTCTTCGAAGATCAGCTGTGCCGCTGGCGCGTGTGTGACGGCCACTGGGGCAAGGACCCCGCGTGCCCGAGCGCCGCACAGTCGGAGACGCGGCAGTAACGCGTCTTGCGCTTGCCGCCATGCATGGACCGCGCCGCCCGTTGGGCGGCGCGTTGCTTTTGGGGCCACGAAGCTGCCGGTATGATGCGGCCTGATGTTGTCACGAGAGCGTCACGCCCGTCGGGCATACGTCTCCTTTCTTTTCCCGGCGCGGGCCCGCGACCCGCGATGTGCGGCGCGTCGCGCGCCGCACGACCTTCGACACGATGGACCTGATCGTACAGACTTACGGCGCCGATACGTCCGGCATGGTGTGCGGCTTCCGTTTCGTGCCGGGCGGCTCCGGCGCGACGCTCGATGCCGACGCGGCCGCCGCGTGGCTGCGCACGTGCCGCGCGCACGGTGCGGGCGCGTCGGGCGATTTCGTCTGGCTGCACTTCAATCTCGCGCATGGCGCGAGTGAGCGCTGGATGCGCACGCATCTCGGGCTGCCCGACAGTTTCTTCGAATTTCTCCACGAAGGGTCGCGTTCGACCCGCATCGAGCAGGAAGACGGTGCGCTGCGCGCGATCGTCAACGACGTGATGTTCAACCTCGAACTGACGCCGTCGGAGATTGCGACGCTGTTCGTCCACGTCGAGCAGCGCATCATGGTGACCGCGCGGCTCAAGCCGCTGCGCTCGGTCGACACGCTGCGCGCGTGCGTGCGCGACGGCGAGCAGTTCAGGTCGCCCGCGGAACTGCTCGTGCACCTGCTGCGCGACCAGGCCGACCTGCTGATCCAGATCATGCGGCGCACGAGCGTCGACGTCGACCGCATCGAGGATCGCTTCCTGTCGCAGCGGCTCACGTCGAGCCGCATCGAGCTTGGTGCGATGCGCCGCACGCTGACGCGCCTGCAGCGCATGCTCGCGCCCGAACCCGGGTCGATCTTCCGGCTGCTCGCGAAGCCGCCCGCGTGGCTGCACCTGGAAGACGTGCAGGAGCTGCGCGAGTCGACCGAAGAGTTTTCGCTGGTACTTGCCGATCTGGCGGGGCTCAACGAGCGGATCAAGCTGTTGCAGGAAGAGATCGGCTCGCGTCTGGACGAGCAGAACAACCGGACGCTGTTCACGCTCACGCTCGTGACCGTGATCGCCTTGCCGATCAACATCGTCGCCGGCTTCTTCGGGATGAACGTCGGCGGCGTGCCGTTCTCGGAAAACAAGCACGGCTTCTGGCTGATGGTGCTGCTCGTCGCGGGCTTCACCGGGCTCGCCGCATGGTGGGCGTTCCGGCGTCGCGGCGACCGTTAGCGCGGCAGCCGCATCGGCACGTCAACGCAGCAGCGCGATCGCACGCTCGCCGATCACCATCCCGAGCAGGCCGACGAGCGCGACCAGCGGCGGGGCTGGCGAGCGCACGTTCAGCAGCGCGTACAGCACGCCGACGCCGAGGCCCGCCGCGAGCGAGGTCACGTAATCCGTCATGGCAGCCTCCCGTGTGGTCCGGCGTCAGGGCTTGAGGATCACGCGCTCGCGCGCACCGGCCAGCACCGCGCGGTATGCGTCGTGCGCGCGGTCGAGCGGGTACACGTAGTCGTCGCCGATCGGGAACGGTCGCAGCGTGCCGTTGCCGAAACCGGACGCGAGCGTGTCGAGGATCTGCGCGACCGCGGCACCGCCGAGCTGCAGCGAATCGACCCCCACGAACGTATGCTGGCCGCGATAGAACGCGAAGATGTCGAACGGCACGCTGCGGTCGATCGTCGAAATGAAGATCTGCCGCGCGCCGATCGCCATCGACGCGTTCGCGGCTTCGAAATACGGGCTGCCGACCGTGTTGTAGACGATGTCCGCGCCGTGGCCGCCGGTCGCCGCGCGCACCGCGTCGGCCACGGGTTCTTTCGACGCGTCGATCATGTGCACGTTGCCCGATGCGTGGCCGCGATAGCCGCCTGGGCTGCGCTCGACGCCGATCACGGTCGCGCCATGCGCGCTCGCGAGCTGGATCGCGGCCTGGCCGACCTTGCCGTTCGCACCGAACACGAGCACGACGTCGCCGGCCGCCGGCATGCCGGCCCGGCGCAAGCCTTCGTACGCGGTGACGAACGGCACACCGACGCCGGCTGCTTCGTCGAGCGTCAGCACGGCCGGCTTGCGGCGCACCTGTGCCGCATCGAGCACGAGCCATTCCGCGTGCGAGCCGTTGCGTCCGACGCCGAGATCGCCGCCTGAGCCCCACACCGGCGCGCCGATCCAGCCGTCCGGGCCGCTGCGCACGATGCCGGCCCAGTCGCGCCCGGGCGTGCGCGGCCACACCGCATGCGGCATGCGGCCGAGCGCGGCCTTCACGTCGCTCGGGTTCACGCCGGCCGCGCGCACCTCGATCAGCATCTGGCCGTCGGCCGGGGCGGGCGTGTCGAGTTCCCGGACGCGCGCGTCGAGCGACTCGATGTCGGCGGCGGGGGCGTCGAAGCGGATGCTGCGCATGATGATCTCCGTGACGGATGGCTGCCGTGCGACCCGGCGGGCCGGTGCGTGCAGCGGATGAAAAGGATGAGTGCAGTCTAGTCGGCCCGATTTGACGCGGAAACAGGCAAAAGCGGATGATTGCTTTGCGATAAACGCATAGCCAAATCCGAAGGCCCCGCATGGACGACTTTCTTACCCCGCATCTCGCGCTGTTCGTCGATGTGGTCGATCAGCAGAGCTTCTCGGCGGCCGCGCGCCGGCTCGGCGTCGCCGCGTCGTCGGTTACGCGGCGCATCGACCGCCTCGAGGCACAGCTCGGCATTCGCCTGCTGCATCGCACCACGCACGCGCTGCGGCCGACCGAGGCCGGCCAACTGCTGTACGGGCGCGCGACGCGGATGCTGGCCGAACTGCGCGGCTTGCAGGAGGACCTGCACAGCCAGCGCGACGAGCCGAGCGGACTGCTGCGCGTCGACTGTCCGGCGCCGTTCGGCCGGCGGCACCTGATGGCCGCGCTGGCCGCGTTCATGCAGTGTCATCCGGCGCTGCAGGTCGACCTGGTGCTGACCGACAGCATGGTCGACCTGCAGGGTGCGCGGCTCGGCTCCGACGTCGATCTCGCGGTGCGCATCGGCCCGCTCGAGGACACGCGCCTGGTCGCGACCGTGCTCGCGCCGCAGCGGCGCGTGCTGTGTGCGAGTACGGCCTACCTCGCGCGGCGCGGCGAGCCCGAATCGCCGGACGCGCTCGCTGGCCACGACTGTCTCGCCTGGCACGGCGCGCCGCCGCCGGGTGCGTGGCGCTTCGGCGAGCGTCGCCATGTCCCGGCGCAACCGCGGTTTCGCAGCAATCATTCGGAGGCGTTGCTCGAAGCGGCGCTCGAGGGGCTCGGTCTCGCGCACCTGCCGACCTGGCTCGCGGGGGACGCGCTGCGCGACGGGCGGTTGCGTGCGGTGCTGCCGCAGTACGCGGCGACGCCCGAGCCGGCGACGATCCACGTGCTGCGCCAGCAGGCGCGCGGCAGCGCACGGACGTCGAAACTCGTTGCATTCCTCGTGTCGTGGTTCGCGCAGCCGGCGTGGGATGCCGCGTGGGCATGACGGCGGGCGGGCACCGTACGGAAAGAAAAAAGGGCCTCGCATGCGAGGCCCGTCAAAGGTCGGAGAAGCCGGTGCGCCGGCCGGTGCCGCAGGCTGCGCGGCGCCGGCCGGATGCGCACCGTTACTGCGTCACTACCTTGCGCGGCTTGAAGACGCCCTGGTAGTGCAGTGCCGGGCGCTCCTTCGTCGTCAGCTCGACGCCGCCGAAGGTCGGCGTCTGGCGCAGCTTCATCGCGGCCGGCGAAGCCACCGAGCCGATCGACGTCGAGCGCGATGCCGGTGCGAGGTTGTTCGCGACGAGCAGCGCGGCTTCGCTCTTCAGGTTCGCCAGCAGGACCGGATCGGTCGAGCCGTTGACCTGCGTGAGCAGCCCGCTCCAGGCCGCGTCGCTGTAGTTCACGATGTAGTAGTCGAGACCGCTCGGGTCGGCGACCACGCCCGTGCAGCCGTCGATCCGCGTCTGCGTCTGCGTGTCCTTCAGCGCGAGCGTCGTGCGTTTCGCGAGTCCCTGACCGTACGCGAGCGTGATCGGCACCGTCCACTGCAGGCCCGGATACGCGTTCTTGTTCGGGAACGGCTGCTGTTTCAGCGTGATGACCGTCTGGTTCTTCGTCAGGTCGCACTGCGTGTCGAGCGAGATCAGCGGGACACCGGTCTGGCGCACGTAGCTGTCGCCGATCGGGCCGACCGCCTGGCCGCTTTCCTTCGACAGCGCATCCCACAGACGCTTCGGCGTGCCGTTGCCGAACGAGTAGTCGACGAGGTACTGCTGCAGACCCTTGCGCAGCGTCTGTTCGCCGAGATAGTTCTCGAGCGTCTTCAGCACGTGGCCGCCCTTGTCGTACGTGAACGCGCTGGCGCTCAGCACGAAATCGTTCGACGCCCAGTCGTTGAAGTTCGGCGCGACCGGGAACGCGTTCGGGCCGATGTCACGATTGATCACGCGATACTTGTTCTTCACCTGGTCGAGCCAGCTGAACTCGTTGGGGAAGAACTGGATCGTCGTCTTCGTTTCGAAGAACGTCGCGAACGATTCGTTGAGCCATACGTTGTCCCACCAGTCGGTCGTGACGAGATCGCCGAACCACTGGTGCGCGACTTCGTGCGTCAGCACCTCGTTGCCGTAGTGCGACATCGGCTGGCCCGGCTGCGGCAGGATGTCGTCGGCGAACTCGAGGATCGACCCCCAGTTCTCCATCCCGCCGAAGTTCAGGTCCTTCTGCTCCTTGAACGCGTCGTTCGCGGCCACCGTGTCGAACTTCGTCAGCGGCAGCGCGATGCCCGTGTAGCGGTAGTAGAAGTCGAGCGCCTGCTTGGTGCGATCCATCGCCGGCTTCGCCCAGTCGCTCATGCCCGGCGGCGTGAACACGCGCAGGTGCAGGCCGCCCTTGCCGCCCGGCAGCGGGCTCGTGAAGTCGTCCTCGTAGGTGTCGAACAGGCCGCCGCCGAAGAACAGCAGGTACGACGGCATCGGCGGGGTCTTCTCGAACTGCACGAGCTTGTAGCCGCCGCCGACATTGGTCGACGGCTTCTCGGCCGCGTTCGACACGACGCGCCAGCTCGACGGCACTTCGGCCGTCACTTCATAGGTCGGGCGGAATGCCGGTTCGTCCCAGCCGGGGAACCACTGGCGCGACAGGTTGGTTTCGCCCTGCGTCAGGATCGCGCCGCTCGTCTTGCCGTCGGTGCCCTTCAGGTCGACGCGGAAGATGCCTTCCGCGGCCGAGCAGCCCGGATACGGATCGTCGCCGCAGCTGCCGCCCGTCTTCGCGACCGGATCGTCGTACGACTTGAAGTTGATGATGCCCGACCACTCCATGTGCAGCGAGTAGTTGCCCGGCGAGATCGTGCCGCTCACGGGGCGCAGCTGATAGAAGTCGCCCTTGTCCTGCGGCGTCGCGATCAGCTGGATGTTGCCCGGCTGCAGCGTGATGCGGCCGTTCGTGAACTTGATCCGGTGGCCGGCGATCACGATGTTGTTGACCGGCTTCAGCACCTTGATTTCGACATCTGCACGGCCGTCGAACGCGTTCAGCGCCTCGTTCGGGCGGAACCACAGCCGGTAGTTCACCGGTACCACGGTGGCCGGCAATTCGACAGGCGACACGCTCTTGTCGACGTTGGAGGCACTCGGCGGCGCGGTGACGGCGGGCGACGAGCCCGTATGCGGCGCGCCGGCGGAGCTGAGCGCGGAAGCGGAGCCTGCACCGCCGTCGTCGCCGCCGCACCCGGCGAGCGCCAGGGCGGCGACGAGCGGCAGATAACGCATCTTGCGAATATGAATCGACATGACTGAAACCTCGATTGTGGAAAGAATCGTTCAGTGCTGCGAAAACGCCGGCAAAAGCAATCCCCTCGCCGTTAATCAACAGCGAAAAAATGGCAATGACGGATTATTCGGAAAGACGGTAGCCGACTACGTGAAGGTAATCATGGTTTACTGCCCCCTCTGGATTTCCGGATATTGGTTAACTTGCCAGTTCAAAATGGCCGGACGCGTGTTGTACTGAATTGATTTCGCGCGCACGACACGGGGCCGCACGCCCGGCGTGGGCGCGCAATCCCTTTGAACCGACGACCTACGGGGCTGGCCGGGCCAGTCCGCAGGACGGAAGGAAGGCGTGTTGCCGTTCCGTAAATTCGCCGTCATGCGGCTTCAAGGTTTGTCGGCTTGCTCCAAGGATGCGTAAATATACTTGATGGTTTTGGGTAAAGGAAACGAAAAATTTAGAAAGAGCATCTATTGAATTCTTGGCGCTTCATTGAATGCTGGAAGTCATTAATTCGCTTTCCGTTTAGCTGTCGAATTCGTAGTTTTAATCTATTAACGATCTTGGGTCGCCGCGGAAACTACGAAATCCGGCGTGGGGCGGTGCGCTCGGTACAATGCATCGACGACCCGCTCACCGATCGCCGCGAGGAGGCTGTTCCATGCCACGTACCCTGTTCCGTTTCGCGCCGCTGCGCGCCGTGCCGATGCTGGTTGCCGCCGCGCTGCTGCTCGGCGGTTGCGCGGGGCTGACGCGCGACCCCGTGCGCGTGTCGGTCGCGGGGCTCGACCCGCTCGTCGGGCAGGGCCTCGAGATGCGCTTCAACCTGAAGCTGCGCGTGCAGAACCCGAACGACGCACCGATCGAATACGACGGCATCTCGGTCGCGCTCGACCTGAACGGCACGCCGTTCGCGAGCGGCGTCAGCGATCGCTCGGGCACCGTGCCGCGTTTCGGCGAAGCCGTGCTCGACGTGCCGGTGTCCGTGTCCGCATTCGCCGCCGCGCGGCAGGCGTGGAACCTGCCCGGCGCGGCCGCGAACGGCGAGCTGCCGTATGCGCTGCGCGGCCGGCTCGCGGGCGGCGTGCTCGGCACCGTGCACTTCAACGACGCGGGCACGCTGCGCTTGCCCGTCATGCCGGGGTGGGGCGGGTAGGTCGTGTGGTTTTCGGAAACGTCGTTCAAATGTCGCTGAAAATTGACCATTTGACAGTCTTCAACGCTTATCGCCGCCTGATGCCGATTTTCGATGGTGTTGCCCCTACACTTGCCGATGTCCGACGGTCGGACATTCTTTCGGGAGCAAACCATGGCGGCAAAATTCGAGATCGGGAAAGCCACGAACGGTCAGTACTACTTTCACCTGAAGTCGGCGAACGGCGAGATCATCCTCGCGAGCGAGCGGTACGAAGAGAAGGGCGGCGCGAGAAACGGGATCGCGTCAGTGCGGGACAATGCGCCGCTGGATGAGCGCTACGAGCGCAAGCTTGCCCACAACGGCGAGCCGATGTTCAACCTGAAGGCCGCCAACCACCAGATCATCGGCACGAGCGAAACGTACAGGAGCGTGCAGGGCCGCGAGAATGGCATCGCGGCCGTCAAGCGCGATGCGCCCGGTGCGGAAACCTTCGATCTCGCCTGATCGTCGCTTGCGCCGCGACGAGCGCTGATCGGCGGGCGTTGCGGCGCCCGTTTTGCCGGGTCGGGCAAAGCGCGGTATGGTGTGGTCCGCGCGGTGAATTCTCGCCGCCATTGAAGCCAACCGTAACCGAGTTCGCGTGACCGATTCCCCTGTTTTCCACTGGACCGACGCCGACGGCGCCGATCATGCCGTGCGCTGGCGCTCCGAAGCCGGTGTGCAACCGCCGAAGCGCGCGGTGCCCGCCGACGATCGCCTCACTGCCGACGCGGCTTATCGCCTTGCGTGCGAGGGCACTGCGCTCGTCTGGCAGGGCGATTTCCAGAATGCGCGCCAGCTCGTGCAGGCGATGGCGCGCCGTGTCGAGCGCAAGCCGAAGAAGGCGCAAGCCGCGGCCGGCGTCGACGCATTCAATCTGCATCGTCTCGCGCAATCGCAGCGCGCCCGCACGCTCGGGATGCTGCTGATCCCGCTCGACGCCGACTACACGATCCCGCTGCGCCGCGCGCCCGATGTGCGAGCCGCATGCGAGGAGGCGTACGGCCCCGGCGGCGCACCGTCGGTCGTGTCGCTGCGTGAACTGCTCGGTCTCGTCGGCGCACACGAGTGGCGCAAGAAGGGCGTACCGATTCCGGCGCTCGGCGGCGCGCCGATTCACCCGCACTACGGCGTGTTCTCGCCGGTGCGCGGCGAATACGTCGAACTCGTCGCGCGCGCGCCGCTGCCGGCGACGTCGCTCGCATTCGACATCGGCACCGGCACCGGCGTGCTGGCGGCCGTGCTTGCGTCGCGCGGCGTCGAGCGTGTCGTCGCGACCGACCAGGATCCGCGTGCACTCGCCTGCGCGCGCGAGAACATCGCGCGGCTTGGTCATGCGAGCCAGGTCGACGTCGTCAAAGCCGACCTGTTTCCGGCCGGCCGTGCGCCGCTTGTCGTCTGCAACCCGCCGTGGGTGCCGGCCCGGCCGAGCGCGCCGATCGAATACGCGGTCTACGACCCCGACAGCCGCATGCTGCGCGGTTTCCTCGCAGGGCTCGCCGCGCACCTCGAGCCGGGCGGCGAAGGCTGGCTGATCCTGTCCGATTTCGCCGAGCATCTCGGCCTGCGGCCGCGCGAGACACTGCTGCAATGGATCGACGAGGCGGGCCTCGTCGTGCTCGGCCGCGACGACATCCGCCCCGCGCATCCGAAGTCCATGGACGCCGACGATCCGCTTCACGCGGCGCGCCGCGCCGAGGTCACGTCGCTCTGGCGGCTCGGCACGCGAGCCTGACCGCGTATTTTCGGTAAACTGTCGCCATTCCTCACGAATTCCCGCCGCCGGGCCGTGGTCGACCGACCGTGGCCCGGCGCCGCATCACGATGTCGAACAAAACCCACGAAATCCGCCCGGAACAGTCCGTCGAGCTGCTGAAGGAACTGCACATCCTCACCCGCGACGGGAAGCTGAACCAGGACAGCCGCCGCAAGCTGAAGCAGGTCTATCACCTGTTCCAGTTCATCGAGCCGCTGCTCGCCGGCGTGCAAGCCGACAAAAGCAACGTGACGCTCGTCGATCACGGTGCCGGCAAGTCGTATCTCGGCTTCATCTTGTACGACCTGTTCTTCAAGCAGCAGCCGGGGCACGGCACGCCGGAATTCGCGTCGCACGTGTACGGGATCGAGACGCGCGAGGAGCTCGTCACGCGCTCGACCGAGCTGGCCGAGCGGCTCGGGTTCGGCGGCATGTCGTTCCTGAACCTGTCGGTCGCCGATTCGATCACGTCGCCGCGGCTGCCCGAAACCGTCGATGTCGTTACCGCGCTGCATGCGTGCGACACGGCGACCGACGACGCGATCCGCTTCGCGCTCGCGAAGCGCGCGCAGCATATCGTGCTCGTGCCGTGCTGCCAGGCGGAAGTCGCGGGCGTGCTGCGCAAGAACAAGGGCAAGTCGCTCGCGAACGCGCTGACCGAGGTGTGGCGGCATCCGCTGCATACGCGCGAATTCGGCAGCCAGATCACCA
Source organism: Burkholderia sp. BCC1999 (assembly GCF_905339975.1). Taxonomy (NCBI): domain Bacteria; kingdom Pseudomonadati; phylum Pseudomonadota; class Betaproteobacteria; order Burkholderiales; family Burkholderiaceae; genus Burkholderia; species Burkholderia sp. BCC1999. Next base: position 46,371 of record NZ_CAJPHP010000014.1, on the reverse strand, counting down.
ACGTGCTGCGCTGCCTGCAACTCGAGGCGCACGGCTACCAGGTCAGCGTGACCGAGCTGGTCGGCTGGGAGCATTCGATGAAGAACGAGCTGATCATCGCTCAGTACAAGAACCTGCCGCGCCGGCGGCCCGGCGAGCGGTTGAACGAGATCCTCGGGATGTTCGGCCTTGCCGAACTGAACGAGCGCTTCTTCGTGGCGGAAGCCGCGGCGGCAGGCGGCGAGGCCGTCGAGCCGGCCGAAGGCTGACGCGCAGCCCGCGCGGCGCGTCAGACGTCGTCGCCCGGCCGGCGCATCCATTCGCGCCAGCCGTCGTGGCCGAGGCGGCGCAGCGTTTCCTGATTCTTTTCGTAGATCGCGGACGCATCCGGAAACGCGTCGACCGCGCGCGCGATGCTGTCCTCGCGCAACAGGTGCAGGATCGGGTACGGCGCGCGGTTCGTGTAGTTCTCGATATCGTCGGGCTCGGTGCCTTCGAACCGGTATTGCGGATGGAAGCTCGCGATCTGCAGCACGCCGTCGAGCCGCAGTTGCTGCACGAGCCGCTCGGCAAAGAACAGCGCATCGTTGTAATCGACGAAATCGGCGAACGCATGCGGGAAGATCACGAGCGTCGTGTCGACCTGCTGCGGATCCGCCGCATCGAGCGCGCGCAGCTCTGTTTCGAGTTCGGCGAGCGCGTCTTCCAGCGTGGTCGCGTCGCTGATCGCGTAGCGCACCTGTTCCTTCACATAGACGCTTTTCGCGAACGGGCACAGATTGAGCCCGATGACCGCGCGCGCGAGCCAGTGCCGGGTGGCGGCGAGGATGTCGTCGTGCGATTCGGTGCGGGTGTCGGTCATCGTGAAACCAGTCGGGCGGAAGAACGGCGAGGGCCGCATTGTAGCGGGCCCGCCGCGCTCGGGCGTATGCGCCCCGTCAAGCGCAGGCGGCTTCGATCAACTGCGTGACGAGCGCGGGCGCGGTGCCGATTGGCGTCTCGCCGTGCCGGTACGTCTGGCTTGCCGCGTAGATGCCTTCGACCACCAGTGCAAGCGCGTCGGCCAGCGCCTTCGGTTGCCGCGCGCCGACGCCTTCGCACAGCGCGACGAGCCGCTTCATCAGCTGCTCCTTGTTCTGCGCGACGCGCTCGCGCGCCGGGTGCGACGCATCGGGGAATTCCGCGGCGACATTGACGAACGGGCAGCCGCGATAGTCCTTCTGCGTCGCGCGCTCGGCGAGATCGACGAAATACTGGATCAACTGCGCCCTCGGCTGGCCCGGGTGCTTCGCGGCGCTCGTGTCGAGGCGCTCGAAGAAGCACGCATCCATCCGCTCCAGATACGCGAGGATCAGTTCGTCCTTCGACGAGAACTGGCGGTACAGGCTCATCTTGTTGACGCCTGCACGCTCCACGACCGCCTCGACGCCGACCGTGCGAACCCCTTCCTTGTAAAACAGCTCCTCGGCGGCGCGCAGCAGGTGCTCCTGCGCGGTGGCGCCGTCGATCGGCCGGCGCGTGCGGCGCGCCGGCGGCTTGGCGATCTCGATGCCCGACATGATGACCCTCGGCTGCATAGTGAATTGCTTGACATGTTACCGACTGGTAACTACGATCGCAACACACTTGTGACTGGTCGGTAACAATCGCGGCCGGATCAACAGACAAATGCCAAGCGTCGGCCCGGGTCAGCCGATGTGGAAATGTGCGGCGGAGGTGGCCTGGTCGGGGCGGAGCGGGTGCGATGGCGCCGGAACCGCCAACTGGAGAACGCGAAGATGAACTGGGCAGTGACAAGAATCGGCGGGCGGTTTCACTACGGATGGCTCGCGGCGGCGGTGGTATTCCTGATCCTGTTGGCGGCAGCCGGCACGCGCGCGACGCCGAGCGTGCTGATGGTGCCGCTCGAGCGCGAACTCGGCTGGAGCCGGGCGGCGATTTCGCTGGCGATCTCCGTGAACATCGCGCTGTACGGCCTGACGGGCCCGTTCGCGGCCGCCGCGATGCAGCGCTTCGGGCTGCGCCCGACGATCCTCACGGCGCTCGTGACGATGAGCGTGGGCGTCGCGCTGTCGTCGATGATGACGCAGAGCTGGCAGATGGTCGTGATCTGGGGCCTGATGGTCGGCTGCTCGACGGGCGTCGTCGCACTGACGCTGTCCGCGACCTTCGTCACGCGCTGGTTCCATGCGCGGCGCGGCCTCGTGATGGGGATCCTGACCGCGAGCACGGCCACCGGCCAGCTCGTATTCCTGCCGATGCTTGCGGCGATCGCGCAACACCACGGCTGGCGGCCGGTCGTGCTGGTCGTCGCGGTGGCGGCCGCGATCGTGATTCCGCTCGTCGCTTTCCTGCTGCCCGAGCGGCCGGCCGACCTGCAGCTGCGCCCGTACGGCGAACCGGCCGATGCGCCGGCCGCGCCCGACGTGTCGAAGGAGAACCCGCTCGCGGTCGCGTTCCGCACGCTGCTGATGGCGAGCCGTTCGCGCGATTTCTGGCTGCTGTTCTTCAGTTTCTTCATCTGCGGCGCGAGCACCAACGGCTATGTCGGCACGCACCTGATCGCGATGTGCAGCGACTACGGGATGACCGAAGTACAGGGCGCGTCGCTGCTCGCGGCGATGGGCGTGTTCGACCTGTTCGGCACGACGCTGTCCGGCTGGTTGTCCGACCGCTACGACAATCGCGTGCTGCTGTTCTGGTACTACGGGCTGCGCGGGCTGTCGCTGATCTACCTGCCGCATGCGTTCGGGATCGATTTCTTCGGGCTGCCGCTGTTCGCGATGTTCTACGGGCTCGACTGGATCGCGACCGTGCCGCCGACCGTGCGGCTCGCAACCGACGTGTTCGGCAAGGCCGCGGCGCCGGTCGTGTTCGGCTGGATCGTCGCCGGCCACCAGCTCGGCGCGGCGTTCGCGGCGCTCGGCGCCGGGCTGCTGCGCGCGAGCCTCGGCACCTACACGATCGCGTCGATGATCTCGGGCGGGCTGTGTATCGTCGGTGCGTTGATCGTGCTGCGGATCAACCGCGGCCCGTCGCGCGCAGCGGCTCAGGCGGCCTGATCGCGATGAAGGCGGCTGGCCGTGCAGCCCGCGGCCGGCCAATGCAGGCACGGAGATTTGCATAGCGCGGGAGGATCGGGCGCGCAGCCGCTCAAGCGGGTATGCTTGCGGTTTGCCGGGCGTTCGCGCCCTTTCATCGATTTCAGCGAGGAACCGCATGTCCGTCAAACCTGCTCCCACCACTGTTTCGATTCACGATCTGATTGCCGGCCGCTGGAGCCCGCGCGCCTATTCGGACGAGCCCGTCAGCGCCGGCGATCTGCACGCAGTGCTCGAAGCCGCGCGCTGGGCCCCGTCCGCGTACAACGCGCAGCCGTGGCGTTTCGTCGTATTCGATCGCGCGCAGGACGAAGATGCGTTCAAGCGCGCGTTCGCGACGCTGGTGCCGTTCAACCAGGGCTGGAATGCGCCGGCGCCCGTGCTGATCGCGGTGACCGCGCACACGCTGACGTCGAAGGGCGAACCGGCGCCGACCGCGTCGTACGACGCGGGCGCCGCCGCGATGTCGCTGGTGCTGCAGGCGCACGCGCTTGGCCTCGCCGCACACCAGATGAGCGGTTTCGACGCGAAGGCGTTTCGCGACGCGTTCGCGATTCCGGCCGACGTTGCGATCCTGTCGATCATCTCGCTCGGCCACTACGGCAACGTCGACAAGCTCGATCCCGTGCTGCGCGATCGCGAAAAGGCGCCGCGTACGCGCCATGCGATCGGCGAAGTCGTTTATGCAGGCGCGTGGAAGAAGAGTTTCGACGCGGCAGCCTGACCGCGCGAGCGGGCGGGCTGCATCGTGCATCCCGTTCGCGCGTGCCCCCGGCGCGGCGCACCGCGCCGTTGCCATCGGTGCCCGCTGAGCGGTACCGGTGGCCGGCCCCGGTTGTGATCCCGCGGGCTTCATGTTAAAAAGCCCGTCCTTTCCGTTTTCGCGCCGGCCCTGCTGCGGCAATTTCCCATGACTTACTGCGCGATCGATTTCGGCACGTCCAATTCCGCCGTAGCGCTGCCCGACGGCGATGGCATGCGCCTCGCGCCCGTCGAGGGCGACCACCTGACGCTGCCCACCGCGATTTTCTTCAACAACGACGAAGAAACGGTCGAATACGGCCGTGCGGCGCTGGCTTCCTATATCGACGGTTTCGACGGCCGGCTGATGCGCTCGATGAAGAGCATCCTCGGCTCGCCGCTCGCGGAAACGACGACCGATCTCGGTGACGGCAGCGCAATCGCGTACACCGAAATCATCGCGCGCTTCCTGACGCACCTTAAGCGCAAGGCCGAAGCGCGCGCGGGCGCGCCGATCGGCCGCGCGGTCCTCGGCCGGCCGGTGTTCTTCGTCGACGACGATCCGCGCGCCGACCGCCTCGCGCAGGATCAGCTCGAGGCGGCCGCGCAATCGGTCGGCTTCGCGGACGTGCATTTTCAGTACGAACCGATCGCCGCCGCATTCGACTACGAATCGCGCCAGCAGGCCGAGCGCCTCGTGCTTGTCGCCGACATCGGCGGCGGTACGTCCGACTTTTCGCTGGTGCGCGTCGGGCCCGAACGGATGGCGCGGCTCGAGCGCAAGGACGACGTGCTCGCGCACCACGGCGTGCACGTCGCGGGTACCGACTACGATCGGCGCGTCGAGCTGGCGTCGATCCTGCCCGCATTCGGCTACCGTTCGCTCGACCCGGAAGGGCGCGAGCTGCCGAACAAGATCTACTTCGATCTCGCGACCTGGCACCTGATCAACACGGTCTACACGCCGAAGCGGATCGGCGAGCTGAAGCTGATGAAGCACCTGTACCAGGACGTGCGGCAGTACGACCGGCTCACGAGCGTGGTCGAGCAGCGGCTCGGGCACGGGCTGATGGCGCGCGCGGAAGAAGCGAAGATCGGCGTTGCGGCGGGCGGGGAGACGATGATCAACCTGAACGACGTGGAAGAAGACCTGCTGATCGCGTTCGACGCCGATCGCCTCGTCGATGCGAGCCGCGACGACACCTCACGCATCGTCGACGCCGCGCGCGAGACGGTGCGGCTCGCGGGCATCGCGCCGCGCGATGTCGGCGCACTGTATTTCACCGGTGGTTCGACCGGGCTCGCGTTCCTGTCGGGTGCGCTTGCGGGTGCGTTCCCGGACGCGCAGCCGGTGTTCGGCGACCGCCTCGCGAGTGTCGCGACGGGTCTCGGCATTCACGCGCAGCGATTATTCGGTTGAATGCGAGCGGCTGAAAGGCCGTCATGCCGGACAACCGGCGCCGAAAAACAAAAAGCCCCGCCGAAGCGGGGCTTTTTTACACGAATTATCGCGCCAAGCTTAGACCGGACGGATGTTCGCAGCTTGCAGACCCTTCGGGCCCGTCTTCACTTCGAATTCAACCTTCTGGTTTTCTTGCAGCGTCTTGAAGCCTTCGACGCGGATTTCCGAGAAGTGCGCGAACAGATCGTCGCCGCCGCCTTCCGGGGTGATGAAGCCGAAGCCCTTTGCGTCATTGAACCACTTGACGGTACCGGTTGCCATGTTACTTGTTCCTAAAAAGATAAAACGGGGCCGAAGCCCATGGGGTGCGGAAAATCAAGGAAGGGGTAATAGGACCAACCGGAGTACCGTTGATGGGCGAACTACGAAAGAACCAATTCACTCGCCACTTGAAATCCTGCGAAGTCCTTTATACGGCTAATCGCTCTCATGGTCAACCGTATTCCCATGCACTCAGGGTTATTGCGTAGATCAGGTTTACAAAGCTTGCAAGCGATGCGAATTTTTTGTAGGGGCCGAACGATTTTGGCGGCACGTTTGAGGTGCAACCGTTAAACTACGCGCCGCGCGGACGGGTTGCCCTGATCGGGTGGCGCGTCCCCCCAAGAATGCGTGCGCGGTGCTGTCCGAGCCGATCCCGGACCGCAGGCCGACCATGCTTTTTGAGACACAGGAGAGGATGTGAAGAGTTCTATTCAACGGAACATCGGCCCGTTTGCATTGATGCTGACGGGGCTGGGTTCGATTATCGGCTCGGGCTGGCTGTTCGGCGCCTGGAAAGCCGCGAAGATCGCCGGTCCGGCGGCGATCTGCGCATGGATCATCGGCGCGGTCGTGATTCTCGCGATTGCACTGACGTACGCCGAACTGGGCGCGATGTTCCCCGAGTCGGGTGGCATGGTGCGCTATGCGCGCTACTCGCACGGGTCGCTGGTCGGTTTCATCAGCGCGTGGGCCAACTGGATCGCGATCGTTTCCGTGATTCCGATCGAAGCTGAAGCGTCGATCCAGTACATGAGCACGTGGCCGTATCCGTGGGCGAATGCGCTGTTCGTGAACGGCGAGTTGACCACACCAGGCTTGCTGTTGTCGGCCGTGCTGGTCGTCATCTACTTCCTGCTGAACTACTGGGGCGTGAAGGCCTTTGCGCGTGCGAACACCGCGATCACGATCTTCAAGTTCCTGATCCCGGGCGCCACGATCCTCGGCCTGATGCTGACGAGCTTCCATTCGGAGAACCTCGGCACCGCATCGAATGCGAGCTTCGCGCCGTACGGCTGGTCGGCCGTGCTGACCGCGGTCGCGACGAGCGGCATCGTGTTCGCGTTCAACGGCTTCCAGAGTCCCGTGAACCTGGCGGGCGAAGCGCGCAATCCGTCGCGCAGCGTGCCGTTCGCGGTGATCACGTCGATCCTGATCGCGCTCGTGATCTACGTGCTGCTGCAGATGGCGTACATCGGCTCGGTGAATCCGGCTGACGTCGCGAAGGGCTGGGCGCACTTCAACTTCTCGTCGCCGTTCGCGGAACTCGCGATCGCACTGAACCTGAACTGGCTCGCGATCCTGCTGTACGTCGACGCGTTCATCAGCCCGAGCGGCACCGGCACGACCTACATGGCGACGACCACGCGGATGATCTACGCGATGGAGCGCAACAACACGATGCCGAAGATGTTCGGCAACGTGCACCCGATCTACGGTGTGCCGCGCCAGGCGATGTGGTTCAACCTGCTCGTGTCGTTCATCTTCCTGTTCTTCTTCCGCGGCTGGAGCTCGCTCGCAGCGGTGATCTCGGTCGCAACGGTGATCTCGTACCTGACCGGCCCGATCAGCCTGATGGCGCTGCGTCGCGCGGCGACCGACATCGAGCGTCCGCTGTCGATTCCGCTGATGAAGCTGATCGCACCGTTCGCGTTCGTGTGCGCGTCGCTGATCCTGTACTGGGCGAAGTGGCCGCTGACGGGCGAAATCATCCTGCTGATGATCGTCGCGCTGCCGGTGTACTTCTTCTTCCAGGCGAAGTCGGGCTGGAGCGGCTGGGGCGCCGACCTGAAGGCTGCATGGTGGCTGGTCGCGTACCTGCCGACGATGGCTGTGCTGTCGCTGATCGGCAGCAAGGAATTCGGCGGTCACGGCTACCTGCCGTACGGTTGGGACATGCTGGTCGTCGCCGCGATCGCGCTGGTGTTCTACTTCTGGGGCGTGAATACCGGCTACCGGACCCGATATCTCGACGAGCGCGAGTCGCACGACGAGATCCTCGAAGGGATCGGTGCCTGACGCCTGACCTGTCGCCGGATTCGGCGGCGGCAGGACGCAGCGAAAAAAGCCCGCCCGAGCGCTGCTCGGGCGGGCTTTTTGTTTGCGTCGACGATTGTTGCGCGGCTCAGGCGCCGGCGCTTGCGAACACGTAGTTCGTCATCGCGAGCACGCGCTGGTAGGTGCCGAGCGACTGGATGCCGAGCTGATAATCGTCGTCCGCCGCGCCGAGCGCCGCGAAGACCGGCAGCAGGTGCTCGTCGGTCGGATGCATCAGCGCTGCGTGCGGCGCCTGCCGGCGGTAGTCGAGCAGCGCGTCGACATCGCGCGCGGCGAGCTTCGTCTCGAACCAGTCGGTGAATTCCGCGACGCGCGGGTCCGCATCTTCGGGCGCCGCGCCGAAATCGGCTGCGCGCAGGTTGTGCGTGATCTGGCCCGAGCCGATCACCATCACGCCTTCGTCGCGCAGCGGCCGCAGCGCGCGGCCGAGCGCGAAGTGGTGCGCCGCATCCGCGCGCGGCTGGATCGACAACTGCGCGACGGGCACGTCGGCCTCCGGGAACATCAGCAGCATCGGCACCCACGCGCCGTGGTCGAGGCCGTGCTCGGTCGTCGCGGTCGCGATGCCGGCCGCGTTCAGCAGCGTGACCGCGCGCTCGGCGACGTCGGGCGCGCCCGGTGCCGGATAGCGGATGTCGTACAGCGCCTGCGGGAAACCGTAGAAATCGTGGATCGTTTCCGGGTGCGCGGCGACGCTCGCGACCGGCCGTTGCGTGCCCCAGTGCGCGGACAGCATCAGCACCGCGCGCGGGCGCGGCAATTGGGCGCCGAGGTGCGTGAACGCACCGGACGGCAGCGTCGGGTCGATCGGCAGCGTCGGAGCGCCGTGGGACAGGTACAGCGAAGGCAAGCGGTTCATGGTGGTGGCCTGCGAAAAGGGTTTGCCTGTGACTATAGGCGCGCACCGTGAATTGATAAATTCGCGTTTCGGAATTTGATTGACGCTTGTTTGTTGATAATTGGCGCAACGCAATGCGTGGCGACGCGGTTAATCATCAATACGCGTGCGATCGAATGAATTCTCGTGAAAATCGAAGAAGATGCGTGAAGAAGGGCGCTGTGGTGGCGCTTACTGCGCGTGCCGGATGCCGGCCCACGGTGTTGTCTGCGGCGCGCTGAGCGCGAACAGGTCGAGCACACGCGTGACGGTCTGGTCGACGAGTTCCTCGATCGTCTTCGGCATCGCGTAGAACGCGGGCAGCGGCGGAAAGACGATGCCGCCCATCTCGGTGACGGAGGTCATGTTGCGCAGATGCGCGAGGTTGAACGGCGTTTCGCGCACCATCAGCACGAGACGACGGCGTTCCTTGAGCGTGACGTCGGCCGCGCGCGTGATCAGGTTGTCGGACAGCCCGTGCGCGACGCTCGCGAGCGTCTTCATCGAGCATGGCGCGATCACCATCCCGTCGGTCGCGAACGAACCCGACGCGATCGTCGCGCCGACGTCGCGCACCGAGTGCACGACGTCCGCACGGCTTTCGAGATCGGCCTTCGGCAGCCTCAGTTCATGCTGGATGTTGAGCCAGCCGGCGTTCGAAACCAGCAGGTGCGTTTCGACGCCGCCCGCGGCGCGCAGCAGGTCGAGCAGCCGGACGCCGTAGATCGCGCCGGTGGCGCCGGTGATCGCAACGATCAGCCGGCGTGGCGGCGCGCTGGGAGATGCCATCGAAAGGGGAGCGGATGCCGCGTGTTAAGCGGCGGCGAACAGTTGCTGCAGTTCGCCCGACTGGTACATCTCCATCATGATGTCCGAGCCGCCGATGAATTCGCCCTTCACATAGAGCTGCGGGATGGTCGGCCAGTTCGAGAACGACTTGATGCCCTGGCGGATTTCGTCGTCTTCAAGCACGTTGACCGTCTTGAACTGGTCGACGCCGCAGGCTTTCAGCACCTGCACGGCGCGGCCGGAGAAGCCGCACATCGGGAATTGCGCGTTGCCCTTCATGAAGAGCACGACCTGATTTTCGTCGACGATTTGCTTGATACGTTGTTGGGTGTCCATGACTGACCTTGCGTTTGCGGGGCGTTAGATCGAAATGATAGCGGATTTCAACCGGACGGGCCGGGCATCAGCCCGGCCGCCGGCCGCCGGTCGTGCGTTCGATCGCGGCGAGATCGGCGAGCGATTCGACCGCGACGAAGCCGTGCGAGGCGAGGATCGTGCGGACGGCTTCGGCCTGATCGTAGCCGTGCTCGATCCAGAGCGTGCCGCCCGGTTTCAGACGGGGGCCGGCGCCCGCGACGATCGTGCGGATCGCGCTGAGGCCGTCGGCATCGTCGGTGAGTGCGCCGCGCGGCTCGAAACGCAGGTCGCCCTGCGCGAGATGCGGATCGTGCTGCGCGATGTACGGCGGGTTGCTGACGATCGTATCGAATACGAGCGCCGGATCGAGCGCCGCGTACCAGTCGCTCTGCAGCCACTGCGGCGGGCCGCCGGGGCGGCGTGCGTCGAGCAGCTTGTCCGCGTTGCGTTGCGCGACCGCGAGCGCGGCCGGCGAACGGTCGAGCGCCCACACGCGCGCATCGGGACGCTCGGCGGCGATCGACACGGCGATCGCGCCGCTGCCGGTGCCGAGATCGAGCACGGCCGGATGCGGCAGTCCGTCGATCGCATCGAGCGCGGCTTCGACGAGCAGTTCGGTTTCGGGGCGCGGGATCAGCACGTCCGGCGTCACGTCGAACGGGCGGCCGAAGAACTCGCGCATCCCGACCAGTTGCGCGACCGGCTCGCCGGCGACGCGGCGCGCTTCGAGCGCGCGGTAGCGCTCGACCGCGGCCGCATCGAGCGGCGCGTCGCCGCGCGTGATCAGCTGCGTGCGGGTCCAGCCGAGCGCGTGCGCAAGCAGTACGCGCGCATCGACCGCGTCGAGCGGCGACGCGCGCAGCAGTTCGTCGGCGGTGGTGTCGGGCATCGCGGCCTCAGTCGGCTTCGCCGAGCGATGCAAGCAGCTCGGCCTGGTGCTCGGTAACGAGCACGCCGATCAGCTCGTCAAGATCGCCGTCCATGATCGCCTCGAGCCGGTACAGCGTCAGGTTGATCCGGTGGTCGGTCATCCGGCCTTGCGGGAAGTTGTACGTGCGAATCCGTTCGGAACGATCGCCGGAGCCGATCAGGCTCTTGCGCGTCGCGGCTTCCTTTGCGTGCTGCTCGTGATACTGCTTGTCCTTGATGCGCGCGGCGAGCACCTTCAGCGCGCGATCCTTGTTCTTGTGCTGCGAACGGTCGTCCTGGCATTCGACGACGATCCCGGTCGGGATGTGCGTCACGCGCACCGCCGAATCGGTCTTGTTGATGTGCTGGCCGCCCGCGCCGGATGCGCGGAACGTGTCGATCCGCAGGTCGGCCGGATTGATCTCGACTTCGCCGATCTCGTCGGCTTCCGGCATCACCGCGACCGTGCACGCGGACGTATGGATGCGCCCCTGCGTCTCGGTCGCCGGCACGCGCTGCACGCGATGGCCGCCCGATTCGAACTTCAGGCGCGAATACGCGCCCTGGCCCGCGATCCGCACGATCACTTCCTTGTAGCCGCCGAGATCCGACGCGCTCTCCGACATCATTTCGACCTGCCAGCGCTGGCGTTCCGCGAAGCGCAGGTACATGCGCAGCAGGTCGCCCGCGAACAGCGCCGATTCGTCGCCGCCCGCGCCCGCACGGATTTCGACGAAGATGTTGCGGTCGTCGTTCGGATCCTTCGGCAGCAGCATCTTCTGCAGCTCGGTCTCGAGGCGCGCCATGCCGTCGCGCGCGTCGCGGATTTCGTCTTCCGCGAAGTCGCGCATCGACGGATCGGCGAGCAACTCCTGCGCGGCCGCCTCGTCATTGCGCGACTGGCGCCACAGTGCGTATTGCTCGACGACCGGGCCGAGTTCCGCATGTTCACGCGTCAGTTTGCGGTACTGGTCGAGGTCGGCCGTGACGTTTTCGCGGCTCAGCAGATCGTTCAGTTCGGCCAGCCGTGTGGACAGCTGGTCGAGCTTGCGTTGCATGCTCGTCTTCATGGTGTGGAGCGGCGCTCCCGGGCAAGGGGTATTCGGAAAGGATAGGCCGGCTCGCGGCCGGCGGCAGGGCGACCGGCCGGCGCTAGTGGCCGGACTGGTCGTTCGAGCGCGGCGCGTGCTGGTAGAAGCCGCGCATCAGGTCGATCAGCGAATCGCGATCGGCGCCGTTCACGCGGTTGAGCGCGCTCGTCGGGCCGTGGATCAGCTTGTTGGTCAGCGCTTGCGACAACGCTTCGAGTACGGCGCCCGGATCGTCGCCGCGTGCGAGCAGCTTCTGCGCCTTGTCGACTTCGGCGCGGCGCAGTGCGTCGGCCTGCGTATGCATGTGACGAATCACCGGCACGACGCTGCGCGTGTCGAGCCATTGCATGAAATTCTGCACGCGCGTCTCGATGATCGCTTCGGCCTGCGCGACCGCGGCCTGGCGCGATGCGTTGCCTTCGCGCACGATCGCACCGAGATCGTCGACGGTGTAGAGGAACACGTCCTTCAGCTTGCCGACTTCGGGCTCGATGTCGCGCGGCACCGCGAGGTCGACCATGAAGATCGGGCGGTGGCGGCGTGCCTTCACCGCGCGCTCCACTGCGCCGAGGCCGATGATCGGCAACGTCGACGCCGTGCACGACACGATGATGTCGAATTCGTGCATGCGGGCCGGCAGGTCGGCCAGCGGCATCGCGCGGCCGTTGAAGCGTTCGGCGAGCCGCTGGCCACGTTCGGCCGTGCGGTTCGCGACGACGAGTTCGCGCGGGCCTTGCGCGGCGAAGTGCGTCGCGCACAGCTCGATCATTTCGCCGGCGCCGATGAACAGCACGCGCTGATCCGATACTTTTTCGAAGATCCGCTGCGCGAGGCGCACCGCGGCGGCGGCCATCGACACCGACTGCGTGCCGATTTCGGTCGTGCCGCGCACTTCCTTCGCGACCGCGAACGTACGCTGGAACAGCTGGTTCAGGTAGGTGCCGAGCGCGCCGGCTTCCGTCGCGGTGCGAACGGCGTCCTTCATCTGGCCCAGAATCTGGGTTTCGCCCAGCACCATCGAATCGAGGCCGGACGCGACGCGGAATGCGTGCCGGACCGCTTCAGACTGCGGCAGCGCGTACACGTGCGGGGCAAGCTCGTCGACCGGAATCCGGTGATATTCCGACAGCCAGCGGACCGCGCCTTCGCGTGCCGCGCGATCGTCGGTCACGCAGTACAGCTCGGTGCGGTTGCAGGTGGAAAGAATCGCCGCTTCGGGCGTATTGGGCGCCTGGGGGCCGAGAAACACGTTCTTGAACGTGACGAGAGCCGGCTTGATTTGCTCGAGCGGAAACGCCACGCGTTCGCGCAGGGCGACAGGCGCAGTGTGGTGATTGATTCCGATCGTGAGGAGTTGCATATCGAGGGCTATCGTTTAGCCCCATATTATAGCGTTTCAGCGATTTCCTCACTCGCCGCATACCGGGCATCAGCGCGGCGGGGTCGCGAATTTGGGGGCTCGATCGGTACACGGTCGAGCTGATAGCCGAAGCCGTAGAGCGGCAGCAGCCGGTAGCCGCGCTCCGGAAGCAGCCGCAATTTACTGCGCAACCGGGACGCGTGCGTATCGAGCGTGCGCGACTTCATGTCGCGGCGGCGCCCCCACACCGTTTCGAGGATATGGGCGCGCGATACGGGCCGCGACAGGTTGGTGAACAGCAGTTGGGCGAAACGGAATTCCTTGGGCGTCAGTGAAACGATTGCGTCGCCGAAGCGCACGAGATCGTGCGTGGCGTCGAATGCATATTCCCCATACATTTCGCGCGAGCGAGTGGGCGGCCGGCGTACGCCGGCGCGCCGGCTCAGCGCGTTGACGCGCGCAAGCAGTTCGGGGCCGCTCACGGGCCGCGCGAGGCAATCGTCGGCGCCCGCGTGCAGGCAAGAGACGATTTCGCTTTCGCGCGGCGACTGCATTATCGCGATGGCCGGCAAACCGGGCAGGACCGCCTGCGCGCGCGGAATGACCTCCTGAGCCGGCTGGTCGCCGGCCCAGTGGCAGGTGATCAGCATGTCGCAGGTGTTGTCGGCGGCGAGCCATGCGAAGAATGCGGTGCTGGACGAAAACGCGTGACACACGTGACCGCCCGCGAAGAGCAGGCGGTTCAGGAGTGCGGTATGACGCGCTTCCGGATCGATCAGAGCGATTCGCATGAGAATTTCTTCAATACGGCAGCCGGTGCGCGCTTGCCATAACGTCGAGTCGGCCCCTACACTCGAATGTTCGCGGCACCCGGCTGGTCCCGGGTTCGATGGATGAATCGATGCTAGCCGCTGGTAACGTTCACGCCTATTGGACGAATCCGAATTTATAGAAGGCGTCGAATGAACTGGTTTGGAATCCTTGTCCTGGGAGCGGCCGTGGGGCTGTTGGGCCGCTGGCTGCATCCGATGCGGCGCACGAGTCGGCCGGCGTGGTGGATCGCGGTGCTCGCCGGCATCGTGGGTGCGGCGGCCGCCCGCATGGCCGGCAATCTCTCGGGACTGTTTTACGATGGCGAGACGCTCGAATGGCCGGTCTGCACCGGCGTCGCGTTCCTCGCCGTAGCCGCGACGGTCGCGCTGTCGGCCCGTCGCTGAATGCTCTCAGGTGAAATCATGAATGCCCGTCTTCCCGAAGTCTCGCCGGTGCCGGCCCGCCTTGCGCTGTTGCGCGGCGCCATGGCCCGCGAGGACCTGGCCGCCTATCTCGTGCCGTCCGCCGATCCCCATCTGTCAGAGTACCTGCCCGAGCGCTGGCAGGCGCGCCGCTGGCTGTCCGGCTTCACGGGCTCGGTCGGCACGCTGGTCGTGACCGCAGATTTCGCGGGGCTGTGGGTCGACAGCCGCTACTGGGTGCAGGCCGACGCCGAACTGGCCGGCACGGGCGTGCAGCTGATGAAGATGACGGGCGGGCAGCAGAGCGCGCCGCACGTCGACTGGCTGGCGCAGAACGTGCCGGCCGGCATGACGGTCGGCGTCGACGGTGCGGTGCTCGGCGTCGCGGCCGCGCGCGGGCTGACGGCCGCGCTGAGCGCGCGCGGCATCGCGCTGCGCACCGATCTCGACCTGCTCGACGCGATCTGGCCCGAGCGGCCGGGGCTGCCCGGCGACGCGGTGTTCGAGCACGCGGCGCCGCAGGCCGACACGACGCGCGCGAGCAAGCTGGCCGAAGTGCGCCGCGCGATGCACGCGCAGGGTGCGCAGTGGCATTTCGTGTCGACGCTCGACGATCTCGCCTGGTTGTTCAACCTGCGCGGTGCCGACGTCAACTTCAATCCCGTGTTCGTTGCGCACGCAATGATCGGTGCCGATCGCGCGACGCTGTTCGTCGCCGACGGCAAGGTGTCGCCGGCGCTGGCCGCGTCGCTCGCACAGGACGGCGTCGACGTCCGTGCCTACGACGCCGCGCGCGCGTCGCTCGCGGCGCTGCCCGCTGGCGCGACGCTACTGGTCGACCCGCGCCGCGTGACGTTCGGCACGCTCGAGGCCGTGCCGGCCGGCGTAACGCTCGTCGAGGCGGTGAATCCGTCGACGTTCGCGAAGTCGCGCAAGACCTCCGCCGAGATCGAGCACGTGCGCGTGACGATGGAGCACGACGGCGCCGCGCTCGCGGAATTCTTCGCGTGGTTCGAGCAGGCCGTGAACCGCGAGACGATCACCGAGCTGACGATCGAGGAGAAGCTCACGGCTGCGCGCGCCCGGCGCCCCGGCTATGTGTCTGCCAGCTTCGCGACGATCGCCGGCTTCAACGCGAACGGCGCGATGCCGCACTACCACGCGACGCCCGAGTCGCACGCGACGATCGCCGGCGACGGCCTGCTGCTGATCGATTCGGGCGGCCAGTACATGACGGGCACGACCGACATCACACGCGTCGTGCCGGTCGGCACCGTCAGCGACCTGCAGCGGCGCGATTTCACTATCGTGCTGAAATCGATGATGGCGCTGTCGCGCGCACGTTTCCCGCGCGGCATCCGCTCGCCGATGCTCGACGCGATCGCACGCGCGCCGATGTGGGCGGCCGGGCTCGACTATGGGCACGGCACGGGGCATGGCGTCGGCTACTTCCTGAACGTGCACGAAGGCCCGCAGGTCATCTCGCACTACGCGCCGGCCGAGCCGCACACGGCGATGGAAGAAGGCATGATCACGTCGATCGAGCCGGGCGTGTACCGCCCCGGCCAGTGGGGCATCCGGATCGAGAACCTGGTCGTGAACCGCGCGGCCGGGAAGACGGAATTCGGCGATTTCCTCGCGTTCGAGACGCTGACGCTGTGCCCGATCGACACGCGCTGCGTGCTGATCGAGATGCTGCACGACGAAGAGCGCGCGTGGCTGAACACGTATCACGCGACGGTGCGCGAGCGCGTCGGCCGGCACCTGAGCGGCGATGCGAAGGCATGGCTCGACGCGCGCACGCAGCCGATCTGACGCAACAACATGCGATAACGGCCGGACAACGGCCGAACGACAAAACCGAGGGCAAGCAATGGCGGACACTGCAGTGATCGTGATCGACATGCAGCGCGGGCTGGTGGAGCGGGCGCAGCCCGCGTACCGGCTCGACGACGTCGTGTCGGGCATCAACCGGTTGACGGCGGCGGCGCGCGCGGCAAACGCGCCCGTCTGCTTCGTGCAGCACGACGGCGATGCGGACGACGATGTCGTGCCCGGCACGCCGGGCTGGGAGCTGCATGCGGGGCTGGTCGTCGGCAGCGACGACTGGCGCGTGCGCAAGCAGATGAGCGATTCGTTCCACGACACGCCGCTCGCGGCGCAGCTCGACCGCCATGGCATCCGTTCGGTGCTGATCTGCGGCTACGCGACCGAGTTCTGCGTCGATTCGGCCGCGCGCCGTGCCGCGCTGCTCGGCTACCGGACGACCGTCGTGTCCGACCTGCACACGACGAACGAGCGCGCGCACCTGTCGGCCGCGCAGATCGTCGCGCATCACCACTTCATCTGGGCAAACAATTCGCTGTCGGGCAACGCGGTCACGCCGCGTCCGCTCGCCGACGTGCTGACAACGGAGTTCGCATGACGATCAAGGCCGTGGTGTTCGATTTCGGCGGCGTGCTGATCGACTGGAGCCCCGAGTACCTTTACAGGGAGCTGATTCCCGACGAGGCGGAGCGCCGCTGGTTCTTCACGCATGTGTGCGCGATGGACTGGGTGGTTCGCCAGGACGGCGGGCAGACGATCGAGGAAGGCACGGCCGAACTCGTCGCGAAGTTTCCGGAGCACGAGGCGCTGATCCGTGCGTTCTATGCGCGCTGGCACGAGATGATCGGCGGCGTGCTCGACGAAGGTGCCGCGCTCGTCGACCGGCTCGACGCGCAGGGGATGCCGCTGTTCGGGCTGACGAACTGGTCTGCGGAGACGTTTCCGTATGCGTGGGACAACTTCCCGATCCTGCGGCGTTTCAAGGACATCGTCGTGTCGGGCCGTGTGAAGCTCGTGAAACCCGATCCTGCGATCTACCGCGAGATGCATGCGCGGATCGAGCCGCACCTGCCGGGCATCGCGCCGCACGAACTCGTGTTCATCGACGACAACGCGAAGAACGCCGCGGCCGCGACGGCGCTCGGCTGGCACGGCATTCATCACACGAGCGCGGCGACGACCGAGGCGCGGTTGCGCGAACTGGGCGCGCTCGCGTAAGCGGTGGGCGAAGGCTCGGGCGAATAAAAAAGCGGGCCATCGGCCCGCTTTTTCTTTGTCCCGCTCCGGAAGCGAGCCCCTACGGCATCCGGCGCAGCGTTGCCGCCGTATCGGGTGCCCGGGCCGCGCCGGTCAGCGGCTGATCGGCTTGTAGCGCAGACGCTTCGGCTTCGCGGCTTCCTCGCCGAGGCGCGCGCGCTTGTCGGCTTCGTATTCCTGGTAGTTGCCGTCGAAGAACGTGACCTGCGAATCGCCTTCGAACGCGAGGATGTGCGTCGCGATCCGGTCGAGGAACCAGCGATCGTGCGAGATCACCATCACCGAGCCCGCGAATTCGAGCAGCGCATCTTCCAGTGCGCGCAGCGTTTCGACGTCGAGGTCGTTCGACGGTTCGTCGAGCAGCAGCACGTTGCCGCCCGAGATCAGCGTCTTCGCGAGGTGCAGACGGCCGCGCTCACCGCCGGACAGGTTGCCGACGATCTTCTGCTGGTCGCCGCCCTTGAAGTTGAAGCGGCCGATGTACGCACGCGACGGCGTTTCGTACTTGCCGACCGTCAGCACGTCGGCGCCGCCCGAGATTTCCTCGAACACCGTCTTCGTGCCGTCGAGCGCATCGCGGCTCTGGTCGACGTACGCGAGCTTCACCGTCGGGCCCATCACGACTTCGCCCGAATCCGGCTGTTCCTTGCCCGTCAGCATCCGGAACAGCGTCGACTTGCCGGCGCCGTTCGGGCCGATGATGCCGACGATCGCGCCAGCAGGGATCTTCAGGTTCAGGTTGTCGATCAGCAGGCGATCGCCGAACGCCTTGCTGACGTTCTTGAACTCGATCACTTCGTTGCCGAGGCGATCGCCGACCGGAATGAAGATTTCCTGCGTCTCGTTGCGCTTCTGGTATTCCTGGCTGCTCAGTTCCTCGAAGCGCGCGATACGCGCCTTCGACTTCGCCTGACGGCCCTTCGGGTTCTGGCGCACCCACTCCAGTTCCTTCTTGATCGCCTTCTGGCGTGCCGATTCCGATGCCTCTTCCTGCTTCAGGCGCTCTTCCTTCTGGTCGAGCCAGCTGCTGTAGTTGCCCTTCCACGGAATGCCGTGGCCGCGGTCGAGTTCGAGAATCCACTCGGCGGCGTTGTCGAGGAAGTAGCGATCGTGGGTGACTGCGACGACGGTGCCCGGGAAGCGCACGAGGAACTGCTCGAGCCAGTCGACCGATTCGGCGTCGAGGTGGTTGGTCGGTTCGTCGAGCAGCAGCATGTCCGGCTTTTCGAGCAGCAGCTTGCACAGCGCGACGCGGCGCTTTTCACCGCCGGACAGGTGCTCGATCTTCGCGTCCCACGCAGGCAGGCGCAGCGCGTCGGCCGCCACTTCGAGCTGTTGCTCGGGGCTGCCGCCGTCGCTCGATGCGAGGATCGCCTCGTACTTCGCCTGTTCGGCCGCGAGTGCGTCGAAGTCGGCGTCCGGTTCCGCGTAGGCCGCGTAGATTTCTTCCAGCTTCTTGTTGGCCTGGAACAGGTCGCCGAGGCCTTCCTCGACGGCTTCGCGCACGGTCTTCGTCGGGTCGAGCTGCGGTTCCTGCGGCAGGTAGCCGATGTTCAGATTCGGCATCGGCGTGGCTTCGCCTTCGATGTCCTTGTCGACACCCGCCATGATGCGGATCAGCGTCGACTTGCCCGAGCCGTTCAGGCCGAGCACGCCGATCTTCGCGCCGGGAAAGAACGACAGCGAGATGTCCTTCAGGATCTGGCGCTTGGGCGGCACGATCTTGCCGACCCGGTTCATCGTGAAAACGTATTGGGCCATTTCGGTGTGAAAGTCAGAAGTGGTTGAGACGGCCGCGCAGCGCGCGGGCGTGGCGGCGTCGGGTGATTCGGTACGGAGCGTGCCGCGCGGGGCGCGGCGGCGTCGCCGCGTGTCGGCGGTGCGAACGCGTATTGTACTTCGCCGTCGACTGCCGCTGGCGCAGCGCAGCCATCGGGACGCGCCGCGTTACAGCCACGCGGCGACGCCGCCATGCCCCGAGCACGTGCCGCGCCGGTGACGGCTGAAGCTGTACGTGCCGTCGCGGCAGCGCGCGCTCGCGCCTTCCGGAGCGCGGCCCGATTTCGAATGCGCGGGCGCATGCACGGTTTCGCCGTCGCGGTTGCGATACGTGTCGTGACGGTCGAGATCGGCTTCGTTACCGTAGCCGGGCGTGGCGCGGTACGCATGCGCAGAAGGAGGCAGCGCGGCGCATGCGACGAAAAAAGCGACGGACAGGGTCGCGATGCGCGTCGCGCGGCGGAGCAGGGCAGGCATGGTCTCTCTCGGTTTGTTGTTATGGCGGTCGGGCCGGTGGCCCGCGCCGCATGTTAGCGGATCCGTGCCGGATCGTTGCCGGCGCCGGACATCGACGCCGCGCCGTCGGCCCGGGCGGCATCGAGAATCCAGCGACGGAACGCGGCAACCTTCGGCCGTTCGGCGTGATGCGGCGGATAGACGAGGTAGTACGCGAAATCGTCGAGCCACGCGACGTCGGCGAGTTGCACGAGCCGGCCACTCGCCAGTTCGCCGCGCACCATCGCGGCCGGCAGCAACCCGGCGCCCTGGCCGGCGACGATCGCCTGCAGCAGCAATCCCGAATCGTCGAACGCGGCGCCGCGCGGCGGGCCGAAATCGTCGATCCGCTGCGCGCCGAACCAGATGTGCCAGCCCTTGCGTTCGGCGTCGTGCAACTGCGGCCAGCCGACGAGATCGGCCGGCGTCGCCGGCATGCCGAGCCGCGCGACGAGTTCGGGCGAGGCGAGCGCGACGATCTCCACGGTCAGCAGGCGTTCGCTGCACAGCCCGATATAGCGCCCGAGGCCGTGACGGATCGCGACATCGACGCCGTCGCGCGAGAAATTTGCGAGCGCGTGGCTGGTGACGACCTGCAGGTCGACGTCCGGGCACGCGTGCCGGAATTGCGCGAGGCGCGGGACGAGCCACGCGGACGCGAAGAACGGCGTGACGCTCACGGTCAGCACGCCGCTGTCGGCGGCGCCCGATACGCGCTGCGACGCATCGGCGATCTGCCGGAACGCGTTGCGCACCGGCGGCAGGTAGTCGCGGCCGGCGGCCGTCAGCAGGATGCCGCGATTGACGCGCTCGAACAGTTGCACGCCGAGATGCGTCTCGAGCGTGCGGATCATCTGGCTCACCGCGCCGGGCGTGACCGACAGCTCCTCGGCTGCCGATTTCACCGACAGGTGGCGGGCGGCCGCTTCGAAGGCGCGCAGCGCGTTGAGCGGCGGCAGGCGGGAACGATTCATTCAGTTTTTCTAAAGCGAAAGGCCGACGAAATATCGTTTGAGGCGATGCATGCTCACGAGTACCGTTGTCGCATCGAATCGCATGTTTCGTGGCCGTCTTTCGGCGGCCGATGCGATCAACATAGTTCATCTATATCCATGAGGCAATCCGGACGCCGTCCGGCGGCCGGTGGAGCCTGAGAGGAGCATCGTCATGAACCGCCCGGGCGCATCGCGTCTCTTCTACGGCTGGTACGTGGTCGCGGCCGCGTTCGCCGTCACGTTCGTCGGGTTCGGCAGCGCGTATTCGTTCAGCGCGTTCGTCGAGTCGCTGCAGCGGGATTTCTCGGCGTCGCGCGGGCAGATCTCGCTCGTGTTTTCGCTCGCGGGGTTCCTGTATTTCGGTTTCGGCATCATCAGCGGGCCGCTGGCCGATCGCTTCGGCTCGCGGCGGCTCGCCATCGTCGGGATGCTGCTGACGGGCGCCGGGCTGGCGGCCGCCGGCGCCGCGCAGTCGTTGCTGCAGGTCTATGTCGCGTATGGGCTCGGGGTCGGTCTCGGCGTCGGTTGCGCATACGTGCCGGCCGTCGGCGCGGTGCAGCGCTGGTTCGTGCGCCGGCGCGGCTTCGCGTCGGGGCTCGCGGTCGCCGGGATCGGCGTCGGTACGCTCGTGATGCCGCCGCTCGCGTCCGCGTTGATCGCGCATGTCGGCTGGCGTGGCGCATATTTCACGCTGGCCGTGATCGCGGTCGTTCTGGGAGCAGGCATCTCGCTGCTGATCGAGAACGATCCGCGCGGGCGCGGACTGTTGCCGGATGGCGATGCCGCCGACGAGGGCGGCCGGCAGCCCGTTGCGGCCCGGGCCAGCGCGACCGCACACGCCGGCGCGACGGTGCGCGAAGCCGTCACGTCGCGGCCGTTCGCGAGCCTCTATGCCGCGTGCCTCGTGTGCTCGTTCGGCGTGTTCGTCCCGTTCGTTCACCTCGTGCCGTACGCGCTCGATCATGGCGTCGCGCCATCGACGGCGGTGTTGCTGCTCGGCGCGATCGGCGTCGGCAGCACGGCCGGCCGTTTCTTTCTCGGCGGCCTGGCCGACCGCTTCGGCCGCCGCGCGTCGCTGCTCGCAATGTTCGCCGGCATGGCCGTTGCGCTCGTTGCGTGGGCGGGCGCCGGCACGGTCGCGACGCTTGCCGCGTTCGCGCTCGTGTTCGGCGTGTTCTACGGCGGCTGGGTCGCCGTGCTGCCGGCGGTCGTGATGGACTACTTCGGCGGGCGCAACGTGAGCGCGATCATCGGTATCCTGTACACGAGCGTCGCATTCGGCACGCTGATCGGGCCGGCCGCCGCCGGTT
This sequence comes from Burkholderia sp. BCC1999, assembly GCF_905339975.1. Taxonomy (NCBI): domain Bacteria; kingdom Pseudomonadati; phylum Pseudomonadota; class Betaproteobacteria; order Burkholderiales; family Burkholderiaceae; genus Burkholderia; species Burkholderia sp. BCC1999. The sequence goes on along the minus strand of NZ_CAJPHP010000014.1, from coordinate 24,488 downwards.
TCATCTACGACGCGGGCGGCGGTTATCTCGTGCCGATCCTCGCGAGCGCCGCCGCGAATGCGATCGCGTTCGCGATCGTCGCGACGACGGGGCGGGCGCCGGCGGCCGCGCGTGCAGCCGGCGGATAGGCGCGCCGCGCGATTTCCGGTAGGGTAGCCGGAGCGTCAACCATCGGCCAACGGTCGGGAGGCATCGTGACATTCGACGAAGTCCGGCAGATTGCGCTCGCGTGGCGCGGTGTCGAGGAGGGCACCTCGTACGGCACGCCCGCCCTCAAGGTGAAGGGCAAGATGCTTGCTCGGCTGCGCGAGGATGGCGACACGCTCGTCGTGAAGGGTGTCGGCCCCGACGAGCGCGCATGGCTGATCGAATCGGAACCCGACGTGTATTACGTGACCGATCACTATGTCGGCTGGCCGATCGTGCTGGTGCGCCTGTCGGCTGCGCATCCCGACGCCGTGAAAAACCTGCTTCTGCGAGAATGGCACGCGATCGTCCCGGCCAAGTGGCGGGACGAAGCGGCGCGCTGACAGCACGCGAACCGGCGCCGAACCGGATCAAGCGTTGCATCGGTTCGCATCGATGCAACAAGTGGTTCCATCGAAATTCTTCAATTGGTTCTCAGTGAAGAACCGTTTGATGCTTACACTCCTTCGCTTCGAAGGCGGCTGACGAAAGCCGATGGAAAGGGCGCACGCGATGCGCCGGCGCGTTGCGCACCGCATCGCACCCGCAGCTTCGCAGACTGCGCGGGCGCATCGACCCGACAGGCCCCGTCCGGCCTCATGCCCGCGTGCGACGCACGCGCGGTCGCAGCCGGATTCAAGAACGACAACTCCCCGCGCCGCCTTCATGCGACACCCGGTCGTACCGGAACCGTTTTTTGGAGAGAGACAGATGAGTGGAAGCAATACAGGCCTCGGCACGGGCCTGAAGCAGCGTCACGTGACGATGATGTCGATTGCCGGCGTCATCGGCGCGGGTTTGTTCGTCGGCTCCGGCCACGCGATCGCGGAAGCCGGTCCGGCATCGATACTCGCGTATGCGATCGCGGGCGTACTGGTCGTGCTGGTGATGCGCATGCTCGGCGAGATGGCCGTCGCGCATCCGGACAGCGGGTCGTTCTCGACCTATGCCGATCGCGCGATCGGCCATTGGGCCGGCTTCTCGATCGGCTGGCTGTACTGGTGGTTCTGGGTGCTCGTGATCCCGATCGAGGCGACGGCCGCCGCAACCATCCTCAACGCCTGGTTCCCTGGCATCGCGACCTGGATCTTCGCGCTCGGCATCACGCTGCTGCTCACCATCACCAACCTCTTCTCCGTCAAGAACTACGGCGAATTCGAGTTCTGGTTCGCGCTGATCAAGGTCGTCGCGATCGTCGTGTTCCTGTGCATTGGCGGCGCGGCGATCGTTGGAATCATCCCGGCGCCGGCCGTCTCGGGCGTATCGAACCTGTTCGCGCATCAGGGCTTCATGCCGAACGGCGCCGGCGCGGTGCTGGCGGCAATGCTCACGACGATGTTCTCGTTCCTCGGCACCGAGATCGTGACGATCGCGGCCGCCGAATCCGACAATCCGCAACGCCAGATCGTGCGTGCGACGAACTCGGTCATCTGGCGTATCACGCTGTTCTATCTCGGCTCGATCCTGATCGTCGCGGCCATCGTGCCGTGGAACGACCCGCTGCTGCCGAAGCACGGCTCGTATCAGCGCGCGATGGAACTGATCGGCATCCCGAATGCGAAGGCGATCATCGACGTGATCGTGCTCGTGTCGGTCGCGAGCTGCCTGAATTCGGCGCTGTACACGGCGTCGCGGATGCTGTTCTCGCTGTCGAAGCGCAAGGACGCGCCGGCTTTCCTGCATCGCACCGATTCGACCGGCACGCCGCGCGCGGCCGTGCTCGCGTCGACCACATTCGGCTTCGTGACCGTGATCGCGAACTACCTGATGCCGGAACAGGTGTTCGGCTTCCTGCTCGCGACGTCGGGCGCGATCGCGCTGCTCGTGTATCTGGTGATCGCGATCTCGCAACTGCGGATGCGCAGGACGCTCGAATCGACCGGCGCCGACCTGACGCTGCGGATGTGGCTGTTCCCGTGGCTCACGTGGGCGGTGATCCTGTTCATCTGCGGCACGCTGACCGTGATGTTCATCAGCGAGGATCACCGGATGGAAGTCGGTGCGACGGCCGTGCTGGCGTTGATCGTGCTGCTCGCGTCGTGGCTGAACAAGCGCGGTCGCGATGCACGGGCGAGCGCGGGGCGACGGGTGTCTGCAACGTGATGAAGTGATGTGACGGCGGGGCCGGGAGCCCCGGTCATGAAAAATGGCCCGATCGGCGTTTGCCGGTCGGGCCATTTGTCTTTCGTGCCGGAGCACGCGCTACGCGATACCGTGCATCTCGCACGGCATCACGCCGATGCAGATCAGACGTTGAACAGGAAGTTCATCACGTCGCCGTCGTGCACCACATATTCCTTCCCTTCCGCACGCATCTTGCCGGCTTCCTTCGCACCCTGTTCGCCCTTGTACGAGACGAAGTCGTCGAACGCGATCGTCTGCGCGCGGATGAAGCCGCGCTCGAAGTCGGTGTGGATCACACCGGCTGCTTGCGGAGCCGTATCGCCGATGTGGATCGTCCATGCGCGCACTTCCTTCACGCCCGCGGTGAAGTAGGTCTGCAGGCCGAGCAGCTTGAAGCCCGCGCGGATCACGCGGTCGAGGCCCGGTTCTTCCATGCCCATGTCGGCGAGGAACGCTTCCTTGTCCGCATCGTCGAGATCGGCGATTTCCGCCTCGATCGCCGCGCACACGGCGACTACCGGCGCGTTCTCGCTTTCCGCGTACTTGCGCACCGCATCGAGGTGCGGGTTGTTCTCGAAACCGTCGTCCTTCACGTTGGCGACGTACATCGCCGGCTTCGCGGTAATCAGGCAGAACGGCTTGATCAGCGCCTCTTCGTCTTCCGACAGCACGAGGCCGCGCACGGCCTTGCCCTGGTCGAGCTGCGCCTGCACTTTCTCGAGCACCGCGACGAGCTTTGCCGCTTCCTTGTCGTTACCCGACTTCGCAGACTTCGAGTAGCGCGTGAGCGCCTTCTCGACGGTGCCGAGGTCGGCCAGCGCGAGTTCGGTGTTGATCACTTCGATGTCGTCGATCGGGCTGACCTTGCCGGCGACGTGAATGACGTTCTCGTCCTCGAAGCAACGCACGACGTGCGTGATCGCATCGGTTTCGCGGATGTTCGCGAGGAACTGGTTGCCGAGGCCTTCACCCTTGCTCGCGCCCGCGACGAGGCCCGCGATGTCGACGAATTCGACGACGGCCGGCACGACACGCTCCGGCTTGACGATTTCGGAGAGTGCCTTCAGGCGCGTATCGGGCACTTCGACGATGCCGACGTTCGGCTCGATCGTGCAGAACGGGTAGTTCTCGGCGGCGATGCCGGCCTTGGTCAGCGCATTGAACAGGGTGGACTTGCCGACGTTGGGCAAGCCGACGATGCCGCATTTGAGACTCATGGAATCCTTCGGACGGGTAAGGCGGCGCGGCCGGACAGGGCACGGCGGCGCGGGAAAAAAGGGCGGCCGGCGCGTGGAGCGCAGCGGGCCGACGGTCAAAAACGCTATTGTACCGTGCCGACGCCCCGGATTCCGGGGTTGCGCCGAATGGCCGATGCGGCGGGCCGCCGCGCCCTCGTCGGCCGCCTGCGATTCTGCTGATTTCCCGCAAAGTCCGGCCGCGTAAGGGTTTGGCCCCGCGGCTATAATGCCCGCCATGACTGCCCACCACACCTTCGACGTCGCCGTGGTCGGCGGCGGGCTCGTCGGCAAGACGGCCGCGCTCGCGCTGACCCAGTCCGGCTACAAGACAGCCTTGCTTGCCCAGCCGGCCACGCCGCGCCCCGCCGATCTCGCGTTCGACACGCGCGTCTACGCGCTGTCCTCCAGTTCGCAAGCACTGCTCGAGCGGCTGCGGGTCTGGCAGGCACTCGACCACAGCCGGCTCGCGCCTGCCTACGACATGCGCGTGTACGGCGATGCGCATGCGGAACTGCATTTCTCCGCATACCAGGCCTCCGTGCCGCAGCTCGCGTGGATCGCCGAATCGTCGCTGGTCGAGACGTCGCTCGACGCCGCGCTGCGGTTCCAGCCGAACCTCACGTGGTTCGATGCGCGCGCGCAGGGCTTCGACGTGCGTGCCGACGCGGCCGTGCTCACGCTGTCGTCCGGGCAGGTGCTCGAAGCCGACCTGATCGTCGGCGCCGACGGTGCGCATTCGTGGGTGCGCTCCCAAATGGGGGCCAAGGTCGAGCGGCGCGATTATCGGCAGACGGGCGTCGTCGCGAACTTCAAGGCATCGCTGCCACACCGCGAGACGGCCTACCAGTGGTTCCACGAAGGCGAGATCGTCGCGCTGCTGCCGCTGCCGGACGGCCACGTGTCGCTCGTATGGTCCGCGCACACCGCGCATGCCGATGAATTGCTCGCACTCGATCCGGCGCAGCTCGCGGCCGAGGTCGAGCGCGTGTCGCACGGCCAGGTCGGCACGCTCGAATGCGTGACGCCGGCCGCCGGTTTTCCGCTGGCGCTGCAGACGGTCGACAAGCTGATCGCGCCGCGCGTCGCGCTGGTGGGCGATGCCGCGCACCTGATCCACCCGCTCGCAGGGCAGGGGATGAACCTCGGGCTGCGCGACGTCGCGGCGCTCGCCGACGCGATCTCAGGCAAGGAAAGCTTCCGCAACCTCGGCGATACGGTGCTGCTGCGCCGCTACGAGCGTTCGCGCCGCGAGGACATCCGCGCGCTGATGGTCGCGACCGACGGCCTGCAGCGTCTGTTCGCGGTGCCGGGCTCGCTCGCGAAGGCGGTACGCAATGCGGGCATGGCCTTCGTCGGCGCGCAGCCGCTCGTGAAGCGCTGGCTCGTGTCGGCCGCGCTCGGCTGAGCGAACCTTCGGCTGTTTCGCCGGTCGGACTCCGTTCCGTTACGGCGTACACTGTGCCGTGCATACCGATTGAGCTGAAGGAAGATTTCGATGAAAAAAACGATCCGCATCGCGTCGCTGGCGCTGGCCGTCACGATGGCGACGCTCGGCTGCACCGCGCAGGCCGACCAGACCACCGACAAGTTGAAGGCAACGCTGCAAGCGCGTCTCGGTAACGACGCACCGATCAAGAGCGTGTCGAAATCGCCGGTCGCTGGCCTCTACGAAGTGAACCTCGGCACGCAGATCATCTATAGCGACGCGGCGGGCGACTACGTGCTGCTCGGCGATCTCGTCGACACCAAGACGCACAAGAACCTGACCGACGCCCGCCTGTCCGAAATCAACAAGATCGATTTCGCGAGCCTGCCGTTCGCGAATGCGATCAAGGTCGTCAAGGGCAACGGCGCACGCAAGATCGCGGTGTTCTCCGATCCGAACTGCCCGTACTGCAAGAAGCTCGAGACAACGCTGCAGTCGGTCGACAACGTCACCGTCTACACGTTCCTGTACCCGGTGCTGTCGCCGGATTCGACGGTGAAGTCGAAGGCGATCTGGTGCGCGACCGACCGTGCGAAGACGTGGGAAGGCTGGATGCTCGACCACCGTGCACCGTCCGGCGCCGGCACTTGCGATACCAGCGCGCTCGACAAGAACCTCGCGCTCGGCCGCGGGATGAACGTCACGGGCACGCCGACGATCTTCCTGCCGGATGGCCGCCGTCTGCCGGGCGCAGTCTCGGCCGACCAGCTCAATCAGGCGCTCGCCTCGAGCAAGTAACCGACCACACGCCGGGCACATGGCCCGGCCAGCGAGGGGCGCCCGCATGATCTGCCGGCGCCTCTCTTCGTTTTCGCCGCAGTATTCGACCGACCGATTGCCACGATGACCCAGCCGATCCGCTATTCGATTGTCCCGAAAGATCTTGCCGCGCACCTGTTCGAAGTATCGGTGACGGTCGCCGATCCCGATCCCGAGGGCCAGCGCTTCTCGCTGCCGGTGTGGATTCCGGGCAGCTACCTCGTGCGCGAGTTCGCGCGCAACATCGTGACGCTCGGTGCGTTCAACGACGCGGGCCGCAAGGTGCGCATCGCGAAGACCGACAAGCACACGTGGCAAGCCGCGCCCGTGACCGGCGCGCTGACGCTGCGCTACGACGTGTATGCGTGGGACCTGTCGGTGCGTTCCGCGTATCTCGACGAATCGGGCGGTTTCTTCAACGCGACGGCCGTGTTCCTGAGCGTCGCCGGCCGCGAGGATGCACCGTGCGAAGTCGACATCGCGAAACCGGCCGGCGCGGCGTTCCGCTCGTGGCGTGTCGGCACCGCGCTGCCCGAAGCGCGCGGTACGAAGCGCTACGGTTTCGGTGCGTATCGCGCAGCGAACTACGATGAGTTGTCCGACCATCCGGTGACGATCGGCGAATTCGCGCTCGCGACGTTCGACGCGCATGGCGTGCCGCACGACATCGTGATCGCCGGGCGCGTGACGCAGCTCGACATGGAGCGGCTGCGTACCGACCTGAAGCGCGTATGCGAAGCGCAGATCGCGCTGTTCGAGCCGAAGTCGAAGAAGGCGCCGATGGATCGCTACGTGTTCATGACGCTCGCGGTCAGCGACGGTTACGGCGGCCTCGAGCATCGTGCGTCGACCGCGCTGATCTGCAACCGCACCGACCTGCCGGTGAAGGGGCGCCCGGAAACGACGGAAGGCTATCGCACGTATCTCGGCCTTTGCAGCCACGAGTATTTCCACACGTGGAACGTGAAGCGCATCAAGCCGGCGGCGTTCGTGCCGTACGACCTGACGCGCGAGAACTACACGTCGCTGCTGTGGTTGTTCGAGGGCTTCACGTCGTATTACGACGACCTGATGCTGGTGCGCAGCGGGCTGATGTCGCAGGACGAATATTTCGCGGCGCTGGGCCGCACGGTCGGCGGCGTGCTGCGCGGCACGGGCCGGCTCAAGCAGAGCGTCGCGGATAGCTCGTTCGACGCATGGATCAAGTACTACCGCCAGGACGAGAACGCGACGAACGCGATCGTCAGCTATTACACGAAGGGGTCGCTCGTCGCGCTCGCGTTCGATCTCGCGATCCGCGCGCAGACGCGCAACCGGAAGTCGCTCGACGACGTGATGCGCCTGCTGTGGCAACGCTACGGTCGTGATTTCTACCGCGGCAAGCAGGCGGGTGTCGAGGAAAACGAAGTCGATGCACTGATCGAGGAAGCGACGGGCGTCGCGCTCGGCCGCCTGTTCACCGACGCCGTGCATGGCACGCGCGACCTGCCGCTCGCCGAGCTGCTCGCGCCGTTCGGCGTGACGCTCGCACCCGATGTCGCGAACGGCGCGGCCGCGAAGCCGACGATCGGCGCGCGTCTGCGCGGCGGCGCGGACTGCACGTTCGCGGCGGTCTACGAAGGTGGCGCCGCGCATCGCGCGGGGTTGTCGGCCGGCGACACGCTGATCGCGGTCGACGGGCTGCGTGTGACGGGCACGAACCTCGATGCGCTGCTCGCGCGCTACCGGCCGGGCGACAAGGTTGAGATTCACGCATTCCGCCGCGACGAGCTGCGCACCGCGAAGCTGAAGCTCGACGGCCCGGAAGTCACGCGCTACCGGCTGACGGCAGCTGCGAAGCCGGCCGCGGTCTCGAAGGCCCGGGAAGCCTGGCTGAAGGGTTGAACGTACTGAAGCGGGTATCGGGGCGCGATCATGGATTGTTCTGCTGCTGCAACAATCCGTCGCCCTGAACCCGCTTTTTCGCGGTCATGCGGCCACGCACAATGGGGTCACTCGCGCTACCGAAGCGCAACCCTACTGGAGCCTGACATGACGACCATTCTGCAAATCAATTCCGCCGCACGTTCGCAAGGTGCGCAATCCACGCTGTTGGCTAACGAACTGACGGCAAAGCTGCAACAATCGAACGCCGGCGCGAAGGTCGTGGTTCGCGACCTGCTGGCCGATGCGCTGCCGCACCTCGACGAATCGGTGCTCGGCGCGTTCTTCACGCCGGCCGAAAACCGCACCGCGGAGCAGAATGCGATCGTCGCGAAGAGCGATGCACTGATCGCCGAACTGCAAGCCGCCGACATCATCGTGATCGGCGCACCGATGTACAACTTCGGCGTCTCGTCGCAACTGAAGACGTACTTCGACTGGATCGCCCGCGCAGGCGTCACGTTCCGCTACACCGAAAACGGTCCGGAAGGCCTGATCAAGGGCAAGAAGGTTCACGTCGTGACGGCTCGCGGCGGCAAGTACCTGGGTACGCCGAACGACAGCCAGACGCCGTACCTGCGCTCGTTCCTCGGTTTCATCGGCTTGACCGACGTGAACTTCATTCACGCTGAAGGCCTGAACCTCGGCCCGGATGCGCAAAGCGCCGCGCTGGCCAGCGCGCGCGAAGCGATCGCCGCTGCGTAAGGAAGGTCGATGCGGGTGCGACGCACCTGCTGCATCGCCCAAAAAAAGCGCCGCGTCCCCAAAAGGGGCGCGGCGTTTTTTTATGCCGGCCGACCGCCGGCTCGAAGGGCCCGGCGCGGTGCGTTACGCGAGCGTTTCGGCCACTTCCGGCAGGCGCCAGTCGATCGGTTCGCGGCCGGCGTCGACCAGATAGTCGTTCGCGAGCGCGAAATGGCGGCAGCCGAGGAAGCCGCGGTGCGCGGACAATGGCGACGGATGCGGCGCCTCGAGCACGCAATGCGCGCTCGCGTCGAACAGCGCGCGCTTCGCCTGTGCGTGCGCGCCCCACAGCATGAAGACGAGCCCGCGATGACGGCCGGCGAGCTCACGGATCAGCGTGTCCGTGCATTGCTCCCAGCCGCGCTTCGCGTGGCTCGCGGCCGCGCCGCGCTCAACCGTCAGCACGGTGTTGAGCAGCAGCACGCCCTGGCGCGCCCACGTGTCGAGACAGCCGTGACGCGGCGTGTCGTGACCGAAGTTCGCGGCGATTTCCTTGAAGATGTTGCGCAGCGACGGCGGCGTGCGGACGGCCGGCGGCACCGAGAACGCGAGGCCGTGCGCCTGCGGCGTGCCGCGATCGTCGCCGTGGTACGGATCCTGGCCGAGGATCACGATCTTCACGTCGTCCGGGCTCGTCAGGCGCAGCGCGCGGAACACGTCGGTCGGGTAGACTGTCTTGCCGGCTGCGCGCTCGTCGTCGACGAAGCGGCACAGCGGCGCGTACGCGTCGCTGTCGGTGAACGGTTTCAGCACGTCGCGCCAGACCGTCGGCAGCGCGTCGAATTGCGCGGCGAGATGCGGAACGTCAGCGGTTGCGGGCTGCGGTGCCGCGGCGGCCGCAGCCGGTGCGGCGGTTTTCTTCGCGGGTTTGCGCCCGGCCGCGGGCGGCTCGGAAGCCGCGGAAGGAATATCGAACGGTGCCGTTTCCGGCACGGGATCGTCGAACAGCGACGCCTGTTGCGGCGCGCGGGAAGTCTTGCGGGTTGCCATGCGTGATGCGTGTTTATTGCGCGCGCAGCCGGTAGCCGCGCTGCGCCTTGCTGATGTTTTCGGGAGCGAGACCCGGCAGCGCCTGCTGCAGTTCGGCGGCGAGCGTCGCGAGCGCCGCTTCCGGGCCGTCGATCAGTTCGAGTTCGATTTCGCTGATCGGTTCGCGGCGCGTTTCGTTTTCCGCCTGGACGACGATCTCGCCGAGGTCCACCGCGGCTTCGACGGTCGCGCCGCCGATTGCGATGCGCCACAGCGTACGCGAAAAATCCGTTCGGAACAGCGCATGCAGTGCGCCGGCCGCGTCATTCAGCGCGGCGGCGGCTTCCGGCACGTCGCAGGCCGCGACGAGCGCGTCGATTTCGAGTGCGTCGCCCGCGACCGGCAGTTCCCATTCGTGACGGCGATGCAGGCCGCCTTCCGCGCTGCCGACCGTCTTGAACGTCTGCAGCCAGCCCTGCGGCGCGCGACGCACGCGCACCGCGCTTTTCGAGCGTGCCAGCGCGAGATCGGGCGTGTCGTAGTAGACGTTCGCGAGTGTGATGTCGTGACCGGGTTCGCCGGTCAGCGTCTCGAAGAAGCGTCGCGCGTCGTCGGCCTGACCAGCCGGCAGCGCGAGCTTGATTTCCTTTTCGATCGCCATCAGAAGAACATCCGTGCGAGTTCCTCGCCCGGCTGCTCGGCGCGCATGAATGCTTCGCCGACGAGGAACGTGTTCACGTTCGCCGCGCGCATCGTGTCGACATCGGTGCGCGCCAGGATGCCCGATTCGGTCACGACGATGCGGTCCGCCGGAATCATGTCGAGCATGTCGAGCGTGGTCTGGATCGACGTCTCGAACGTGCGCAGGTTGCGGTTGTTGATGCCGAGCAGCGGCGTCTTGAGCGTCAGCGCCTGTTCCATCTCGTTGCGGTCGTGCACTTCGACCAGCACCGCGAGGCCGAGCGAATGCGCATACGCTTCGAGATCCTGCATCAGCGGCGTGTCGAGCGCGGCGGCGATCAAGAGGATCGCGTCGGCGCCCATCGCGCGGGCTTCCATGATCTGGTACGCGTCGACGATGAAGTCCTTGCGCAGCACGGGCAGCGTGCAGGCAGCGCGCGCTTCTTCGAGGTAGCGGACGCTGCCCTGGAAGAACTGCTCATCGGTCAGCACCGACAGGCACGCGGCGCCGTGAGCCGCATACGAACGCGCGATGTCGGCCGGCACGAAATGCTCGCGCAGCACGCCCTTCGACGGGCTGGCCTTCTTGATTTCGGAAATCACGGCCGCGTGGCCGGCCGCGTGCTTCGCGCGCAGTGCGCCGACGAAGTCGCGCAGGTCGCGCGCCGAGGCGTCCAGCTTCAGTGCCTCGAGCGGCGCGCTGCGCATGGCCGCCGCGACTTCTTCGCGCTTGACGGCGATGATTCGGTCGAGAATGTCGCTCATGTGGATTCCTGCTTGATTCGTAAGGGGTGTCAGCGCTTGAACTGCTGCGTGAAGCGCACGAGTTCGTCGACCTTCGCGCGGGCCTTGCCGCTCGCGATCGCTTCGCGGGCGAGCTGGATGCCATCCGCGATCGATTCGGCGACGTTTGCCGCATAGAGCGCGGTGCCCGCGTTCAGCGTGACGATCTCGCGCGCGACGCCCGGCTGATTGTCCAGCGCGCCGAGCAGCATCTTGCGCGATTCGTCGGCATTTTCCACCTTCAGCGTGCGGTTCGACACCATCTGCAGGCCGAAGTCCTCCGGATGGATCTCATATTCGTGCACCTTGCCGTCGCGCAATTCGCCGACGAGCGTCGCCGCGCCGAGCGAAACCTCGTCCATCCCGTCCTTGCCGTACACGACGAGCACGTGCTGCGCACCGAGACGCTGCATCACACGCACCTGGATGCCGACGAGGTCGGGGTGGAACACGCCCATCAGCTGGTTCGGCGCACCGGCCGGATTGGTCAGCGGGCCGAGGATGTTGAAGATCGTGCGCACGCCGAGCTCGCGGCGCACGGCCGCGATGTTCTTCATCGCCGGATGATGGTTCGGCGCGAACATGAAGCCCATGCCCGTTTCGGCGATCGACGCGGCGACCTGCTCCGACTGCAGGTCGATGTTCACGCCGAGCGCCTCGAGCACGTCGGCGCTGCCGGACTTGCTCGACACGCCGCGGTTGCCGTGCTTCGCGACCTTCGCGCCGGCCGCGGCCGTGACGAACATCGACGCGGTCGAGATGTTGAACGTATGCGAGCCGTCGCCGCCGGTGCCGACGATGTCGACGAAGTTCGAGTTGTCCTGCACCTCGACGTGGTTCGCGAATTCGCGCATCACGGTCGCGGCGGCGGCGATCTCGCCGATCGTCTCCTTCTTCACGCGCAGCCCGGTGATGATCGCGGCCGCCATCACGGGCGACAGGTCGCCGCGCATGATGAGCCGCATCAGGTGCAGCATTTCGTCGTGGAAGATCTCGCGGTGTTCGATCGTGCGCTGCAGCGCTTCCTGCGGGGTAATCGTCATCGTGAGGCTCCCGTCAGGCGGCTTGCGCGGCCGCGGCACGGGCCAGCTTCAGGAAATTCTCGAGCAGCGCATGGCCATGCTCGGACAGGATCGATTCCGGGTGGAACTGCACGCCCTCGATCGGCAGCGTCTTGTGACGCACGCCCATGATTTCGCCGTCGTCGGTCCACGCGGACACCTCGAGGCAGTCGGGCAGCGATTCGCGCTCGATCGCGAGCGAGTGGTAGCGCGTGACGTCGAAGTGCTTCGGCAGGTCGGCGAACACGCCCCGGCAGTCGGTTTCGATCCGGCTCACCTTGCCGTGCATGATGGTCGCCGCACGCACGACGCGGCCGCCGAACGCTTCACCGATCGCCTGATGGCCGAGGCAGACGCCGAGGATCGGCTTCTTGCCCGAAAATTCGCGCAGCACGTCGAGCGTGATGCCCGCGTGTTGCGGATTGCTCGGGCCGGGCGACAGGCAGATCGCGTCGGGATTCAGGCGCGCGATCTCGTCGAGCGTGATTTCGTCGTTGCGGTAGGTACGTACGTCCTCGCCGAGTTCGCCGAAGTACTGGACCAGGTTGTAGGTAAACGAGTCGTAGTTGTCGATCATGAGCAGCATGGTCAGTCTCCGGTCAGAAGTCGCTATCGAGGCCGTCCTGGACCTGTTCGGCCGCACGCAGCACTGCGCGCGCCTTGTTCTCGGTCTCTTGCCATTCGGATTCGGGCACCGAATCCGCGACGACGCCGGCCGCCGCTTGCACATACAGGTTGCCGTTGTGGATCAGCCCCGTGCGGATCGCGATCGCGAGATCCATCTCGCCCGAGAACGACAGGTAGCCGACCGCACCGCCGTACAGCCCGCGCTTGACGGGCTCGAGCTCGTCGATCAGTTCCATCGCGCGCACCTTCGGCGCGCCGGACAGCGTGCCGGCCGGGAACGTCGCGCGCAGCACGTCGTAGTTCGTCATGCCGGGCTTCAGCTTGCCTTCGACCGAGCTGACGATGTGCTGTACGTGCGAGTACTTCTCGATGACCATCTTGTCGGTCACCTGCACCGAGCCGATTTCCGCGATACGGCCGACGTCGTTGCGCGCGAGGTCGATCAGCATCACGTGCTCGGCGATTTCCTTCGGATCGTTGAGCAGCTCGGTTGCGAGTTCCGCGTCGCGCTCGGGCGTGTTGCCGCGCGGGCGCGTGCCGGCGAGCGGGCGGATCGTGACGATCTGGTCTTCGCCGCGCTTTTCCTGGCGCACGAGGATTTCCGGCGACGCGCCGACCACGTGGAAATCGCCGAAGTTGTAGTAATACATGTACGGCGACGGGTTCAGCGAACGCAGCGCACGATACAGCGACAGCGGATTGTCGCGGTACGGCTTCGTCAGCCGCTGGCCGACCTGGATCTGCATCAGTTCGCCGGCCGCGATGTATTCCTTCGCCTGGCGCACGGCGGCGAGGTAGTCGTCCTTCTTGAATTCGCGGAACGTCTCGGTACGCACGCTCGCCGACGTGACGGGCGGCTGCACGGTCGTGCGCAGGCGCTGCTTCAGTTCACGCAGGCGCTGTTTCGCCTTCGCGTAGGCTTCGGGCTGGCTCGGGTCCGCGTAGATGATCAGGTACAGCTTGCCGGCGAGGTTGTCGATGACCGCGACTTCCTCGGTCAGCAGCAACTGGATGTCGGGCAGGCCGAGATCGTCGCGCGGCGCGGTGTTCGCGAGCTTCTTCTCGATATAGCGCACCGCGTCGTAGCCGAAGTAGCCGGCGAGACCGCCGCAGAAGCGCGGCAGGCCCGGGCGCTGCGCGACCTTGAAGCGCGCCTGGAACGATTCGATGAACTGGAACGGGTCGCCGTCGTGCGTCTCGACGACCTTGCCGTCGCGCACGACTTCCGACACGCCGTTGCGGGTGCGTACGAGCGTGCGGGCCGGCAGGCCGATGAACGAGTAGCGGCCGAAGCGTTCGCCGCCGACCACCGATTCGAGCAGGAACGAGTTGGCGCCCGCGCGTTCGGGCTGGGCCAGCTTCAGGTAGAGGGACAGCGGCGTTTCGAGATCGGCGAGGGCTTCCGCGATCAGCGGGATGCGGTTGTAGCCTTCGTTCGCGAGCGATTGAAATTCGAGTTCGGTCATGTTCCGGTCCTGTTCGGGACGAGCGGCGCGTGCGCCAGGGATCACTTGACGCTGCGCAGGTTGCCGTCGGCGAAAGGGCGGTCGATCGAGAAGTGCCTGTTGCCGGCCGGCACTCCGGGCGTGAACGTCGCGAGCCTGCGGCCGAGCCTGAACGCAAGCGTTCGGACGCGGTAGAACTCGAGGTGGTGCGACGATCGGCGCGCGGATGCGCAGCGAGATAAAAAACGGCGCTGAAGACGTGCTTCAGCGTACCTCATCGAAGAGGTTAGCGCGACCAGCGACGCCAGGGCCAGGCTCCCCGGTCGATGCTGCTCAGACTCCGTTTTTTATTCAGAAACATGCAGATGGAAGAAATGATCAGAGGGTTGGCCGGCCGGCATTGTGCGCGGTGATCGCGCGAGCTGCGACCAGCAACGAATCGACTATACCATCCGAATTTATCGTTTGTATAGCGTTGCCGTGGTTGTAGCCGTACGGCACCGTCAGCGTCGCCATCCCGGCCGCGCGGCCTGCCAGCGCATCGTTTTCCGAGTCGCCGATCGCGACCGCCGCGTCCGGTGCGACGCCGAGCGCATCGCAGGCCGTCAGCATCGGCAGCGGATCGGGCTTCTTGCGCGCGACGCTGTCGCCGCCCAGCACGATGCCGAAGCGATCGGCCAGCCCGTATTGCTCGAGCAGCTCGACCGCGAAGCGGTGCGGCTTGTTCGTCACGCACGCGAGCCGGATGCCGGCCGCGCGCAGCGCTTCGAGGCCGGCGGCCACCTCCGGATAGAGGCGCGCATGGCGGCCGTTGATCTTCGCGTATTCGGTCTGGTAGATCGCCAGCGCATCGTCGAAGCGCGCGTGCGCTTCGTCGGCCGGGAAGCGCGGCTTCAGCACGCTCTGGATCAGGTGTTCGGAGCCCTTGCCGACGTAGCCGATCACCTCGTCGCGCGACGTGGCCGGCGCGCCGAGCTGCGCGAGCATCCCGTTCAGGCCGGCCGTGAAATCGTCGGCCGTGTCGACCATCGTGCCGTCGAGGTCGATCAGCGCGGCTTCGATGCGCGGCGCGGTGAAGCGGATCGGGGCAGCGTCCACGGCAGCCCCGGCCGGCGCATGGCCGGCAAGCGACGAATCGGCCACGGTGTCAGCTCCGCTCGACGGTGGCGAGCGCCGCGCGCATCTCGTCGATCACCTTGCGGTAGTCGGGCTTGCCGAAGATCGCCGAACCCGCGACGAACGTGTCGGCGCCGGCCGCCGCGATTTCCGCGATGTTGTCGGTCTTCACGCCGCCGTCGACCTCGAGCAGGATCTCGCGGCCCGTGCGTTCGGTATAGGCGTCGATGCGTGCGCGCGCTTCGCGCAGCTTGTTCAGCGTTTCCGGAATGAACGACTGGCCGCCGAAGCCCGGGTTGACCGACATCAGCAGCACGAAGTCGAGGCGATCCATCACGTGGTCGAGGTAGTTCAGCGGCGTGGCCGGGTTGAACACGAGGCCGGCCTTGCAGCCGTGGTCGCGGATCAGCGACAGCGTGCGGTCGATGTGATCGGAGCCTTCCGGGTGGAAGCTGATCAGGTTCGCACCGGCCTTCGCGAAATCGGGCACGATCCGGTCGACTGGGCGCACCATCAGGTGCACGTCGATCGGCACCTGCACGTGCGGGCGGATCGCTTCGCACACGAGCGGGCCGATCGTCAGGTTCGGCACATAATGGTTGTCCATCACGTCGAAGTGGATCCAGTCGGCGCCGGCGGCGACGACGTTGCGGACTTCTTCGCCGAGCCGCGCGAAATCGGCCGACAGGATGCTGGGAGCGATACGAAATTGGGTCATGGCAGGGGAGCGGGGACGTTGCGGCGCAAAACCGTCATTCTACCGTCCGGCGACCCGGTACGCGGCGGCGGGCCGTGCGGCCGAGGCCCGATTGCGCATAGAATGCCGAACCAATGCGGCACGCCCGCGGCCCCGTTGCCCATGCCGGCACGGACAGTCACCTTCCACCGGAAACATCATGAGTCAGTATCAGTTCACCGTTTCGGTGAAAACCAGCTACTTGCCGGAACAATCCGACCCCGATCGCCGTCAATATGCATTCGCGTACACGCTGACGATCCGCAACACGGGACAGGTCGCGGCGCAACTGATCGCGCGTCACTGGATCATCACGGACAGCGAGAACCACGTGCAGGAAGTGAAGGGGCTCGGCGTCGTCGGGCACCAGCCGCTGCTGCAGCCGGGCGAGCACTTCGAATACACGAGCTGGGCCGTGATCGCGACGCCGGTCGGCACGATGCGGGGCGCGTACTTCTGCGTGGCGGAAGACGGCGAACGTTTCGAGGCGCCGGTCGACGAGTTCGCGCTGCACATGCCGCGCACGCTGCATTGAGCGTGCGAAGCGCGTCAGCGCGGCTGGCGGTCGTTGTTGCCGCGGGTGTGCTTCTTTCTGCCCGACGACGTCCACACGACGATGAAGATCAGCAGGGCAAGCGCTACGAAGGCTTCGAGCGCGAAGATGAGCATCGGATATTGGTCGAGAAAATCTGACATGGCGGTTTCCATCAAGAACGGACATTGTATGTGGTTTGGGCCCCGGTTGGCCGGGTGGGTGGTAGCGGCCGCGGCGGCGGCGCTGCTTGCCGCGTGCGGCAGCGCGCCGACGCGGACGTCGTCGCTGAAGCCGCCGACCGGCGCGGCGATCGTGCCGGGGCAGATCGCCGCGAAGCGGCTCACGCCGGTCGCGTGGCAGCAGGTGCCGGGCTGGCAGGACGATTCGCTGATCGGCGCGACGGCCGCGTTGCGGCAGAACTGCGCGCGGCTCGCGCGCCAGCCGGCGTGGGCGCGTGCCTGCGCGGCCGCCGACCGGCTCGACGAGCTCGACGTCAGCAGCGCACGCACTTTCTTCGAAACCTATTTCACACCGTTCCAGCTCGCGAACACCGACGGGACGCTCGACGGGCTCGTGACCGGCTATTACGAGCCGCTGCTGCACGGTTCGCGCGTGCGCCGCGGCCCGTATCAGTACGCGCTCTATCGCTGGCCGTCCGGCTATCGCGCGGGTGCCGCGCTGCCGGTACGCGCGCAGCTCGAGCGAGCCGGCATCCTGAGCGGCAACGAACTCGTGTGGGTCGACGATCCGATCGAGGCGTTCTTCCTGCAGGTGCAGGGCTCGGGACGCGTGCTGCTCGACGACGGCTCGGTGATGCGGGTCGGCTTCGGCGGTACCAACAACCAGCCGTACCGGTCGATCGGCAAGTGGCTGCTCGATCGCGGCGAGCTGACGCCCGCCCAGGCAACGATGCAGGGCATCAAGGCATGGGCGAAGGCGAACCCGACCCGCGTCGACGCATTGCTCGACACGAATCCGCGGTTCGTGTTCTTCCGCGACATGCCGACCAAGGAAGATGCGCCGCACGGCGGCGCGGACGGCCCGATCGGCGCGCTAGGCGTGCCGCTGACACCGGAGCGTTCGATCGCGGTCGACCCGTCGGCGATCCCGCTCGGCACGCCCGTGTTCCTGCAGACTACGCGTCCGCTGACGAATACACCGATGAACCGGCTCGTGTTCGCGCAGGATACGGGCTCGGCCATCAAGGGTGGCGTGCGCGCCGACTATTTCTGGGGGCTCGGCGACGACGCCGGTGATCAGGCCGGCCGGATGAAGCAGGTCGGCCGGATGTGGCTGCTGTTCCCGAATTCGTGATGCGCAGCGGCGCGGGTGTTCCGTGCGGAATGCCTGACGTGACGTGACTCGATTTGACGGGCCGTGCCCGAGACGAAACAGCCCGATCGGTTTGGGCCGATCGGGCTGTTTCTTTTTGGCGCGGGGCGATGGCTGCGCCACATTGCTGACAGGCTGCGCCTGGCTTTATCCCTTGCGCTTGTCCACGACGCGGCGCGCCTTGCCGACCGAGCGCTCGATCCCGTTCACGGGCAGCACGTTGATCACGGCCGTCACACCGATCAGCGACTTGATGTCGTACGCGAGCGCCTGCTTTGCCGCGTGGATCGCCGCCGTATCGGGCGCGGAGTCGGGACACGGCTCGACGTTGAGCGTCAGCACGTCGAGCGGGCCTTCCTTCGTCAGTACGATCTGATAGTGCGGCGCGAGCGCGCGCTGCTTGAGCAACTGCTCCTCGATTTGCGTCGGGAACACGTTGACGCCGCGCACGATCATCATGTCGTCCGAGCGGCCGGTGATTTTCTCCATCCGGCGCATCGTGCGGGCGGTGCCGGGCAACAGGCGCGTGAGGTCGCGGGTTCGATAGCGGATGATCGGCAGCGCTTCCTTGGTCAGCGACGTGAACACGAGCTCGCCGAGTTCGCCGTCCGGCAGCACTTCGCCGGTTTCCGGGTCGATGATTTCCGGATAGAAGTGGTCTTCCCAGATGGTCGGGCCGTCCTTGGTCTCGACGCATTCGGACGCGACGCCGGGGCCCATCACTTCAGACAGTCCGTAGATGTCGACCGCATCGATGCCCATCCGCTGTTCGATCGCGACGCGCATGTCGTTGGTCCAGGGCTCCGCGCCGAAGATGCCGATACGCAGCGAGCTCTGCACGGGATCGAGGCCCTGGCGCTCGATTTCGTCGGCGATCGACAGCATGTAGCTCGGCGTGACCATGATGATGTCGGGCCGGAAATCCTGGATCAGCTGGACCTGCTTTTCGGTCTGGCCGCCGCCGAACGGGATCACGGTCAGCCCTGCGCGTTCGGCGCCGTAATGTGCACCGAGCCCGCCCGTGAACAGGCCGTAGCCGTAGCTGACGTGCACCTTGTCGCCGCGGCGCGCGCCGGCAGCGCGGATCGAGCGCGCGACGAGATTCGCCCACGTGTCGATGTCGCGGGCCGTATAGCCGACGACTGTCGGCTTGCCGGTCGTGCCCGATGACGCATGGATGCGCGAGATCTGATCCTGCGGCACGGCGAACATCCCGAACGGATAGCTGTCGCGCAGGTCGCCTTTCGTCGTGAACGGGAAGCGAGACAGGTCGGCGAGCGTCTTCAGGTCGTCCGGATGCACGCCCGCGTCGTCGAACTTGCGACGATAGACGGGCGAGTGGTCATACGCATGCCGGAGCGACCACTTGAGGCGTTCGAGCTGCAGTGCGATCAGCTCGTCGCGCGAGGCGGTCTCGATCGGCTCGAGCGGTAGCGGGGTAGTCATGCCTGTCTCCAGTGTTTGTTATGTGCGAACCGTCGGCGTCAGCGGTCTTCCGGGATGACCGTGCCCTTGATCTGGGCGGATTTGCCGCGAAACATCGCGACCGTTTCACCGGTCTGGTTCGTGACGCGGATGTCGTAAATGCCGTGGCGGCCGGCGCGCGCCTGTTCGATCGCCTCGGCCGTCAACATGTCGTTGCCGTGCACTGGGCGCAGGAATTCGATCGAGCAGCCGGCTGCGACCGTGTTCAGGTTGTACGAGTTGCACGCGAACGCGAAGGTCGAATCGGCGAGCGTGAAGATGATGCCGCCGTGACAGGTCTGGTGTCCGTTCAGGAATTCGGGCCGTACGCGCATCTGCAGGCGGGCGTAGCCGGCGCGTACTTCGGCGATTTCCATGCCGAACGCGCGGCTGCACGCATCTGCGTCGTACATGGCCTGCGCCGTGGCGCGCGCCAGCGAATCGGGTTCGAGCGTGTCGGTGGCGTTCGTCATGTCAACGCCCCTCGAAGCGCGGCGCGCGCTTCTCGATGAATGCCTTCACGCCTTCCGCATAGTCGTGCGACTGACCGAGCTCGCGCTGAAGGTCGCGTTCCAGGTCGAGTTGCTGGTCGAGCGTGTTCGTGACGCTGTCGCGCATCGATTGCTTGATCGATGCGATGGCGAGCGTCGGCTGTTGCGCGAGTTGGGTGGCGAGTTGACGGACGGTCGCGACGAGCGCGTCGTCGTCGACTGCACGCCAGATCAAGCCCCATTGCTCGGCCTGTTCGGCACCGAGCTTGTCGCCGGTCAGTGCGAGCCCCAGCGCACGCGCCATGCCGACGCGCTGCGGCAGGAACCACGTGCCGCCCGAATCCGGTACGAGCCCGATCTTGACGAAGGCCTGGATGAAACTGCTCGAACGGGCAGCGAACACGAGATCGCACGCGAGCGCGAGATTCGCGCCGGCGCCGGCCGCCGTGCCGTTGACGGCGGCGATCACCGGAATCGGCAGACGCTGCAGGCGGCGGATCAGCGGATTGAAGTGCTCGTCGATCAGCGTGCCGAGGTCGGTGGACGCGCCCGGCGTGAAGTCGAGGTCGGCCAGGTCCTGGCCCGCGCAGAAGCCGCGCCCCGCACCCGTCAGAATCAGCGCGCGTGCGCCGGCCGCTTCGACTTCATCGAGCGCCGACTGCAGTTCGCGATGCATCGCCCGCGTGAAGCTGTTCAGCTTGTCGGGGCGGTTGAGGGTGATCGTGGCCACGCGCGCGGCCTGATCGATATCCAGCTGAATCGCCTGATAGGACATGCAGTGTCTCCTTCATGACTTCGTTATAGGCGCGCGGCGCGTCGGTTACACGCGTTCGATCGCGAGGGCGATGCCCTGGCCGACGCCGATGCACATCGTACAGAGCGCAAAGCGGCCGCCCGTACGTTCGAGTTGATGGAGTGCCGTGGTCACGAGACGAGCGCCGGAAGCGCCGAGCGGATGGCCCAGCGCAATGGCGCCGCCGTTCGGGTTCACGCGAGGGTCGTCGTCGGCGACGCCGAGCATGCGCAGCACCGCGAGGCCCTGCGACGCGAACGCCTCGTTCAACTCGATCACGTCGAACTGGTCGATGGTCATGCCGAGCTGGCGCAGCAGCTTTTGCGTGGCCGGCGCGGGGCCGATGCCCATCACGCGCGGTTCCACACCGGCGGTCGCCATGCCGACAACGCGCGCGCGGCGACGCAGACCATACTGGTCGGCTGCTTGTGCATTGGCGAGCAACAACGCACATGCGCCGTCGTTGACGCCCGATGCATTGCCGGCCGTCACCGAGCCGTCCGGACGCACGACACCCTTCAGCTTCGCGAGCGCTTCGAGGGACGTCTCGCGCGGATGTTCGTCGCGCGACACGACGATGGCGTCACCTTTCTTCTGCGGAATCGTGACCGCGACGATCTCGTCGGCAAGCGTGCCGTCCTGCTGCGCGCGTGCAGCCTTCTGCTGGCTGCGCAGTGCGAACAGATCCTGGTCGGCTCGGCTGATGTTGTAGTCGACCGCGACGTTCTCGGCCGTCTCCGGCATCGAATCGACGCCGTACAGCTGTTTCATCAGCGGATTGACGAAGCGCCAGCCGATCGTCGTATCGAAGATGTCGGCCTGGCGCGCGAACGCGCTGGCGGCCTTGCCCATCACGAACGGCGCGCGCGTCATGCTCTCGACGCCGCCTGCGACCATCAGCGCGGCTTCGCCCGACTTGATCGCGCGTGCGGCCGTGCCGACCGCGTCCATCCCGGAGCCGCACAGCCGGTTCAGCGTCGTGCCCGGCACGTCGGTCGGCAGGCCCGCGAGCAGCGCCGACATGCGCGCGACGTTGCGGTTGTCCTCGCCGGCCTGGTTCGCACAGCCGTAGATCACGTCGTCGATCGCTGACCAGTCGACGTTCCGGTTGCGCTCGATGAGCGCCTTGAGCGGCACCGCGCCGAGGTCGTCGGCGCGGACGTCTTTCAGGGCACCGCCGTAGCGGCCGATGGGGGTGCGAATCGCGTCGCAGATGTAGGCGTCTGTCATGGGCGTATCGATGAGCAACGAACCCGCCGGGTGGCGGATTCGTTCATGGTAGAGAACGTGGCGGCGTTTGCACGTCGGCCATTCGGGTTATGCCGTCTGGCCAGCTTCCGCGGGGACCGCCTTCGGGGCAACATGGACGCGGCTTTGCACCACACGGAAGCGGTTGGCGACGAACGCCGGGTCGGCCAGCGCCGCGTTGGCCGCCGGGTTTGCGCCGGTGCCGTGGAAATCGGAGAACGCGGCCGACTGGTTGACGAATACAGCGCCTGTCAGGTTGATCGACAGCGCGACACCGCCGCGTACCGCTGCGTCGTGCGCGGCATCGACGATTGCGCCGTCGGTGCTATAGACAGAAAGCGTCAGCGCGCCATGTTCTGCCGCAATTTCCCCGACGAGATCAAGCGACTGCGCGGTTGAGTCGGTCGCGATCACGAACGAGATCGGGCCGAACCACTCCTGCGTGAATTTCGCGCGATCGGCCACGTCGAGTTGCAGCACGAGCGGCGTGCGCACGCGGGCATCGGGGAAGGCGGGGTGCTGGAGGGTCAGGCTGTCGGCGAGCACGCGGCCGAGCTGGCGGGCGTCGTCGATACGTGCGGTCACACCTTCGTTCTGGATCGCGCCGATCAGTTCGACCGAGCGTGCCGGGTCGCCGGTGAGTTTTTGCACGGAAACGGCGATGGCCTGTGCGACTTCGTCGAAGCTCGCATGACCGTCCGCCGTCCGGATACCGTCGCGCGGCACGTAGATGTTCTGCGGCGCCGTGCACATCTGGCCGGAGTACAGCGCCAGCGAGAACGCGATGTTCTTGGCGGCGGCCTTCAGGTCGTCGGTCGAGTCGATCACGATCTGGTTGACGCCAGCCTTCTCGGTGTAGACCTGTGCCTGATGGGCGTGGCGTTCGAGCCACGTACCGTTCTGCGTGCTGCCGGTGAAGTCGATCAGCTTGATCTCGGGGCGCAGTGCGAGATCCTGAACGAGGGCGCCGTCGTTGGGCTCGGTCGCGAGGAGCGTGACGACGTTCGGATCGAACCCGGCCTCGCGCAGCACGTCGCGAGCGATCCGGACCGTGATCGCGAGCGGCAGGATCGCACCCGGATGCGGTTTGACGATCACGGTGTTGCCGGTTGCCAGGTCGGCGAACAGGCCCGGGTATCCGTTCCAGGTCGGGAACGTGCAGCAGCCAAGCACAAGCCCCGTGCCGCGCGGGACGATCGTGTAGCGCTTGTGCATCGCGAGCGGCGGGTTCTTGCCTTGCGGCTTTTCCCAGTGCGCGTCGGCGGGGATGCGGCGCAGTTCGTCCCACGCATAGGCGACTGCCTCGAGCGCGCGATCCTGCGCGTGCGGGCCGCCGGCCTGGAACGCCATCATGAATGCCTGCCCGGTGGTGTGCATCACGCTGTACGCGATCTCGAAGCTCGCACGGTTCAGACGCGCGAGGATTTCGAGGCTGACGCCGACCCAGGCGCTCGGGCCGGCTTCACGCCACGTGCGTTGCGCGGCGGCCGCGGCGGCGATCAGTGTGTCGGGCGTCGATTTCGGATACCGGATGCCGAGCGCGATGCCGTACGGCGACTGCTCCGCGCCGACCGTTTCACCGGAAGCCGGCTGGTCGAGCTCGAACGTGCTGTCGAGGTGCGACTTGAACGCGGCCTCGCCATCGGCGTTCGCGCTTTCCCCGTACACTTTGGGGCTCGGCATTTCGGCGAACGGGCTCCAGTACCCGCGGCTCTCGATGGCGGCGAGTGCGTGTTTCAGCGTGTCTTCGTGCTTCGTGAACAGTGCATGGGTCATGGCGGCGGCCTGATGGACGTTGAGAGGGGTTGGATCGATTAATTAACCGACCGGTTGGTCGGAGAATGGTAGCATCAAACTATTCGCATGTGCGAGGCGTTTCTCATTTCATTGATCGAGGAGAAATAGATGGCTTACGAGAACATCCTGGTGGAGACCCGGGGGCGTGTCGGGCTGGTTACGCTGAACCGCCCGAAGGCGCTGAATGCGCTGAACGATGCGCTGATGGACGAGTTGGGCGCCGCGCTGAAGGCGTTCGATGCGGACGACAACATTGGCGCGATCGTCGTCACGGGGAGCGAGAAGGCATTCGCGGCCGGCGCGGACATCGGCATGATGGCGACCTACTCCTATATGGATGTTTACCGGGGCGACTACATCACGCGCAACTGGGAGACGGTCCGCGAGATCCGCAAGCCGATCATTGCGGCGGTTTCGGGCTTTGCGCTGGGCGGCGGCTGCGAGCTCGCAATGATGTGCGACATCATCTTCGCGGCGGATACGGCCAAGTTCGGTCAGCCTGAGATCAAGCTGGGCATCATGCCGGGTGCTGGCGGCACGCAGCGGCTGCCGCGCGCGGTGTCGAAAGCGAAGGCGATGGACATGTGTCTGACCGCACGTTTCATGGACGCCGCCGAAGCCGAGCGTGCCGGGCTCGTGTCGCGCGTACTGCCGGCCGACAAGTTGCTCGACGAGGCGCTTGCTGCTGCGGCGACGATTGCCGAGTTCTCGCTGCCGGCGATCATGATGGTCAAGGAGTCGGTGAACCGGGCATACGAGACGACGCTGGCCGAGGGTGTCCACTTCGAGCGTCGGTTGTTCCATTCGCTGTTCGCGACCGAAGATCAGAAGGAAGGGATGGCGGCATTCGTCGAGAAGCGCAAGCCGGAGTTCAAGAACCGCTGATCGGGCTGCGCCACGGCGGGTATCCGAAGGCTGTTTGGCGCCTGCTGTAAGTACGGTCGCCCGGC